>JASHQF010000035.1 GCA_030037695.1 Thermoplasmata archaeon
CCGCTTCGCCAACACGCCGGACGAGGTGCGGAAGGCGGTCGCGGCGATCCTCGCGCTCGAGTTCAAGGGAGAGAAGGTCCGAGAGGTCCTCCTCGAGGAGAAGCTGGCGATCGATCGGGAGCTGTACCTCGCGCTCGCGCTCGACCGGACCCGGCGCGAGCCCGTCCTGATGACCAGCGCCTCGGGCGGGGTGGAGATCGAGACGGTCGCGGACGAGGCGATCGTCCGCCAGCCGATCCATCCGTTCCCCGGCCTCGCCGCGTACGAGCGACGGCGGGCGGCCCAGAGCCTCGGGCTCGACGGCGACCTCGCGCGCCAGCTCGATCGATTCCTCGCCGCGCTCTGGAAGGCCTGGGAGGGGGAGGACGGCGAGCTGATCGAGATCAACCCGCTCGGGGTCGTGGGGGGCCGCCTGGTCGCCCTGGACGCCAAAGTGATCCTGGAGGACGACGCGTCGTTCCGGCACCCCGAGTACGCCGAGGTGCGCGACGACCGGACCCCGCTCGAGGAGATCGCACGGGAGGAGGAGATCGCGTTCGTGCAGCTCGACGGGACGATCGGGGTGATCGCGAACGGGGCGGGCCTCACCATGGCGACGCTCGACGTGCTGAAGGAGCTCGGCGGGGACCCGGGGGTCTTCCTCGACCTCGGGGGGACCGACGACCCGAAGAAGGTCGCCCAGGCGTTCCTCCTCATGGCGAAAGCGAAGCCGCGGGCCGTGTTCCTCAACATCTTCGGCGGGGTCACGCGGTGCGACACGGTCGCCAAGGGACTGATCGAAGCCCGGGAGGCGATCCCCGCCGAGGAGCGGTTCCCGCTGATCGCCCGGATCCGGGGGAACCGGGAGAAGGAGGGGATCGAGATCCTGAAGGCCGCGGGCGTCACGTCGGTCCCCGACCTGAGGGCCTCCGCCGAGGCCGTCATCGCCGCGGCGGGGAAAGGCCGATGAGCGTCCTGGTCGACCGGACGACGCGCGTCGTCGTCCAGGGGATCACGGGCCACCAGGGCACGGTCCACACCCGGCAGATGCGAGAGTTCGGGACCGAGGTCGTCGCCGGCGTCACGCCGGGCAAGGGGGGCACGACCGTCGAAGGGGTCCCGGTCTACGATTCGGTCCGGGAGGCGGTCGCCGCGACCCGGGCGAACGCGAGTTGCATCTTCGTGCCCGCGCCGTTCGCGAAGGACGCGCTCCTCGAGGCGGTCGACGCCGGCCTCCCGCTCGCCGTGATCGTCACCGAGCACATCCCGTTCCACGACATGCTCGTCATGTACCACTACGCCCGGGCGCGGGGGACCCGGATCATCGGGCCGAACTGTCCGGGCATCGCCGCGCCGGCCGGGGCGAAGGTCGGGATCATCCCGAACGTCGTCTTCCGCCCGGGGCGGGTCGGCGTCATCTCGCGCAGCGGCACGCTCACCTACGAGATCGTGAACGGCATCAAGGAGCACGGGCTCGGCCAGTCGACGTGCATCGGCCTCGGCGGCGACCCGGTCGTCGGCACGTCGTTCGTCGACGCCCTCCCGTGGTTCGAGGCCGACCCGGACACCGACCTCCTCGTCCTGGTCGGGGAGATCGGGGGGACGGCGGAGGAGGAGGCGGCAGAGTACATCCGCGCCTCGTTCACGAAGCCGGTCGTCGCCTACATCGCCGGCCGGAGCGCCCCCCCCGGCAAGCGGATGGGTCACGCGGGCGCGATCATCGCCCGGGGCAAGGGGACCGCCGAGTCGAAGGTCGCCGCGCTGGAAGCGGCCGGCGCCCGGGTCGCCCGGTTCCCCTACGAGGTGCCGGGGATGGTCGCTGAGATCGCCACGGCCCGGGCCCGCGCGTGACGCCCGAGCCCCCGGTCGAGGACGAGCCCGAGCGGTGCCTCGTCCCGGGCTGCGGGGCCCCCGCCGATCGGCACCTCGCCCTCGCCGAGGCCCGGAAGGCGTTCCCGGACCTACCCGAGAAGGGCCGTCGGGCGCCCCTCTGCCGGGAGCATTACCGCTCCTGGAAGAAGGCGACGAAGGACGCGCGGAAGCTGGACCGCCTCGCGCGCGGCCCCTAGCCCCGTCCCGCCCTCACTTTTGGCGCATCTTCTGCGCCCGCATGCGGCGGCGCATCCGCTTCTTGCGCCACTTCCAGCGCATGTGGCCGCGCTTCTTCCAGACCCGGGACGAGCGTTTCATTCCCTCTCGGACGCCGAACGCGCGCGCCTAGTGGCCCTGCCTAATAAGCGTGCCTCGGCGGGGGCGCGCGCGACGGTAGGGCCGGTCGGCCCGTTATCTACCGAGGCGGGGTCCGGACCCCGTGCTGGAGATCGCCGACCTCGAGACGAACGTACTCGAATTCCGACAGCGGTCGTTCCAGTTCGAGCGGTCGGCCGAGGTGGGATCGATCGACTACGCGGTGTTCGGACGGACCGAGACCGAGACGGAGCGCAAGCTCCGACCCCGCCTCGTGCATCTCCTCCTCGTCGTGCCGCGAGGCTGGGTCGTGCTCGACGAGGCCTCCGACCTCCTCCGGGTGGCGCGTGCCGGGACGCCGGATCCCCCCCCGACCGGATCGGTCGTCGAGATCGCCGCCGAGCCGACCGAGTTCCGGGAAGGTGGCGCGGAGTGGGTCCGCGTCGGCCGGGCGGCCGAGACGGTCGTCTACCTGCCGAAGGACGCGGCCATCGACCTGCTCACCGAGGCCGCGCGGGAGCGCCTCCACCTCCCGTAGGGAGCACGGGCGCGGACGCAGGGCCGGCCGCTCACGCCGCCCGGGCCCGGAGCCCCCGCTCGACGAACGCGGCGAACGTTCCGCCGAGCAGCGGACCGAGCCAGAACACCCAGACCTGGCCGATCGCCCACCGGCCGGACGGCCAGAACGCCGAGACGAGCGCCGGGCCGAAGCTGCGGACGGGGTTGATCGAGGCCCCGTCGACCGGGATCGCGACCAAGTTCGTCATGAGGAGGACGAGGCCGATCGCGAGCGGGGCGAGGTTCCGCGCCGAGCTGTCCGGGTCGGTGACCCGCAGGATGGTGACGACGAGGAAGAACGTCAGCACGACCTCGATGACGAGCGCGGACGCCCAGCCGTAGCCCCCGCAGGCGACCGAGCTCGTCGTGTAGCACTGGGAGGCGAGCGCCGCGTGCTGCACGGCCGGGAAGAACCCCGGGTTGCCGTAGGCGATCGCCGCGATGATCCCCATCCCCGTGACGGCCCCCGCGATCTGCGCGAGGACGTACGGTACCGCCTCGCGGCCCGGGATCCGGCCCGCGATCCAGGCCCCGAGGGTGACGGCGGGGTTGAAATGGCCCCCCGACACGTCGGCGAAGGCGTACAGGAGCGCGGTCAGGCCGAGCCCGACGGAGAGGCTGATCGCGATCACCCGGACCAGCGGATCCGTGGCCCCGATCGTGAACACCGCGGCGCCGCCGACGGCGACGAGGAGACCGAGGGTTCCCACGAATTCGGCGAGGTACTTCTGGCCGGACGACCACGTCATCGCGAGGGGGGCGGTCTCGGGGGTGTTAAAGGTTCCGGGGGGAACCCGCCCCTAACCGATCCCCATCGCGGAGAGCTTCTCGGGCAGGTAGTGGTCGGTGACGTAGTTGAGACCGTACTTCGCGAGCGACTGCTGCTCGGCCTTCTTCCCGTTCTTCAGCATCAGCTCGATCTCGCTCCGCCACTCGGCCGTCGCGAACCGGGGATCGGTGCGCTCGGCCTCGAGGGCGTGGACGTCCTGCTCGGTGAGCCGGTCGGACGGCAGCTTGTAGTTCTCGATGTCGGAGGCGGTGACGCCGAGGAACTCGGCCGACGGGGTCGCGAGGTAGCTCGACAGGTGCGCGGTCTTGATCGCGCCGTACGCCACGCTCGCGTAGATCCGGAACGACCAGGGGTCCCCGTCGGTGAAGACGACGACGGGGAGCTTCAGCTCCTCGGTGACGCGCCGCAGGAACCTCCGCGTCGAGCGGGCCGGTTGGCCCTTGAGGTGGAGCAGGATCGCGTCGTGCTTCTCGTCAAAGCCGTTCTCGGCGAGCCGGTCGACCATGCCGCCGCACTCGATCGCGATCACGAACTTGGCGCTCGTGCCGACGAACTCGATCTTCTCCTTCTCGACGTTGAACGGGAGGGCGTAGCCGCCGTCGCCGACGTCGTCCCGGCAGTTGATCTTCTTCACGACCCCCTTGCGGTTCCGCTCCCGCAGGGTGAGGTCGCCGATCACCGAGGCGCCGTTCTCCTCGGGATGGAGGCGGAAGTCCTCCCGGAGGCGGTCGCACAGGACCTCGAGGTCCTCGATCAGGAGGTTCGACTCGTCCTCGCTGTGGAACTTGCCCTCCTCCCAGCCTTCGCTGATGTAGTAGAGCTCGCGCAAGGTCGACGTCTTGCGGTCGTGGGCCATCTCGTTGATGAAATCGACGAGGTAGAACGTCCGCAGCAGCATCAGCGCCCCGTCGAGCTTCCGCGCGCTGCGCGTCCCCATCGCCCGCCCGAGCTTCCAGACCCCCTCGCGGGCCTGGAACGCGAGGTTCTGCTTGGTCCGCAGCGGCAGACGCATCCGCGGGATCTCCCCCCGGCTCAACTGCTGGTAGATCTCCGAAGCGAGCCCGACCGTGGGCCGCAACGCGTCCGCGCGGACCGGCCGCGCGTCCGCCTCAGTCGTCCCCTCGGACCGTCGCCCCCGCTTCGGCGGCGTCGTAGTCCACCTCCTCCCCTTCCTCCCCCGGCGCCGTCAGCGAGGCCGCCTCCTGGGCGGCCGCCTCGGCGGCCTCGACGACCGTCCGGGGGAGACGGACGTCCCAGTCGCCGGGGAGGGGGTCCGCGCCCAAGAGCCGGCCCTCGTCGATCCCGGCGATGTACCAGTCGAGATCGTTCGCCTCGACCTCGGTCCCCTTCGGGAACGTGACCGCGAGCTTCGTCCGCTCGTTCGGGCCGAGCTTCGGGAGGGTCCACCACGCCCGGCCCAGCTCGGCCTCCGTGCCGTCCGGGGCGGGCGCGATCGTCGCGGCGCCGAGGAGCGCCGGGTCGAGCTCGAGGAACAGCTCGAGCACGCGGGCCCGCGGGGTGTAGTTCGTCACCTCGACCGAGCCGGCGACGCCCGTGGGGCTGGCGCCGAGGACGGTCTCGACGTTCACGACGTCCATGATCTTCGTCACGACCGGGGTGAGGTCCGGCA
>JASHQF010000002.1 GCA_030037695.1 Thermoplasmata archaeon
TCCGGCGAAGTAGAGGAGCGAGGAGACGGCCCCGAGCGCGGCCGCGGCAGCGAGGGCGGCGATCGCCCAGAGCGCGTGGCCGTAGAGCCCGATCGGGCTCCACGCCGCACCGGGGTAGGCGAGCAGGCTCACGGCGAGCCCTGCGGCTCCGCTGACGAGCAACGCCTGCGAGGCCGCGGCCGCGAGCGCGGCGTTCCGGAGGGAACGCACCCCCTCTCGTTCGGGAGCCTCGACGGCCTGCAGGAGCGCCGTCTCCCGGAGGGCGCCGACGCCCCGGACGCAGACGTACTCCACGAAGATGATGCCGACGATGAAGAAGCTCGCGGGGTAGTTCGTCCAGAGCGCCACGAACAGACCGGCCCAGACCGCGCTCACGGCCACGAGGACCGAGGTGATCACGGCCGTGAGGGACCGTGACGTCAGGCGCACCGCGATCGCGGCGGGCGTCACCATGAGCGCGAAGATCAGGAGAACGCCGATGATCAGCACGGCGAAGGAGATCGCCACCGCGAGGAGCACCAGGAAGGCGAGGTTGAGGAGCGTCAGGGGTAAGCCCTTCGCCTCGGCGACGTCCTCGTCCAGCGAGGCGAACAGGAGCGGGCGGTAGATCAGGGCGAGGACCACCATGACCCCGAGGCTGGACCAGAACGCGAAGGCGACCTCGGAGGCGCTGATGCCGAGCACCTCCCCGAACAGGATCGAGTACGCCTCCTGGGCGTAGCCGTTGTAGAGGCTGAGGAACAGCAGCCCCAGCCCGAGCGAGAAGGCGAGCACCGTCCCGATCTCGACGTCGCGCGTCGACGCCCGGTTGCCCAGGACGGCCATCCCGCTCGCGGTGACCATGGTGAAGACCAGGAGACCGTAGACCGGTTGGACGCCCACGAGGACGGCGGCCGCCGCCCCGGAGAATCCGGTGTGGCCGAGCGCGTGGGAGGCGAACGCCGAACGCCGCAGCACGACGAAGTAGCCGATGATGCCGGCGAGGATCCCGATGATCGTGCCGGCCTCGATCGCGTGGCGCATGAACTGGAACGACCAGAGGAGCCGGAGGTCCGTGACGAGGTTCCAGCTCCAGGGGATCCCGCTCCAACCCCCGCCGCTCATCCTCCCTCCTCCCCCCGGTCGTCCTCTCCGCCGACGATGACGAGGTTGCCCCGCGAGTCGTGCAGCACCTCCACGTGGAAGCCGTACAGCGCCGAGAGCCGCTCCGACGTCAGCACGTCCCCCGGGGTCCCCACGGCGACCCGCCCGTTGGCGATGTAGATCACCTTGTTGAGGCACTGGATCATCGGATTGATGTCGTGGGCCACGAGCAGGGTCGTCACGCCGCGCGTGCGCACCACCCCGTGGATCGTCTCGACCAGCTCCCGGCTACGGCGAAGGTCGAGGTTCGAGAGCGGCTCGTCCAGCAGGAGCATCTCGGGGTTGCCGACCAGGGCCTCGGCGAGGAAGATCCGCTGCAGCTCCCCCCCGGAGAGACCCCCGAGGGGCCGGGCCCCGAGCTCCGAGGCCCCCACGTCCTCCAGCGCCTGCGCGGCCGCGTCGCGCTCCGCCCGCAGGTTGAAGCGGGGGCCCCATTCGAGGGGCTTCCAGCGCTTGCCCGGCCCCCACCGCGTCCCGGGGTAGGCCAGCCGCACGAGCTTCTCGCAGGCGAGATGCGTGTCGCGATCCAGGGTGTGGCGCTGCGGGACGTAGCCGATCCGGTAGTTGCCCCGGCGGGGAGCCGCACCCAGCACGGAGAGCACGCCGCTCGACGGCCAGTGCAGTCCGAGCATCATGCGGAACAGGGTCGTCTTGCCGGCACCGTTCGGGCCGATCACCGCGACGAACTCCCCGGGCCGGATCTCGAAGGAGGCGTCCTTCCACACGATCTTGTTCCGGTACCGGACCTCGAGCCGGTCGGCACGGATCGCGGGGGGACCGGGTCGAGCTAGGGCGTCGCCCGGAAGCTGGGAGGCCGGGGGATGGGGGAGGAGGAGATCAGCGTCCACGCGCCGCCGCGACCCTACCTGGCCGACCGAGGGCCCGTCGGACCTGGCGATCGGAAACTCGCCCGCCCCAGCTCGAGGGGAGGCGCCCGGGCGCGCTACGGCCGCGAGCGCTGGGCACCACGATCACGGGGTAGTACCTCCGAGGGTCGAGGCGTTGAGCGCATCGATGAGGTTGTCGTACTGACCGTACATCCAGTTCTGGAAGCTCGCGTCCGGGGGCTGGATCGTCTCGCTCACGTACGTCACGGTCATGTTGTACTCGCCGGCGAGCGACTTCAGCACGGTCGTGATCGGGGTCACGGTCTGGATGTTGTAGACGAGCACCTTCGCGTACCCGCTCTCGATCTGGCACTCGAACAGCGCCACGCTCGACGCGGGCGGGTCGTTCCCCTCCGCGATCGCCTCCATGAACGCGGGCGGCGAGATCAGGTCGAGGCCGGTATAGTTCGCGAGGTAGACGAAGATGCTCTCCGTCGACACCACGACCGATCCGGCGAAGTCCTTCTTGATCAGGTTGGCCTGGGCGTACAGCTCGTGGAGCGAGACGCCTTGGGCTCCTCCGCCGGTCGAGTTGTTGAGGTTCGCGAAGTTCTCCTGGAAGGTCGCTTTCGAGGCCGGCTGGAGGGCGACCAGATCGTAGTACATGGCGAGGAGCGTGTGGTTCACGTAGAGCGGGTTGTACCACTGATGCGGGTTGCCCGTGACGATCCCGCCCGAGACGTAGACCCCGTTCAGGATGCCGACGTCCAGGACCTCCTGGCCGGCCGTGCGCGACGCGTTGACCAACTGGAACCCCCAGTCGTCGTAGCCGACCCCGTTGAGGATCACCAGGTTGGCGGCGGCGATCGCCGCGGCGTCCGAGGCATTGGCCTCGTAGTCGTGCGGATCGGCGTTCGGGTTGCTCACGATGCTGAGCACGTGCGTCAAGTTCCCGCCCATCTGGCTGACGAGGCTTCCCCAGAAGTTCTCGCCCGCGACGACCTGGATGGGGGTGCCGACGGCTACCGTCGCGAGGGTTCCGTTCGTGAGGAGCGTCGAGTTCGCGAAGTCGGGGGTCGTGTTGCCCTCCACCTCTCCTGGCGTGGAATTCGCTCCAAGCTGCTGCGGCGTGAAGACCGCACACGGGTTCCCCGGGGACTTGCTGGTCAGGACCTCGTAGGCGGTCGCGCTCCCGACGAGGGCGGCGACCGCGAGCGCGATGCCGACGTACGCGAGCCGAGAGAAGGATCGACCGGCAGCCTTTCGGGGAGCCGCGGCGCCGGCCGATCCCGAGATTCGGCCCGACGGCGTGACCGTTGCCGGGGTCGAAGGGTCGGAACCCCCTGCGAGAGGAACGCTTCCGGCCATCGTCAGCCACCTCGCAGGCCGCTAGGACGAGCGAGCATCGACCCGAGACTCGGACGGGCCAGCTCTTGGGCTCGGGCCCGCATCCTACCACCGAAAAGCACCGGAGACTTTGCGCGGTCGATCTGCCGTGCGGCAGAGGAAGTCGTGCGCCGAGCCGGTCCGATCGGTTGCGGCCGGACGGCGGGTGCACCGACCGAGGTGGCGCGCGTCATCATGTGCGACCGGACGAAAGCGCCGCATATATTGTGTAGCCTAAAAATTAGGTAGGCACGCATACAGCCGGCTCGTCGAGCCCACAGACGTCGTTCATCACCGGTCCGTCGGCAGAGGATTGACCTCCCTCGGCTCAGCCCGGCGCAGAGGGCGAGCCCTCGTGAGCAGTGACGGCGGGCGGGCGAAGGAGCGCGACCCGAATGGAGTGGCGGAGCGGGGTCCTACGGCGACTTCCTTCCCGTCGATCGTCGACCC
>JASHQF010000036.1 GCA_030037695.1 Thermoplasmata archaeon
GCGGGCGCGATCGTCGCGGCGCCGAGGAGCGCCGGGTCGAGCTCGAGGAACAGCTCGAGCACGCGGGCCCGCGGGGTGTAGTTCGTCACCTCGACCGAGCCGGCGACGCCCGTGGGGCTGGCGCCGAGGACGGTCTCGACGTTCACGACGTCCATGATCTTCGTCACGACCGGGGTGAGGTCCGGCACCGGCCGTCCCACGAGGGCGCACGCCTTCTCCGCGAGCTTCGGCAGGATCTTCTGGATGATCGCGAACTTGCCGCTCGCGAACTCCCGCCGGCTCATCCGGGAGAGGTGGGCGCGGAGGTGGCGCGCGGCCGCCTGCAGGGCGAGGGTCAGTTCGCGGTCGATCTCCGCATCCTCGGCGACCGCCTCCTTCGCCTCGCTCGTGAACGGTACCTTCGTCGACGCGACGTGGACGAGGACGAGCATCGGGCCGACGGGGAGACCGGCGCCGCCCTTCTGGTCGAGCCCGTACCGCCGCCAGTCGATCCCCGAGATCGCCGTCGTGATCGCGCAGGCGCCCTGCTGGAAGAGGAGCGGGACGCGGTTCGCGAACCGGAGGATCTGGATCGGCTCGTCCGCGGGGAGCCCGCCGCCGTAGACGATCCCGACCTCGACCAGGAACGGGAACCCCCCGCGGACCTTCGGGGGCCGGCTTACCGGCGGCGCGAAGAACTCGGGGCGCAGCTCGCCGAGGACGTTCCGCAGGCCCCGCTTGATCAGCGTCGCCCCGATCGGGGAGAGGCAGTCGGCCGAGGGGCTCAGGAGCGGGGCGGCCCGGAGGGCCGCGAGGAGCTTCTCCCGGGGCTCGCCCACGATCGCGACGGGGCGCTCGCTCCCCCTCAGGCCGAGCGAGCCCAGGACCTCCCGCGCCGTCCGGGCGCTCACCCCCTGGAGGTCCTTCGCGAGGAACTCCGCGATCGTCGGCCGCTTCGTCGCCTCGAGGAGGTGCCCGAACTCGCCGAGCTCGAGGCCGTACGGGTGGACGAGCGTCTCCTTCGGCGACGGGGGAAGCTCCGTCGCCGCCCGCTCGAAGGTGATCCGGGTCCCGTCCGGCTCGACGAGGACGAGCCGTGCGTGGGGGTTGACGATCGCAGTCCCCCGCAGGTACTCGAGCGGCGACTGGCGCCCACGGAGGTACCGGGCCTTGAGGAGGAGCTCGATCCGCGTCCCGTGCTCCCGGTCCCACAGCTCGACGTCCTCGCGTACGACCTTCGGCTGGTTGCGCTGCGTGTCGATCGTCAGCTCGAGGACGTGAGCGGCGTCCTCCTCGGCGACCTTGGAGATGATCTTCGCGGGTCGGGCGGTGGTGAGGTTCGCGTACAGCACCGCCGCCGAGATCCCGATCCCCTGCTGGCCGCGGGCCTGGCGGTTCTCGTGGAACCGGGACCCGTAGAGGAGCCTCGCGAAGACGTTCGGGATCTCCCGGCGGAGGATCCCGGGGCCGTTGTCGGTGATCGCCACCGCGTACCGCTCCTCCGACTCCTTCGCGATCTCGACCCCGATCTCGGGAAGGATCCCCGCGTCGGCGCAGGCGTCGAGGCTGTTGTCGACCCCTTCCTTCACCGTGGTGAGGAGGGCCCGCTGCGGATTGTCGAAGCCAAGGATCTGGCGGTTCCGCTCGAAGAACTCGGCGACGGAGATCTCCCGTTGCTTCGCCGCCAGCTGCTGGGCGATCGTGGGGGCGCGGGGCACCGGGCCGACCCGGGGACGAGGTCCGCTATAACGCCCGCGTTGGAACCGAACGGAGCCTACGCCGGCGGGGCGGCGGGCCCCGGGGGCCGGACCCCGACGTCCCGGAGCACCGGGCGGAACGGTCGCCAGCGCGCGGCGGCGGCGGGATCGACGTCCACCACGGCGACCGACTCCTCGGGGGCGAGGCCCTCGAGCGGCACGGCGGTCCCCGGGATCGGCTCGCCTCGAGGGTCCCAGACGGCCGAGCCTCCCCCGAAGACGATGCCGTCCTCGACCCCGACGCGGTTGACGTAGACCACCGGGCAGGCGTTCTCGATCGCCCGCGCGGGGAGGAGCCGATCGAACAGCCGCCGGCTCGTGACGGGCGAGGCCGACAGGACGACCAGGAGCTCCGCCCCGCCGAGGGCGAGCTCCCGCGAGACCTCGGGGAAGAACGTGTCGTAGCAGATCTCGAGGCCGAGCGAGCGCCCGGCGGCGCGCACCGGACGGCTCGTGCCCGTCGGGGAGAACGGGATCGCCTCCTCGAACGGACCGAAGTTCGGAAGGTACCGCTTCGCCTGGATCCCCGCCGCGCCGTCCGGCGGTACGGCGATCGCCACGTTCTGGATCTCTCCGGGCCGCTCGGGGGAGGTCGCCGGGGCGCCGACGACGATCGTCGTGCCCGCGGACCGTGCGGTGTGCTCGAGCGCCGTCCACGTCGGGTCCCCCGGCCGGAGGGCGAGGGCGTGGAACCGGTCGCCGAGCCGGTAGCCGGAGAGGTACAGCTCGGGGAACACGGCGAGGTCGGCGCGCGCGGCCCGCACCGCCGCCCCGAGCCGGGCGACGTTCGCCGCGAGATCCCCGGGCGTAGGGGCGAGCTCGGCGAGCGCGATCCGCATCAGTAGAAGTAGCGACGGACCGTGAGGAGGTAGACGAGCAGCCCGACGAAGACGAGGAACAGGACCGTGATCGACCCCGTGAAGAACAGGTAGGCGATCGTCGCGAAGACGAGCCCGATCGTCACCCAGAGCGCCCACGTCTCCTGGTCCCAGAGGGCGGTCGCCATCGCGAGCAGCGCCGCACCGAGGACGATCAGGATCGTCGCGCCGAGAGGGTCGATCGACTGGAAGATCTCGAGGGAGGCGGGGACGAGGTTCCCCGCGATCACGTTGAGCAGGAACAACGTCCCGGCGAGGACCATCCCGACCGCGAACGTCGCGAGCACCACCGCGAGGACCGCGATCCCGACCGGCAGGCGGGGCCGTACCGGGAGGGGCTCCCACGGCGCCGGTAGGCGGTCCCACTCGAGCGCCGCCCCGGCCGGGGCGGTCGCCGACGCCGTCGAGCTCGACACGGAACGCCTCGGGAGGTGTGCGAACCGGGCCGCCCAAGATGTAGCTTTCGATGGACGGGCGCCCCCGGGCGACGGGCCCGGGGGCCGGGACGGGCCCGCCCCCGTTCAGAAGCGCCGCTCGGCAGCGCCGCGCGCGAGCCGTTCGAGGAGGCGCCGGTACGGGCTCGTCGGGATCGGGGCGAGCGCCGCGATCGCGCGCCCAGCCCACTCCTCCGCCTCCCGGGCGAGCAGCGGCGCGGTCCCGGCGAGCTCGGTGAGCTCCCGGAGCCGCAGCAGGTGGCGGGAGCGCTTGCGGCGGAGCTGGAACAAGTGTTCGAACTCCGCCTGCCGCTTCGGATCGAGGGCCCGGTGGGTGTCGAGGGCGACGAGCGTCGCGTTCCCCTCCCGGAAGTCGGAGAACAGCGGTTTGCCCAGGAGATCCGGGTCGCCGAAGACGTCCAGGAGGTCGTCCCGGATCTGGAAGGCGATCCCGACCGCCCGGCCGTACGTGGCGAGCGCCTCGACGACGGCCCCGCCCGCCTCCGCGATCTCGCCGGCCGAGGCGAGCGCCGCGGCGATGATCGCGGCCGTCTTGCGCTCCGCGACGCGGAAGTAATGCTCCCGGCCCGCGGAGAGGTCGAACCGCGTCGCCTCCTGGAGGACCTCGCCCTCCACGAGATCGGCGCACGACTCCCCGCACCGCAGGATGATCGGACGCGGGTACTCGGCGGCGAGCTCGAACGCCCGGACGAACAGGTAATCCCCCGAGACGATCGCGAGCGGCACCCCGTAGGCCCTCGGCATCGAGGGGCGGCCCCGCCGCGTCTCGGCCCGATCGATGACGTCGTCGTGGACGAGGGTCGCCGTGTGGATCAACTGGAACGCGGCGGCAAGACTTACGATCGGCCCGATCGACGCCCGGCCGAGCGCGCGGTACGCCGCGGCCATCAGGAGCGGCCGGACGCGCTTGCCGCCCATCGCGCAGGCGTACCGGGCCGCCTCCGTCAGGTCGGCGAACCGGGAGCCGAGGACCTCGGAGAGGCGCCAGTCGATCGCCTCGAGGTCGCGGACGAGGACCGGCAGGAGCTCGCCGAGCTCCGCGGAGGCGTCGCGGCCGAGGGTCCGCTCGACGAGCGACTCCAGCGACGCGTCGGCGACGGGGGCGGCGGGGACCGAGGGGGTCATGCCGCCCCCCGGGCACGGTGCGGCCAGCGCAGACGCATCAGGGCGTCGAGACCCGACGTCCCGATATAGCGCATCGCCAGCGCGAGGAGGGGGTCGGCCAGCGCGACCCCCTCGCCCCACCGCTCGATCCGTGCCGCCCGGGCGAGCGGCGCGTAGAGGATCGAGCGCCACGCGGCATCGTACGCGGCGAGCGGCGCCTCCCCCCGCGCCGACCGGGCCGCCGCGCCGCCCGCGAGCCAACCGCGGAGCATCGCCGTCGGGATGCCGCCGCCGTTCGTCGCCATCACGAGGTTCGCCGCGTCCCCCGCGAGGGCGACGCGGCCCGCGACGAGCGTCTCGGGCGGCGGGCCGATCGGGACCCACCAGGTCGTGCGCTCCCGCGCCCGCCCGAGCGCGGCCCGCTCGGTGAACGCGTCCAGGAGACCGGAGAGCGTCGCGCCGCGCGGCAGCCGGGTGACGCCGAGGCCGACGTTGAGGTCGTCGGCCCGCGGGAACGCCCAGGCGTAGCCGGGCCGGGCGTCGCGGCCGAAGAACAGCTCGATCCCGTCCGAGAGCGGGCCGTCGGCCGACCCCGTGATCATCCGGAACATCGTGCGGCGCGGGGCGAGGCCGACCGCCCGCGCCACGGTGGAGGTCGGCCCGTCCGCCCCGACGATCGCGCCCGCCTCGACCCGGGCTCCCCCCGCGAGCCGCACCTCGGACCCCTCGACGCCGGTGACGCCGACCGGGAACCGCAGCTCCGCCCCTGCGCCCTCGGCCCGCGCCGCGAGCGCCTTGTCGAACGCCCGGCGGGAGACGACCGCGCCCGACAGCGGGAACGTGAACCGGTGGCCGTATGGCGAGACGCACGTCATCGTTCGGATGGCGCGCAGGACGGTCGCCGGGGGGATCGCGTACGCCCCGGCGAGCCCCGGGGGCAGGTCGAACAGGGTCCCGAGCTCCTCCCACGTCGGGAGGAACTCGCCGCACTGGACCGGCTGGCCGATCTCGCGCCGATGGTCGAGGAGGAGCGTCCGCGCGCCGTCCTCCGCCGCGGCGCGCGCGGCGAGGGATCCCGCGGGTCCGGCGCCGACCACCACGACGTCGAACCGCTCCACGAGCCTACGCTCCGCCGGCGACGAAGTGGGCCGCGGCGCTCTGGATCGGCCCGAGGATCGGCTGGGGGTAGAGCCCGATCGCGACGATCAGCACGGCCGCGACCCCGATCGCCACCGCCCGGCCGTACCCGATCCCGCCCGCGCCGAGCGGCGTCGGACCGGCGGCCCCGACGACGTCGCCCGCCCGGGCAGGGAGCGGGCCGGGCGCGGGCTCGAAGAAGATCACCTTCAGCACGCGGGCATAGTAGAAGACGGAGAGCGCGCTGTTGAGGAGACCGGCGACGGCGAGCCAGACGAAGAACCCGCGGGCCTGCACGGCCGCGCTGAACAGGACGAACTTCGAGACGAACCCGACGGTGAGGGGGACGCCGGCGAGGGAGAGCAGCATCAGCGCGAACGCCACCGCGAGCCACGGCCGGCGCGTGCCGAGCCCCTGCCAGTCGACGATCTTCGGTCCGACCCCGATCGCGGCGGCCGCCGCGACGACGAGGAAGGCGCCGCTCTTCATGAGGACGTGCGCCGCCACCTGGAGGGTCGCCCCCGCGAGCGCCGGGGAGGTCCCGATCGCGATGCCGATCAGCATGTAGCCGGCCTGGCTGATCGACGAGTAGGCGAGCATCCGCTTCATCTCGGCCTGCAGGAGGGCGAGAACGTTGCCGACCGTCATCGTGACGACGGCGAGGACGGCGAGGGTCAGCTGGACCGTCGGGCCGAGGTCGAACGGCGCCCCCGAGAACGGGCTGCCCCCGCCGGCCTTCACGTAGAGGACCGGCCCGAGGAACACCAGGAACAGCGCGAAGACGCCGATCTTCTTCGTCCCGCCCGCGAGGAACGCGCTCACCTCGTGGGGCGCGCCGTCGTAGACGTCGACCGCCCAGGCGTGGAACGGCACCAGCGTCGTCTTGAACGCGAGCCCCGCGAGGAGGATGCCGTAGCCGAGGAGCGCGAGGACCGGATAGCCGACCGAGCCCGCGACCGCGCGGAGCGCGTAGAGGTTCGTCGTCCCGTACGCCCCGAACAGGAGCGAGGCGCCGAAGAACGAGAGGGTCGAGGAGAGCGCGCCGACGATGTAGAACTTCATCGCGGCCTCGAGCGCCCGGGCGTCGCGGCGGGTGTAGCCGACGAGCACGTACGTCGCGAGGCTCGTCACCTCGATCGCGAGCAGGAGGAAGATGAGGTCGGACGCCAGCGCGACGAGCAGCATCCCGAGGGTCGCGAGGAGCAGGAGGCCGTAGTAGATCGGGGCGCCGCGCTCGTCGCTCGCGCGGCTCAGGGACGCCGTCGCGACCAGGAGGGCGGCGAGGAGGAACAGCCCCTGGAAGACGAGGCCGAGCGAGCCGAACGTGTACAGCGGCGCGCTCCCGGCCGCGGGGACGGCGTTGAGCACGCTCGGCGGGAGCCCGCGCAGCGCCGCGAGGGGGAGGAAGCCGAGGTCCGCCAGGACGACCAGGAGGGCGCCGGCGAGCGCCGCGATCGAGATCGCGCCGACGAGCTCGCGTCGTCGTGCGCCGGCCACGTCCAGCAGGAAGACGAGCAGCGCGGCGGCGAGGACGATCACCTCGGGGACGAGCGGCCCGACGGTCCCGGCGAAGCTCATCGGCTCACGTCCCCGGGAACCCCTTCACCGGGGAGCTCGTGATCACGTTCACGAGCAGCCCGGGCAGGATCCCGAACAGCACGGTGACGGCGACGAGGAGGCCCATCCCCACCCCTTCCCACCACGGGACGTCGTGGATGCCGAGCGGCACGCCCCGCGGCGGACCGAACAGCATCCGCTGCATCATCCAGATGTAGAACGCGGCGGTGACGACGAGGATCCCGAGCGGGAGGAGCACGAGGTAGCCGAGGCCGTTCCACGTCGCGAGCAAGGCCGTGAACTCGGCCGGGAAGCCGATCAGCGCGGGGAGGCCGAGCGACGCGAGGGCGCCGGCCATGATCATCGTCGCGAGCGCCGGGGTGGCGGGGGTGATCCCGCCGATCGCCGGGATGTCGCGCGTGCCGAACGTGTGGTGGACCGTGCCGGCGGACATGAACAGGAGGGCGCTCACGATCCCGTGGGCGAACATCAGGAGGACCGCGGCGAGCAAGCCGAGGGAGCTGTCGAGCCCGATCGCGAGCAGGACGATCCCCATGTGGTTGATCGAGGAGAACGCGACCATCCGCTTCAGGTCCCGCTGGGCGAGCGAGACGACCGACCCCCACGCGATCGAGACGAACGCGGCGGCGAAGACGATCGGCCGGTCGTGGAGGAAGCCGGCGGGCAGCACCTCGACGGCCCAACGGATCAGCCCGTAGCCCCCGAGCTTCAGGAGGAGCCCGGCGAGCAGCACCGAACCGCCGGTCGGGGCCTCGACGTGCGCGTCGGGGAGCCAGGTGTGGAACGGGACGATCGGGAACTTCACCGCGAAGCCGAAGAACAGGGCGAGGAACAGGAACGTCTGCACGACGGGGGAGAGGCCGGGGGCCGCCGCAGCGACCGCCGAGAAGTCGAGGGACGTCGCCCCCGAGTAGAAGACCGTCGCGAGGAGGCCGACGAGCATCACGATCGAGGCGACGTGGGTGTAGACGAAGAACTTCAGCGCCGCGTAGCGCCGCCGCGGCCCGCGCCAGACCCCGATCAGGAAGAACATCGGGACGAGCACCGCCTCCCAGAACAGGAAGAACAGAAGCACGTCCAGCGCGACGAACACCCCGAACGAACCGAGGCAGGTCAGCGAGACGAGGCCGAAATAGGCGGCCGGGTTCTTCGTCTCCTTCCAGGAGTAGACGACGGTGGCGATCTGGAGGATCGCGGTCAGCAGGATCAGGACGAGCGAGATCCCGTCGACGCCGACCGTGAAGTTCACCTGCATCCACGGCAGGCGGATCCAGGGGTAGCTCACGCTCTCGGCGAAGCCGGGGACCGACTGCGCGTTGTACCCCGGCCAGCCCGAGTAGGAGAGGAACATCCCCCCGACCTCGGCGAGGAACACCGCCGAGGTCGCGAGGGCGACCCAGCGGGCCCACCGCCCGGCGAGGAACGTCGCAACGGTGCCCGCGAGCAGGCTCGCGAGGACGATCGGCACGAGCGGGAGCATCTAGCCTACCCTCCCCCGAACCGGCCGACGAGGTACGGGGCGACGACGAGGAGGAGCGCCGCGACGACGAGCAGCCCGCCGACGACGTACGAAGCGTAGTCGGAGACGAGCCCGGTCTGGATCCGGCGCATCCGCTCGGAGAGGTCGCCGAACGCCCGTTCGAAGCCGTGGACCGCCCCGTCGATCACGAATCGGTCGAAGAAGTCGGCGGCCCGTGCCACCGTGTAGACCCCGGTGGCGCCCAGCCAGTCGTACGCCGACTTGATCCCGTAGCGCGCGAGCAGGACCCGGCGCATCCCGGCGGCGGGCGCCGCCGACGGCGTGGGGACGATCCGGCCCGAACCCCAGAGCGCCCAGGCGACCAGGATCCCTCCGCCCGCGAGGCTCACCCCGACGGCCGAGAGGAGCAGCTGCGTCGTCCCGTACACCGGCGGGATCCCGGCGACGCCGCCCCCGTGCAGGAGGAGCGCCTGGAACCCGGGGAGGTAGACGAACAGGCCCGCGACGACGGCGAGCGCGGAGAGGATCACGAGCGGGACGGTCATCTCCCACGGGCCCTCGTGGCCCGCGTGCAACGACGGATCGCGGGGTTCGCCCGAGAAGGCAAGGAACCACGCGCGGAAGATGTAGTAGCCGGTGAGGAACACCGTCGCGAAGGCGAGCAGGAAGAACGGCCAGTACGCGGGGTGGCTCCCCAGCGTCGAGTAGACGCCGGCGAGGAGGTCGTCCTTGCTCCAGAACCCGGCGAACGGCGGGATGCCGGCGAGGGCGAGGCCGCCGATGGCGAACGCGGCCGCGGTCAGCGGCATCCGCTTGCGCAGCCCGCCCATCCGGAACAGGTCCTGCGTGCCGACGGCGTGGATCACCGCGCCCGCGGCGAGGAACAGGAGCGCCTTGAAGAACGCGTGGGTGAACAGATGGTACAGCCCGACCATCGTGAACCCGGCGCCGACGGCGAGCACCATGTAGCCTAGCTGGCTGATCGTCGAGTAGGCGATCACCCGCTTGATGTCCGGTTGGACGACCGCCATGGTGGCGGCGAAGAACGTCGTGATCCCGCCGAGGGCGACGATCAGGAGCGAGTCGAACGCCGTGAAGCCGAGGAAGACGCTCGTGACCGCGAGCAGGTAGACGCCGGCGGCGACCATCGTCGCGGCGTGGATCAGCGCCGAGACGGTCGTCGGGCCCTCCATCGCGTCGGGCAGCCAGACGTCGAGCGGGAACTGGGCGCTCTTGCCCGCCGCCCCGCCGAGGATCATGATCCCGGCGACGGTGAGCAGGGTCGGGTTGCCGGCGGGGACCCCCGCGAGGAACGCGTGGTTCCCCTGCACGAACAGGAAGCCGCTCGCCGCCCAGCCGAGGCCGGGGCCCTTCGCGCCGTAGACCGCGAAGTACAGGAAGATCCCGAGCAGGAACATCACGTCCCCGACGCGCGTGACGAGGAACGCCTCCTTCGCCGCGCTCGCCGCCGCCGGCCGCTCGTAGTGGAACCCGATGAGGAAGTACGAGCAGAGCCCCACGAGCTCCCAGAACAGGAAGAACTCGAGCAGGTTGTCGGCGAGGACGAGGCCGTTCATCGCGGCCAGGAACAGCGACAGCTCGGCGTAGTACCGGGGGAGCCCGCGCTCCTTGCGCATGTACTCGATCGAGTACAACATCACGAGGAACCCGACGACCGTCACCACGACGAGCATCAGGGCCGAGAGCGGGTCGACCAGGGTGCCCATCACGAGCGAGAAGCCGTTCGGGAACGCCCCCGGGTGCCCGGGCGGCGGGGCCGGCAGGTGGAGCCAGGTGAACCGCACGTCGGTGTACGTCCCCGGGCTCAGCGACTCGCCGAGAGCGATCAGCACGCCGACGGCCATCGCCGCCCCCGACGCGACGACCGCGATCCAGCCGCCCCACTCGAGGCGGGGGAGGCGGGCGCCGAGGACCCCGACCAGGACGAACGACGCGACGGAGAGCAGCGGGACGACGAACGCCCAGCGGGCGAGCGCGAGGAGAGGGTCCAGCGCGTCCTCCCCCTATCCGTTCAGGTCCGTCGCCTGGGCGACGTTGATCGAGCCGCGCAGCCGGTGCAGGGCGAGGACGATCGCGAGCCCGACCGCGACCTCGGTCGCGGCGAAGCCGATCAGCACGACCGCGATCTCCTGGCCGGTGAGGCCGAGGGCCGGGACCGGGGCGAACGCGGCGAAGTAGACGAAGTTGAGGATCGCCGCGTTCATCGCGATCTCGATCGCGATCAGGAGGAGCACGAAGTTCCGGCGCGTGAGGATCCCGAACAGGCCGACCCCGAGGAGGGCGGAGGAGAGGGCGAGGAACCCGCCGAGCGGGAGGGCGGTCACTCGCGGCCCTCCCGGACGAGCCAGATCGCCCCCGAGACCGAGACGAGCATCACGAGGCCGAGCAGGAGCAGCCACGGGCCGTGGGCCCCGAACAGGTCGGTCGAGAGCGCCGTGGGGGGGTACGCCTGGATCGGGACGTTGCCGCTCGGGAGCTCGTCGAGCGCCGTCGCGAGGACGACGACCGTGAGCGCGGCGAGCGCGAGCGGCGCGACGCCGATCCCGGTCGCCGCCTCCCGGGAGAAGATCCGCTTGCGCGTGACCATGATCCCGAACAGGAGCAGGACGGTCACCGCCCCCGCGTAGACCCCGAGCTGGAGGACCCCGAGGAACGGGGCCTCGAGGAGGAAGTAGATCGCCGCGAGGTCGACGAAGAAGATCCCGATCCACAGGATCGTGTGGACGAGCTCCCGTACGAGCAGCGCCGAGGCGGCGGTGACGATCGCGACGGCCGCGAGCAGGGCGAGGGCGATCTCGGGCAGGCTCACGGGCGCTTCCCCCAGAACAGGCACTCCTTCGGGCAGACGCTGATGCAGGTGCCGCACCGGACGCAGTCGGAATCGTTGACGACGGGCTCCTTCCAGATCCGCTTCGGGAGCTTCTCCCCGGCCTTCGCCTCGGGCTTGGCGACGTCGAGCATCGTGATGCACGCGGTCGGGCAGTCGCGGGCGCAGGCGTTGCAGCCGATGCACAGGGGGGGGTCGAGCAGGATCTGGTCCTCGTTCTCCGGCCGCTCGAGCCGGATCGGGTTCATCGGGAGCTTGGTCCGGAACACCTCGTAGAGCTTCTCGGGCGAGTAGACCATCTCCGAACGCTTCGCGGTCGCGAGCTCGTACCGCGTCGTCATCGTGAGGCAGCCCTCCGGGCAGGCGTCCGAGCAGAAGCCGCAGTACGAGCACTTCCCGTAGTCGATCTCGGGGCACTTCTTCGGGTGCTTCGGGTCACCGCCCGGCACCGTGACCATCTCGATGCACAGGTCCGGGCAGGAGAACGCGCAGAGGTTGCAGCTGATGCACGTGGCGATGTTGAGGGCGTGGACCCCCCGGTAGTTGTCCCAGATCGCCCCGACGCCGATCGGCTTCCCCGAGGCGACCGCGACCTCCTCCCGGAACGCGGGGTCCTCCAGCCGCTCGAACGGGTAGATCACGGTCGACGGACGGACGAGGCTCTTGGCGAACTGCTTGGCCGCCGTCGCCATCGGGCGGACGACGTAGAGGACCGGGTTCTCCTCGGTCGCCGTCCCTTCCTCCGTCATCGACGCCGGAACCTCCTAGACCCCCGCCGACGGGACGCAGCCGAAGACGGGCAGGCAGCGGACCTCGACGAGCACCGCGGCGAGGAAGACGGAGAGCAGGGCGAGCGGGATCATACGGTTCCAGCCGACGCGGAGGAGCTGGTCGGTCCGCACCCGGGGCAGCGCGGCCCGCACCCAGACGAACAGCCCGAAGACGAGGTACGTCTTCACCATGAACCAGACGATCCCGGCGAGCGGGAACGACGTGAGGCTCCCCGGGACCCAGGTCGGGAGCGTCCACCCGCCGAGGAACAGGAGGACGACCAGGATGCTGCCGACGAGCGCCCGCAGGTAGTCGGCGAGCATGAAGAACGCGAACAGCATCCCGCCGTACTCGGTGTTCCACCCCTCGACCAGCTCCGCCTCGGCCTCGGGGAGATCGAACGGGATCCGCTCCATCTCCGCGAGCATCCCCGCGACGAAGACGATCAGGGCGACGACGAGCGGCCCCCAGAACCAGTAGTTCTGCTGCTCGTAGACGATCGTGGTGAGGTCGAAGCTCCCCGCGACGATCACCACCGCGACGACCGCGAGGAGCAGGGGCACCTCGTAGGCGATCATCTGGGCGGCCGAGCGCATCCCGCCCATCAGCGAGTACTTGTTGTTGCTCGACCAGGCCGAGACGAAGATGAACAGCGGCGCGAACGAGAAGATCGTGAGGGCGAGGAGGAGCGTGAGGGGCAGCGACCCCGCGTTCCACCCCGAGGAGATCGGCAGGATCCCGAAGATCATCAGCGACGTGGCCAGGTAGGCGGTCGGGCCGAAGTAGAAGCCGAGCGAGTCCGCCTCGCGCGGCTGGAAGGTGTTCTTGCGGAACAGCTTGAGGCCGTCCGCGAAGTTCTGGAGGAGGCCGGCGTAGCCGACGTGCATCGCCCCCCGGCGGTCCATGAACCGCCCGAGGAGCTTGCGCTCCCACCAGATGAGCAGGATCGTGTTGAGCATGCTCGCCGCGAGGAGGATCGCGCCGAAGACGAGCAGCGCGAGGGCGGTGACCGCGGTCCCGCTCGTGACCAGCCCGCGGGGTCCCGCGGGGAGGATCGAGCCGACCGCCCGGAGCAGGTCGTCCGAGAGGGTGTAGGCGACGGAGTAGAGGGTCACCTGCGACATCGTCCCCTTCCCCTACCGGTCGACCTCGCCGACGCAGACGTCGACGCTCCCCATGATCGGCGGGATGTCGGCGACCCGGTAGCCGATCAGGTAGCTCTTCGCGGCGCTGATGTTGGCGAACACCGGCGAGCGGAACTTCACCCGGTACGGGTGCTGGCCCCCCTCGTTCACAACGTACGCCTGCGCCTCGCCGTGCGGCTCCTCCACCGACGAGAACCCGAGCCCCTTCGGATAGTGGCGCTTCAGGAGGTACCCCTCGTCGCCGACGGGAGCGTACGGGGCCCCCAGCCAGCGGGGGAGCCGATCGGCGAGGACGGGCCCCGGGTTCCGGTCGAGCCAGTCGAGCACCTGGTGGAGGATCCGGACCGACTGGCGCATCTCCTCCATCCGGACGAGGTAGCGCGCGGTGACGTCCGCCGCGTCGGCGACGGCGACGTCGAACTCCAGGCGATCGTAGGCGGCGTACGGACGGTCCTTGCGCAGGTCCCGCTTCATCCCGGCCGCCCGGAGCATCGGCCCCGTGACGCCGAGGGCCACCGCCTCGTTCGCCCGGAGGACGCCGAGGTCGTCGCACCGCTTGCGGAAGATCGTGGAGCCGAGGCAGAGGGCGTCGTACTCGCGGAACCGATCCACGAGCCAGTCGAGGACCTTGCGCGCGCGCTCGGTGAACCCGGGCGGGAGGTCGTTGCGCACCCCGCCGACCCGCATGTACTCGTACGTCATCCGGGCGCCGGTGTACGACTGGAAGAGGTCGAGGACGAGATCGCGGTCCCGCATCCCGTAGAGGAACGGGCTCATCAGGCCGAGGTCCTGGACGAACGCGGCGTACCACATCAGGTGCGAACCGAGGCGCTGGAACTCGTCGCAGAGGACCCGCAGGTACTCCGCCCGCTCCGGCGGGCGGATCGCCAGCGCCTGCTCGGCCCCGAGGATGTACAGGTGCTCCCACGCCATCCCGGCGACGTAGCAGCAGCGGTCCATCAGCGTGATCACCTCGTTGTAGTGCCGATCCTCGCTGATCTTCTCGATCCCCCGGTGCAGGTAGCCCATCTCGGGGTCGACGTCGAGGATCAGCTCCCCGTCGATCCGCACCCGGAGGTTCCAGAGGCCGTGCGTCATGGGGTGCTGCGGCCCCATGTTGATCCACATCACAGACACGGCGCTCTTTGACCTCCAGCTCCTCGGGCTCGTGGAGCTTGAACGACCGGAGCAGCGGGTGGAAGGCGTACCCCTCCGGCATCAGGAGATGCCGCAGGTCCGGGTGGTGCTCGAACGTGATGTCGACGAACTCCCAGGTCTCGCGCTCGTGCCAGTTCGCCGACGGCCAGACCGGGGTCGCCGACTCGATCCTCGCGTCGGCGCTCGGGAGGTCGGCGGAGAGGAGCGCGTACTGCTTCGTCCGGTCCGACCAGACCGCGTAGACGACCTCGCGGTGGTCGACCCAGTCGATGCCGCCGACGAACGAGAGATGGCCGAAGCCGAGGTCGTCGCGGACCGCCCGGAAGACGTCGAGGGCGGCGCCCCGGTCGAACCGGACCCGTCCCGCGGTCCCCCCGAACGGCTCGACGCCGAGCAGCGACGGGCCGACCTTGGCGCGGAGGGCGGCCTCGAGATCCTGAGGCTCCACCGTCCCGCGCTCCCCGGCCCCGAGGGCCGGCTACTCCCCGCGCTCCCGGATCAGGCGCTCCAGTTCCAGGATCCCGTCGAGCATCGCCTCGGGCCGCGGCGGGCACCCCGCGATGTAGACGTCGACCGGCACGAGCTTATCGACCCCGGGGACGACGGAGTACGCCGTGCGGAACGGGCCGCCGCCCGTGGCGCAGTTCCCCATCGCGATCACCCACTTCGGCTCGGGCATCTGCTCGTAGAGCGTGATCAGCTTGTGCGCGACCTTCCAGGTCACCGTCCCGTTGACGATCAGGAGGTCGCACTGCCGGGGCGAGGAGCGGGGCACGACCCCGAACCGCTCGGCATCCCAGCGGGCGCCGAAGCCGGCCGCGAACTCGATCGCGCAGCAGGCGAGGCCCCAGTGGAGCGGGAACAGCGAGTTCCGCCCGGCCCAGTTGAACACCGGCCGGATCAACTTCGCCTGGCCCTGCTCGGCGAGGAGGGAGGTGAGCGCCTCTTTGGCCGCCGGGACGAACTCCTTGGCCCGGACCGCCTCGATCTCCGCGAACGGGACCGCCGGCTGGGCGACGACCGGGAGCTCGGTCCCGAGCGGGGCCCCGGCCGCGGGGGAGGCTCCCTTGCCGGCGACCCCGGCGGCGTCGGTCATACCACCCACCGGGTCTCGCCGCTGAGCGCGTAGTAGATCCCCGCGATCGCGAGCGCGGTGAAGGCGGCGGCGATCGACACGGGGTACCAGCTCGAGTTCGCGCCGCGGAACGTGAGGCCCCAGAGCGCGAGGACGAAGCCGAGGACGTCGACCGCGACGAAGACGATCGCGAACGTGTAGTGCTGGGTCGGGAAGTCGATCTGCGCCTCGCCCTCGGCCTCCTCGCCGCACTCGTACGTCGTCGCCTGGAGGTAGGAACGGCGCCGCCGCGCCCCCAGGAGGCGGTTCAGGACGATCGATCCGCCGGCGAAGGCGATCGCGATCGCCACGAACACGAGGAACGTCTCGACCTCGTCCTGCACGTCCTCTGCCTCCGCTCGCCGAGAAGCGCTCAAACGACCTCTCGGCGTTATTTAAGAGCGTCCCGGCGGGCGCCCGCCGGCGCGTTCGCGCCCGGGCTCACGTCGGCGGGGAACCGCGGAACACGGGCTTGCGCTTCTCGGCGAACGCGCGGACCCCTTCGGCGAGGTCCGCCCGCTCCGCGGCCTCGACCGCGCCGCGCCGCTCGAGCATCAGCTGGCCCTCGAGGGTGCCCGAGAACGCCCGCGCGATCAGGTGCTTGGTCCAGCCCCAGGCGAACGTCGGCCCGTCCGCGAGCTCGCGGGCCCGTTCGGCGGTCCGTCGGGCGAGCTCCGCCCGGGGGACGACCTCGTGGACGAGGCCGAGCTCCCGGGCGCGGGCCGCCGGCACCTTCGCGTTCGCGAACAGGAGCTCCTGGGCGAGGCCGATCCCGAGGTAGTGGGGCAGGAAGTAGGTGAGTCCGCCGTCCGGGACCGCGCCGAGGCCCGAGAACGCCGGGACGAGCACTGCCTCCTCGGCGGCGATCCTCCAGTCGGCCGCCAGGGCGAGCGAGAGCCCGCCCCCCGCCGCGACCCCGGGAAGGGAGGCCACGACCGGCTTGCGCATCCCCACGACCTCCCGCACGAGGAGCTCCTGCTCCCCGGTGAGCTCGTGGAAGAACCGGGGGAGCTCGCCGCGGTCCCGGTGCTCGTTCATCGCCGCGACATCCCCCCCCGCGCAGAACGCCTCGCCCGCACCGGTCACGACGACGGCGCGTACGGAGGGATCGAGCGCCGCGCGTTGCAGCTCCCCCCGGAGCTCCCGCATCGAGGGGACATCGAGCGCGTTGCGCCGCGTCGGACGGTCGATCGTGACGGTCACGACCGTCGCCGATCGCTCGACCCGGACGGCGGGCATCGCGGAACGGCACGGCTTCCGGCCCTTAACCCGGCGGGGGTCCGGTCCCGCGAGCGGACCCGGCGGTCCTCGGGTTCAGTGATCGGTATCTTCGCGTTCGGTGGGCACCGGGCGGCGACGCGGAGGGGGCGCGCTCGCACCCCCCGACGCCGTCGAGGTGGTGCGGGGCGGCGGGGCGACCTCGTCGACCGGAGGGAGGGCGGGCGAGCTCGGGTCCCGTCCGCTGACCGCGGTCCGCGTGGGGACGACCGCCGCGTCGTTCGACTCGGCGCGGAGCTCCTGCTCGATCGTCTGGATGTCGGTCGCCAGTTCTTCCTGCTTCGGGATCGGGCCGAGGATGTCGTCCTTCCGCCCGACCTGCCGCTCGAGGTCGTCGAGCGAGTTGAGCGGGCGGTCGGGGACCCCGCGGCTCGTGCCGAGGTACTCGCTCGCCCCTTCCATGAGGCGCGAGAACTCGAACGGGAACAGGATCTTGGTCGCCTGGCCGTTGCCGACCTTGCCGACGGTGTCGAGCGAGAGGACGGTGAGCGCCTTCGCGTCCAGGACGCCGGCCCCGAGCGACAGGATCCGGAGGCGCTGCGATTCGCCCTGCGCCTGGAGGATCGTGGCGACCCGAGCCCCCTCCGCCTCGAGGATCTGCGACTGCCGGACCCCTTCCGCCTGCAGGATCCGGGACCGCTTCTGGCCCTCCGCCACGAGGATCGCGCTCCGCTTCTCCCCGTCGGCGCGCAGGACGGCGGCGCGCCGCTGCCGCTCGGCGGAGGTCTGCTCCTCCATCGCGGCCTTGACGGGGCCGACCGGGTCGACCTCCTTGATCTCCACCGCATCGACGCGGACGCCCCACTTGTCGGTCGCCTCGTCGAGGATGTCCCGGAGCCGGGTGTTGATGTGCTCGCGGTTGAACAGGATCTCGTCGAGCTCCATGTCGCCGATGATCGACCGCAGGGTCGTCTGGGCGAGCGCGACGGTCGCGACGTGGTAGTCCTGGACCTGGAAGATCGCCTTGGGCGGATCGACGACCTTCGTGTAGATGATCGCGTCGACGTTCGTCGGGGAATTGTCCTTGGTGATCACTTCCTGGCGGGGCACCTCGAGGACCTGGGTACGGAGATCGACGCGGAGGACGCTCGCGAGCGGGAACACCCAGTTGAGCCCCGGGTTGAGGACACGCTTGTACGCCCCGAACAGGATCATGATCCCCTGCTCGTACGGCTGGATCGAGTAGATCCCGCGGATGATCAGGAAGATGATGATGAGCGCGATGAACGCCACCAGGACGTACAGCACAGTGTAATCGGCCATGGGAACCGGGCGGGCTCAGCCGAACGACGGACTATAGGTTGGCGGGGGGACGGGGCCGCCGCTCAGGCGGGAGGTTCCGGCGCGATCGGCTCCACCGTCACGGAGACCCCCTCGCCGTGGACGACCTTGACCCGGGTGCCGACCGGGATCGACCGGTCCCCCCGGGCCGACCAGATCTCCGAGCGGACGCGGACCTTCCCCCGGAGCGTGTTCGGGACGACCTCCGCGATCACGATCGCCTCTTCGCCGACGAGGCTCCCCGAGGTCGTGCTCAGCGGCTGGTGGGTCCCCGCCAGCCACCGGTAGTACATCACCGTCCCCACGGCCGAGACGACGGCGGCGATCGCCACCGCGATCGGCCCGAAGACGCTGTCCAGCAGGAACGACGGGATCAGGAGGTAGAGGACGCCCCCCACGATCAGGATCGTGGCCGGGATGATCAGGAGCGCCCCCGGGTGGAGGAGCTCGATCGAGAACAGGACCCCCCCGATGATGATGATGATGAGTCCGGTCGCTTCGCTGATCATGACCATCGGCCGGGAGAGCACGGCCTCCGAGATAAAGGCCCGCCCGGGGGAGGGCAGCTACCGGATGTACGTCCGGGTGCTCGCGAGGTCAAAGCCGCGGACGACGCGGAAGCGGCGGCCGTCCCCGGACGGGACCGAGGCGAGGAACGGGTACATCCGCCACAGGTCCCCTTCCGCCATGCGCGTGACCAGGTGCTCCGGGCCGAAGGTGGCGCGCGCCACGTGGGCCGTCACCTCCCGCACCGACCGCTCGTCGAGGTACCCCAGCGCATGGAGGTACTCGTGCGCGAGCACGACGAAGACGAACCCGTTCGCCTCGAGCGGCGACCGGGCCGCTCCCTTCATCGCTTCGACGAGGGATTCGTTGAGGACGATCAGGTTCCCCGCGACCTGCCAGTACGCTCCCAGCTGCGGGGGGAGGTTGGAGAGCGCCAGACCGAGACCGGGGCGCTCGATCCCGAGGGCCCCCCGGACCGCGCTCCGAACGACCTCGAAGATCGCATCGTAGCCGCTCGCCCCCGCGAGCTTGCGATCGAGCTCCGAGAGCGGACCGGCGTGCGGGTGGGACGTCAGGCGACGGAGTACGGGTCCGGTAGGGATCCGTTCGGACGGGTCGGGGCGCGTCACGCTAGCCTCTAGCGGCCCGGGTCGGATATACCCGCGGTGGCGTCGGCGCCACGAACCTACCCCGAAGGGGGGGTCCCGCGAGTCCGGCTCCTCCCGCCGCTCCGAGAGCCTATCTGGCCGCCGACCCTCCGAGCCGCGGGATGCCCCGCGTCGAGACCACGGTGTTCCCCCGCCGGGAGCGGGAGGAGGACCGCCGCAAGGAGCGCGAGCACCGCAAGCTGCTCGACGAGTTCTTCGATCACTCGACGCTCCTCGCGATCTCGCGACTCGTGAACCAGGGCCAGTTCGACGCGCTCGACTTCCCGATCTCGACGGGGAAGGAGGGTGGGGTGTTCCGGGCCTCCAGGGGGGAGGAGTTCCGCGCGGTCAAGGTCTACCGTATCGGGAACACCGTCTTCCGGCGGCTCCCGCCCTACGCCCTCGAGGAGCTGCGCCGCGAGGCGAGCGTCCGGAACTTCGGGGGCCTGGTCATCGCCTGGACCCGCCGCGAGCATACCGTCCTCGGACGGCTCACCGACGCGGGGGTGCGCTGCCCCCGTCCCTACGGGCACTACCGGAACGTCCTCGTCATGGAGTTCGTCGGCACCGCCGAGGGCGCGGCCCCCCGCCTCCAGGACGCGGCGATCGACGACCCGGGCGCGCTCTACGAAGAATTGGTGCGCGAGATCGGCACGATGACCCGGACGGCGCGTCTCGTCCACGGGGACCTCTCCCCGTACAACACCCTCGCGTTCGACGGCAAGATCGTGCTGATCGACGTCGCCCAGGCCGTCTCGGTCGACCATCCCGAGGCCCGTCGCCTGCTCGAGCGTGACGTCACCAACTTCGCCCGGTTCTTGGGCCGCGCCGGCCACCCGGTCGAACCGGCCGAGTTCCTCGCCGCGGTCGGTGGGGATCGCCTAGGGGACGATCCCCGGGCGGGCTGACCGTGCCGGTCCTGTTCGCCCGGATCCCCGAGGATCGGGTCGGGGCCGTGATCGGTCCCGGCGGGCGGACCAAGCGGACGATCGCCGAGCGGACGTCGACGCAGATCGAGGTCGACGCCGAGGAGGGGGAGGTCGAGGTCACCGGCCCCGACGCCGATCCCGGCGGGGCGCTCACCGCCCGGGACATCGTGCTCGCCATCGGTCGGGGGTTCTCCCCCGAGCGCGCGATGCGCCTGCTCCGCGAGAACACGTTCCTCGCGATCCTCGACATCAAGGCCGCGACCGGCCACAAGGAGAAGGCGGCCCTCCGCCGGATCCGCGCGCGCTTGATCGGGACCGAGGGCCGGGCGCGGGCGCGGCTCGAGGAGCTCTCGGGATGCTCGGTGAGCGTCTACGGCGCGACCGTCGCCCTGATCGGGACCGACGAGCAGCTCGAGCGGGCCACCCGTGCGGTCGAGCTCCTGCTCCGCGGGAGCGAGCACTCGACGGTCTTCCACCTGCTCGCCCGCCTGCGGCGGAACGCGGCGGTCGAGGAGGCGACGTCGGTCCCCCGCGAGGTCGACGGCGCCGAGTGAGCCCGTGGCGAAGACCGTCCCGCTCGGACCCGCTGCGCTCGCCTGGGCGCGCGAACGGTTCGCGCGGTACTACCGCGCCACCCCGGTCGATCCCCCCACGCGCCTCGCGCGGCGGGAGTTCGCCTCGTTCCCGTTCGCCCAGGAGACGCTGATGCGTCGTCACACCTCGTACCGGACCCCGGAGGAGCTGCGCGCCTTCCTGGCCCGGGAGGTTCCCCGGCACCTGTACGCCTCCTCCGCCTACTACCGCCGGCCGGGCGAGGCGTCGATGGCCGCCAAGGAGTGGCTCGGCGCCGACCTGATCTTCGACCTCGATGCCGATCACCTTCGGGGGGCCGAGGCGCTCTCCTACGCGGAGCAGCTCGGCCTCGTCAAGCGGCGCCTGCTGACCCTGGTCGACGACTTCCTCTTCGGCGATTTCGGCATCGATCCGGCGCTCGCCACGTTCGCCTTCTCGGGCGGCCGCGGCTACCACGTCCACGTCCGCGACGAGGGGTTCCTCACGATGTCGAGCCCCGAGCGTCGCGAGCTCGTCGACTACGTGCTGGGCCTCGGCGTCGATCCTCGGGCCGCGATCGAGCACCGTCGCGAGGACGTCCGGGCGGGACGGACGGCGGCCGA
>JASHQF010000037.1 GCA_030037695.1 Thermoplasmata archaeon
CGGTTCCGATGGTTCGTGAGCTCGGAGGGAGGGCTCGTCCTCGGCGGTCGCGACGCCTCCTCGAACGACCTCCTGGTGCGCCGCCATCTGAAACCGGGGGACGTCTACGTCCACGCCGACCTGCACGGCGCCGCGAGCGTGATCGTGAAGGCGACGCCGGATCTCCCCACCCCGGGCGAGCCGACGCTCCGGGAGGCGGGACAGTGGGCCGTCGCGTTCTCGAAGGCCTGGAGGGCCGGGCTCGCCTCCGGCGCGGCGTTCTGGGCAGACCCCGATCAGGTATCGAAGACCGGAGGGTCGGGGGAGTTCGTCGCGAAGGGAGCGTGGGTGGTGCGGGGGACGAAGCATTTCCTCAAGGACCTCCCCCTCGAGCTCGCGATCGGCACGGTGGAGTACGGCGGTGAGGAGCGCTGGACCGTGGCCCCCCCGTCGGCGGTCGAGGCGCGCGGGCGCCTGCGCGTCCGGCTCGTACCCGGCGAGGAGCGCGATCGGGCCCGCGTGGAGGTCGAGCTCGCGCGGGAGCTCGGCCTCTCCCGGTCGGTGCTCCAGGGCCTCCTTCCTGCGGGAGGGATGGCGGTCGTTCGGCCGTAGGCGACCTCGACCTCGTGCGGGGCGAAGGCGATCCCCGCGCGGTGCCAGGTCCGCCCGCGGGCACGGATCGCGTGCAGTTCGACCCGGATCCCGTCGACGCTCACCAGATCCCCTACCTCGACCCGGGCGGACGGGGGGAGGGCGAGGCGCTTCGGAACGACCCGGCCCCCTCCGACCGAGACCGCGAGCCGGAGCCCCCGTTCGATCGTCGCGCTCGCCCAGATCGTGCGGACCGACCCGGCCCTAGCACGGGCCAAGGCTCGACCGTCGGGGCCGTCGAGCCGGGTGATCGTCAGCGACGCATGCGGGGCCGGGAGGCGCTCCCCCGGAGCGACCGAAAGCTCCGCCGGGAGCGCGAGACGTTCGCGCCGGCTCGTCCGGCCCTCGGAGACGATCAGCTCGAGCACCGTCGGTTCGGCCCGCGCCGAGGAGAACGGGTGCGTCCACCGGCACACCTGGCAGCGGGCCAATCCCCGGACCGCTCCTCCGGACGCTCCGGCCGTCAGTCGCAGGATACGGTGCGGCGTCGCCTGGCCGCACGCCTCGCAGTAGAGCGTGCCCGCCGCGACCGGGATCGGCGCGCCGGCGCGGGCGACCCCGGTCACCGGAACCCCCTCGGCGGCGGGCTCCCGCGGAGGGCGCGACGATCCGGGGGCGTCGTGGGGCTGCCCGAATTTGAATCGGGGTCCCGGGCTCCCAAAGCCCGAAGGATGGACCAGTAGAGCGGACCGAGGGGGAGCCCCCTCGGGCCCGTAGCTACCCCACAGCCCCGCATCCCGCCCTAGATCGCCTCGATCCGCTTCAGGGTTCGTCCGATCCGGCACTCGGCGAGCTCGTCGTCGGCGCGCTCGACCCGGAACTTCTGCTTCGGCGGCAGCTCCGGGCCGGCGCAGATCCACCAGGTCGGGCAGTCGATCCGGCGGCACGGGTACCGCCCGACCTCGACCTGGCTCCCGACGATGGCGCTCCGCGGGTCGACCACGAGCGGCCGTGGGACCGGTTTCACCTCGACGACGTGCGCCGCCGACTCCTGGAGGGCGCACGGGTGCGTCACGTCGCGCACCTTGGTGACGGCGTACCGGCGGCCGACGTCGAGGGTGAGGCAGGCGTGGCGGTACGGGCAGGTCCGGCAGACGGGGGCCCCGCCCTGGTAGACGAACTCCGCCCCCTCGTGTGCCTCGGCGACGGCGAGGAGCGTGATCTCGGGCATCTAGCCGATCACCCCGGTCACCGTGGCGAGCCGCTCGGCGGCGTCGCGGGTGAGTCCGTTGTCGCCGAGGATCGTGTAGCGGTCGGGCCGGATCGAATGGGCGAGGCCGAGCGCCTTCACGACCTCCTCGTCGCTCACGCCGAGCTCGCGCGCCGTCGTCGGGGCCCCGATCGTCTGGAGCGACGTCTTCAGGCGTCGCCAGTCGCCGCCGTGCAGGTACATCATCATGATCGCGCCGACCCCGCACTGCTCACCGTGCAGGCTCGGCTGCCGGGAGACCCGGTCGAGGGCGTGGCTGAACAGGTGCTCGCTCCCCGAGCACGGGCGGGAGGAGCCCGCGACGCTCATCGAGATCCCCGCGACCAGGATCGGCCGGATCGCGATCCAGATCGACTCTTCGAGGTTCGGCTTGATCGCCGCGGCGTGGTCGATGATCTCCTGCGCGGCGTACTCGCTGAGCGTCGCCGCCGTGCTCGAGTACTCCTCGCTCCGCAAACGCACCGCGAGGCGCCAGTCGAGGATCGCGGTGATGTTGGAGATCACGTCGGCGCACCCGGAGGCGAGGAGCCGGAACGGGGCGCGGACGATCACCGAGGTGTCCGCGATCACCCCGATCGGGACCGCGGCCTCCTGGCTCGTGACGCTCTCCGCGCCGTGCAGCGACGCGCGGGGGGAGGAGATCCCGTCGTGGGCGGCCGACGTCGGGAGGCTGAGGAACGGGATCCCGAGGCGGGCCGCCACGACCTTCGTGACGTCGATCTTGCTCCCGCCCCCGACGCCCGCGAGGAACCGCGCCCCCTTGGTCCGCACCTCCGACGCGACCCGGTCGACCTCCGCCGCGGTCGCCTCGTGGGCGATGATCGTCGCCACGTCGAACCCGTCCTTGCGCAGCAGCTCGGCGACGCGGTGGCCGGCGAGCTGGGCGGTCGTCGGACCGGTCACGACCGCCCCGGTGCGGGGAAAGTCGAACTGCCGGCACGTCGCCGCGATCTCGTCGAGGACGCCGTGGCCCACGAGCACGGTCCGGGGGAAGACCATCCCTCGCACCTTGCCGAACGGGGTCTCGGCGGCGCCGGGGGGATCCTGCCGGACGAGGAGGCTCTCCCCCATACCCCGCTCGGGGCGGGACGCGGGGCTCGCCTCTTTACGCTATCGAGCGCGGGGGGCGAACGCCCGGGCTACCGGCCCGGCACGTCGCCCCAGAGCACCTTGTGCTCCTGGAGCATCACGCGGACGTCCAGCCGGTCGCGGAGGACCCAGTCGCCGAGCCGTCCCGCGTCGGTCCCCCAGACCGGCTGGAAGACGATCGTCGCGGGGCCGCGGAACCGCTGGACGACGCGGCGGGCGTAGAGGTAGTCCTTGCGGTCCCCGATCACGAACTTGAGCACGTCGCCCGCGCGGAGCTTCGCGTGGTTCGCCCAGAGGTTCCGGGCCTCCATCTTCGACGACGGGCACTTGACGTCGACGCTGAGGACGACCCCCGGAAGGCCGAGGTACGGAGTCACGTCGAGCGACCCTCCGGTCTCGATCACGGTCGTGATCCCGCGCCGGGAGAGCGCGCGGACGAGCGCGACCGACTCCCGCTGCAACAGCGGTTCTCCCCCGGTGAGGCAGACGTGGCGCGTCCGGTTCCGGCGGACCTCGCCGAGGAGCGACGGGATCGACCGCTCCCGTCCCGGGCCGAAGGAGTACGGCGTATCGCACCAGGCGCAGCGGAGGTTGCAGCGCGCGGTCCGAACGAACGTCGTCCGCACTCCGGTGAGCGGCCCCTCGCCCTGGAGCGAGTGGAACACTTCGATGATCCGCACGCGACGCCGACCGTCGCGCCGCCTCTAAAGTCATTCTCGCACGTCCAAGCTCGGCCTAAATAGGGGCGCCCCGTCGAACGCGCGATGGACTCGGCCCGGGCCCGCCACTGGCAGGATGCCTGGGTCGCCGCCGGGGTCGGGGTGGGACGCCGGGTCCCCGGTCGGGGGAAGTGCTACGTCGTGAACGCCTACCCCGGCCCGAGCGGCTTCTTCCACGTCGGCCACCTCCGAGGGTATGCCTACCAGGACGTGCTGCTCCGGTACCGCCGGATGCGGGGGGAGCAGGTCCTCCTGCCGTTCGGGGTCCACGCCTCCGGCCTCCCCGCGATGGCCTGGTCGCGCAAGCTCCGCGATCGCGACCCGCGAACCCTGGCCCAGCTCGACGAGGAGGGGGTGCCGGCCGAACGGCGCACGGAGCTCGAGGAGCCCGAGGCGGCGGCGCGCTTCTTCGCACGGTCGTACCTCGGGGTCCTCCGCGCGTTCGGGGTGCTGGTCGACGAGACGACGTCGCTCACCACGATCGACGACGACTACCGGGCGTTCGTTCGGTGGCAGTTCACCGCGCTGCGGGAGGCCGGGGCCCTGGTCCAGGGGACGCACTACGCCCCGGTCTGCCCCGTCTGCGGGCCGGTCGCGGTCGACGCGGCGGAGACCGACCTCTCGCAAGGGGGGGACGCGGAGATCGTCACGTTCACGACCGTCCCGTTCGTCCTGGACGATGGGCGTATCCTGCTCGCCGCGACCCTCCGCCCCGAGACGGTCTACGGGGTGACGAATCTCTGGGTGGCGCCCGGATCGACGCTGGTCGTCTGGCACCTTGGGCCCCGGTCGTTCCTTGCCGCCCGGGCCGGGGCCGAGCGGCTGGTCGAGCAGCACGGCGGTCGCCTCGGCAAAGAGGAGCCGGCCGGGGGGCTCGTGGGGCGATCGGTACGGCTCCCCGTCGGCGGGCGCGAGGTGCCGATCGTCGCGAGCCCTGTCGTCGACCCGAACGTCGGTACGGGGGTGGTGATGAGCGTACCCGCGCACGCCCCGGCCGACGCGGCGGCGATCGTCGAGCTCTCCCCGGAGCTCCGTCAGCGGATCGGGGACCCCCTCCCGGTCCTCGAGATCCCGTCGGACGGCCTCACCGCCAGCGAGCGGGAGCTCCTGGACGGCACGGGATCTCCTGCCGATCGAGCCCTCCGGGCGGTGGGGGCGCACGGCCTGGCGGACCGGACGCGCGTCGACCAGGCGACCGAGCGCCTGTACCGGCTCGAGTTCGCCCGTGGCCGGATGACCGTCCCCGAGCTGGCGGGGCAGAGAGTACCGGCGGCGAGGGAGCAGGTCGCGGACCGCCTCGTCCGGGACGGGTCGAGCTTCCCGCTGCGGGAGTTCTCCGTCCGCGTCGTGTGCCGGAACGGCCACGACGTCGTCATCCGTCGGGTGCCGGACCAATGGTTCCTGCACTACGGGGATCCGGCGTGGAAGGCCGCGACGCGGGAGGCGACCCGGGAGCTCGCGACCTGGCCGAGCGACTACGGTCGCGAACTGCCCGCGATCCTCGACTGGTTCGACGACCGGCCGTGCACCCGCCGGGGTCGATGGCTCGGCACCCTGTTTCCGTTCGACCCGGAGTGGACGATCGAGCCGATCGCCGACTCGACCTTCTACATGGCCTACTATGTCGTCCGTCGGTTCGTGGCGACGGGCCGGCTCGCCACGCCCCAGCTGACGGACGCGTTCTTCGAGTACGTCTTCCGCGGCCAGGGACCCGGCGAGCCGACGGTCGCGCGGGCGCTCCTCGACGAGGTCCGCGCGGAGTTCCTGTACTGGTACCCGCTCGACGTGAACCTCGGGGGCAAGGAGCACCGCCGGGTCCACTTCCCTGCGTTCCTGTTCACCCACGCCCGCCTGGTGGGGCCCGAGCTGCAGCCGCGAGGCGTGTTCGTCAACGGGCATATCACCGGGGCGACCGGCGACAAGCTGTCGAAGAAGGAGATCGGGGGTAAGGGGGGTCGGATCCCTCCGGTCCGGGAGGCGATCGAGCGTTGGGGGGCGGACGGCCTCCGCCTGTTCTACCTGCTCTCCGTCTCCCCCGGGCAGGACCTCGAGTTCGACCCGGCCCTGGTCGAGTCGGCGGCCGCCCGGGTCCAGGAGGTCGAGCGGCTGATCCGGGAGGCGGTCGCGGACGGAGAGGGCCCTCCCGAGCTCGATGCCTGGCTCGGCTCCCGGGCCCACCGGGCCGTCGAGCGGATCCGCGCGGCGTACGAGGCCTGGGAGTTCCGCGTCGCCGCCGAGGTGACGTTCGTCGAGCTCCCGGCGCTCCTGAAGCGGTACTACGCCCGGGGGGGCGCCCCGGGATCGGCGACGCGAACGCTCGCCCTCGCCTGGATCCGAGCGATCTCTCCGGTCGCCCCGCACCTGGCCGAAGAGCTGGGCGAGGGCAAGTTCGGGGGCCTCGTGGCGACCGCCGAGTTCCCCGCCCCGGAGGAGTTCGAGCTCGCCCCCCAGGCCGAGCACCGCGAAGCGTACCTCGACCGGGTCGAAGAGGACCTGCGGTCGGTGCTGCGCCCGATCGCCGACCGCGGAGACCCGCTGCCGGCCGAGGCGACGTTCTTCGTGGCCGCCCCGTGGAAGCGGACCGTGGAGGCGTGGTTGCGGGACGCGCTCTCTCGAGGGGAGACCCCTACGGTGCGCACGATCTTCGCCCGGGCGGAGGGCCACCCGGAGCTCGCCTCGGCCCGTCCGTTCCTCGCCCGGTACGTCGAGCGCGTCGCCCCGGTGCTGCGCACCGAATCCGAGGCCCCGCCCGAGCTGGACGAGGCGGCAACGCTACGCCGGGCGGAGGGGTACCTCGCCCGCCGCCTGGGATTCCGCTCCCTCCAGGTCGTCCCCGAGTCGGAGGCCGGCCCTCACGACCCTCTCGGCCGTCGGGAGAGGGCCCGACCGGGGAGACCGGCGTTCTACCTCGTGGGGACGCAGGGACGGCCGTCCTCCTGAGCGTTCGTCGGACGGTCCGCTTCCGGACCCCGAGCGACCTAGATCCTACCAGCGGCCGGTGCCGGGCGAGCCGCCGCCGCAGCCCCCGCTGTGCGTGGTCGTCGTCGAAGGGGTGAACACGACGCTCACGGTCGCGTTCGCCCCATCGACGGTGACGTTGCCCGAGGCCGGGCTCGGGGTGTACTGCGTGGTCGTCGTGCCCCCGCCGCGACCGTTCGGGCCGCCCCCGGCGGTGCCCCACCATCCGCCTCCCTGACGACCGCCGCCGTAGCCGCCGCAACCGCCGTACGCTCCCCAGGTCCCGCCGCTGCCCCAGCCCGAGCAGTTCCCGCTCGAGCCGACCCCGGGGATGGAGAACCGGTACGTCCCGTTCGTGACCTCGAAGACGATCGCCGATCCGTCCGAGGTACGGGTCGTGCACCCCCCCCGGACGCCGCAGAGCTCGACCTTCCAGGTCGTGCCGTTCGGCAGGCCCGACTCGGTGAACGTGATCGTGTAGAGGGTGCGCGATGCCGACGAGGAGCTGAACGACACCGCGATCGACTGGTTCGCCCCGTCGATCGTCACGTTCCCGCTGGACGGGTGGGCGACGTACATCGTCCGACACATCCCGGCGGCCGAGATCGTGAACGAGTAGGCGCCGTTCGACACCGGGAACGTGACGTTGGTGCCGGTCGTGTTGTTCCAGCGGGCCGGAGCGGTCGCGTTGATGACCTTCACCGACCACTCCGTCCCCGCGGGGAGGCCGGTCTCGGTGAACGTGAGCGTGTAGGTCGAGGAGGACGGGGGAAGGGCATACGGGACGAAGTACAGCTCGAGCGGGACCGCTTCGCCGCTCACCGCGAACGAGCCGTTCGGGGGCGAGGCGACGAACAGGGTGGTCGCGTTCGTGACGTTCGCGACCGCGTAGGAGTAGCTCCCGTTCGGGACCGTGAAGTTGATCTCGTCGCTCGTGGACGTGTTCGTGATCGTGGCGAGCGTGCTGTTCGTGAGCGTCGCCGACCAGGACTGCCCGGTCGGGAGCCCCGCCTCGGTGATCGACACGGTGTAGAGCGTCGTCGTCGCCGGAGCGACCGACGGCGCCGTCGCGACGGCCCCCTGGCTCAGCAGACCTACCCCCACGACCGCAACGCCACAGGCGACGAGAGCGACCACGATCGATCGAAGAGCGCTCATCTTCTTCCCCGGCGCCCCCCCCAACCCTCGAGTTATATAACAGGGGCCAGGGGAACCCGCCGACGGGGCCACCCCCCCGTGCGGTCGGGGCCCCCCCCGGGCCGGTCAGCGCGGGCGGGGGGCCGCCCTCCGGCGTGCCGCCGACGGGAAGTTGAGGTACATCCGCGACGGGGCCGGGCGGTTCGACACGCGACGGTACTTCGCGGACCGTTTCGAGCCGTAGCTCTGCGCCACGCGTCCCGCGATCTCGAAGTAGATCAGCTGGCCGACCGGCATCCCCGCGTAAACGCGGAGCGGGAGCTTGACGCTCATCTCGAGCGTCCAGTAGTTGCAGAACCCCTCGTCCCCCTTCCCGGCCGTGGAGTGGATGTCGAGCCCGAGACGTCCCACGCTCGACTTGCCCTCCAGGAACGGGACGAAACCGTGCGTCTCCGTGTACTCCTCCGTCACCCCGAGGTAGAGCTGCCCGGGCAGGAGGACGAACCCGTCGGGGGGGATCCGGAACTCCTGGACCGCGTTCGGTCGGCGGGCATCGAGGCCGGCGTCCCGGTAGACCGCGAGCGTCGGCCCGAGATGAACGTCGTAGGAGTTGGTGCCGAGGCACGATGGGCGGAACGGGCGGATGACGATCCTTCCGGCGCGCCGCTCGGCGCGGATCCGCGTATCCGACAGGATCATCGGGTCGCGCGCGCCGAGCCGCCCCCGCTATTTAACCGCCGGCGCGCTCGAGAGCGACGGCCGCGTACCCCACGACGTCGCGCATCCGCGCCACCTCCCCCGAGTGCCCCCAGCGCAGGAGCTTCGCCCCGAGCGGCTGGTCCGCCAGCGCGGCGAGCAGGACGGTCGTGGGGGCGATCCCGCACATCGAGATCCGGTGCTCCGCCACCGTCGTGTAGAGCCGACGGGCGTCGCGGGCGACGATCGCCTCGAGCGCCAGATGGTCGAGTCGGTCGGCCACCTCGGGAGGGACGAAGTGGGAGAAATCCGTGGAGGCGAGGACGAGCACGTCCCGGCCCTCGATCGCCTGACGCACGATCGCCCCGACCTCCTCCAGGAACCCGAGCGGCCCGAAGGCGATCTCGAGCGCCACGAACCGGGGTCCGGGGAGGACGTAGTCCAGGAACGGGAGCTGCACCTCGATCGAGTGCTCGGCCGCGTGAGCTGCCTCGTCGACCTCGATCGGCGGCTGCTCGAGGGCTCTCACGAGGTCGAGATCGACCGGCACCGGCCCGAGCGGCGTCCGCCACGGCCGGGCCGAGAGGGACGCCCCTTGGCTGCGCGCGTAGTGGTCGACCCCGAGGACGAGGACGGTCGACGGAGCCCGTTCCGCGGCGATGCGGGCGTAGAGGTGGGCCGCGATCTCGCCCGAGTACTCCAGCCCCGCATGCGGGACGACCCCCGCTACGAGCGTACGGGTGGGGGAGCGGTGGCGCGACGGGAGCGAGCCCGGGCCACGACGCCCGAGAAAGCACCGTTCGACCTGCCGGGCGAGCGCCGCGCCGTCCGCCTCGTAGAACTGGCCCGCGAACGCCGGAGGTCGGGGGACGACCGTCACGACCTTACGGCGCCGAGAGGGTCGTGACGAGCTCTTCGGCGTCGCGCACCTTGAGGGGCGCCCGGGAGGCGGCGAGGAACGGGTTCGGTTCCCCGTAGCGAGGGATGACGTGGAAATGGACGTGGAAGACGATCTGGCCCGCGTTCGCTCCCGCGTTGAGCGCGACGTTGTAGTCCGAGGTGAGGCGCTCGGCCCGCCGGCAGAGCACGTCGACCGACCTCAGGAGCGTCGCCTGGTCGGGGAACGGGAGGTCGGTGAGCCGGGGCGCGTGACGTTTCGGGATGACGAGCAGGTGGCCCCGCGTGAACGGGAAGATGTCGAGGAACGCCATCGTCTCCGTGTCCTCGTAGACGACGTAGGCCGGGGCCCGATGCTGGCCGATCTCGCAGAAGATGCAACTCGCGGGAGCGGCAGGCTTGGGGGAGGCGCGGCCCATCGGTCAAGGACGAGAGGGGGTGCAAGAAAACGGTTGTGTGGCAAGGAGGGTCCACGCAATCGGCACCGTGGGGTGGCGCTAGGCTCGCGGCGTGCCCCGTGGGTCCTCCGGAGCTCGCCCGGGCGAGGGCGGGCTCAGTCGCCGAATCAGGAGTACGCCGAGGACTGCGAAGGCCGCGACGATCAGGAACCATCCTAGCCCCGGCTGCCATGCGGCGGAACCCCCGGAAGCACAGACCCCATGGAAGGTGCCGGGCGAGCAGGATCCCCAAAAGCTAGACTCGGGCGAGGGGGCCGCCGTCCACTGCTCCGCCGTCTGGAACCGGCGGAGGAGATCGGCTCGGAGCACGAGGGGCTGGAGGAGCGCCAGCAACCCCGGCGCCAACCCCGACGCCGACAACGCCGCCGAGGTAAGGGCCCGTTCGGTCCTTCGTCCCGGACGGGCGGCGTCCCGCGGCGATTGCGGTCGTGAGGGCGCGTTCGGGCAGGGACCGGAGGTAAGGCTGCGGCCCCCCGAAGGGGGTGAACGACCCTCGCTCCTCAGGCCGCACCGGCGGGCACGGGAGGCAGGGATACCCCGACGGCCGGCGTGGGAGGCGGTGCGGGCTCGATCGGGACATCGCCCGGGAGGGTGAGCCCCGCGGGCCCGGCAGGCACTTCCGGGGCCGCGGGCGCGGGGACCCCGAGCTTCTGCTCGAGGAACCGGCGGATCTCCTCCGGTCGCCCTGACGGAAGGCCGAAGTACTCGGCGAACCGGCGGGTCGTCGACAGCTCGAGCGTGGAGGCTTTCGGCTCGGCGCGCACGAGGCCGAGGCCCCGGAGCCGGCCGACCTCCTCGTAGACGGTCTCGCCCATCATGCGGACGAGGACGCTCTGGAGCACCGGCTGATGGTAGGCGATGAGCGTCAGCGTCTTCACCGTGCGGGGCGCGAGCTCGACCGGCGTCACCGCGTGGACGCTCGGGATGTACTGCTCCCGGAGCTGGAGCGCGTAGCGGTCGCCGACGCGTCGGACCTCGAGCGCCGAAGACCGGCCCGCGTACGCCTCCTCGAGGTCGTGGACGCTCCGCTGGAGCGGCGTGGGATCGTCGCGGCCGAGCGCCGCGGCGATCTCCCTCGCCGAGAGCGGCTTGCCCGCCGCGAACAGCACAGCCTCGACCTCGGCGGTGAGGTCGTCATGGCGCGCGGTCACGGGGCGGCCTCCCCGGGGGTCGGTCGCACGTCGACCGTTCGGACGACGAGCACGGGGGAGCTGCCGATCGCCTCCTGGCGGAGCTCGATCGAGCGCTCGCGCGCGAGGAACAGGGTGGCGAGGAACAGCGCGACCAACCGGTCCCGGCCCGAGAGGGGGTTCCACAGGTCGAGGAGCGGGAACGGCTCCCCGAGCGGTCGGGCCCGGGTCGCTTCCCAGGTATCCTCGAGGTCCCGCTCGGGGATCTCGCCGTGGACGAGGACCTCGGGCGGCGCCCGCTGCTCGTCGCGCAGGCGTTCCCGCAGCTCTTGGATCCTCAGCGCCCGCCGGGCGTCCGCCTCCGCCTCGCCGAAGGCCTTGACGAGCTCCAGGAGCGACACGGGCCGGGTTTCGGGGTGCCGGACCATCTCGTAGAGCGCCGGAGGTTCGGCGGCGTCGAGGACCGCGGTCGTGACATCGAGCGGTTCGGGGACGTCGAGGGCCGGAAGCGCACCGTCGTCGAGCGCGAACCCCTCGTCACTCGAGCCGGCGACCGCCGGGGCCGCCTCCTCCTCCCGGTGCCGGAGGATCTCCTCCGACTGGAGGTAGAGGATGCTCCAGGCCATGTACAGGAGCCGCCCGGCGATCGCGAAGTTCACCTGGCGCTCCTCGCGGACCCTCTGGAGGTAGGCCTCGGTGAACCGACCGAGGTCGATCTCCCACGGGTCGAACTCCTCTTCCATCACGAGCTCGAACAGGAGGGCGGTCGCCTTCTGGAACGGGTCGGGGATGACGACGTGAACCCCTTCCTTCAGCTTCTCGATCAAGGCGAGGTACCGTTCGAGGAGCGCCGTCCCCCCGTCGGCTTCGCCGAGGAGCGAGCGGTGGAAGACGAGGTACTGGAGCACCTTCTCGGCTGCCTCCCGGGAGACCGCCGGGGCCGGCCCCTCCGTCGCGAGCAGGCCCTCCGCGTCGGTCACTGGGCCTCCATCGGACGGGCGGGCTCGGGCGCGGCCGCGTTGTCGCGGCTCTCCACGTCCTGGATCTCGTCGAGGGTGAGCCCGACGACGCGGGAGCAGCCGTCGCCCCGCATCGTCACCCCGTAGAGCTGGTGGGAGAACTTGAGCGTCACCTTGCGCAGCGAGATCACGATGAACTGGGCCCGCTCGGCGTTGCGCCGGAGCATCCTCCCGACATACTCCGCGTTGAGGCCGTCGAGCGACATGTCGACCTCGTCAAAGACGTAGAGCGGGCTCGGATCGTACCGCTGGAGGGCGAAGATGAACGCCAGGCTGGCGAGCGACTTCTCCCCGCCCGAGAGCTGCTCCAGCCGCGCGACGGTCTTGCCGACGGGGCGGGCGCGGATGAGGAGTCCCCCGGCGAGCGGGTCGGCCGCGTTCTCCAGCACGATCTCCCCTTCGCCCCCCGCGGAGAGCTCGCCGTAGATCGCGTGGAAGTTCGCGTTGACCTGGGCGACGACGTCGACGATCTTCTCGCGTTTCTTCGTCTCGATCTCCGCGACGAGCCCGGTGAGCTCGGTCTTCTCGGAGGTGAGGCGCTGGTCCTCGGTCGAGAACTCGTCGAGGCGCGCCTTCTCGGCGTCGTATTCCTCGATCGCGCGCTGGTTGACGTCCCCCATCCCGGCGAGCTGCTGCTCGACCGTGGTGAGACGGCGGCGCAGCTCGTCCGCCGACATCGGCTTCTCGTCCGGCTCGGGGTTCGGGTACTGGCGCAACGCCTCCTCGAACTCCCGGAGCCGCGCCTCCGCCGCGGCCGCGCGGGCCTCCTCCTGGAGGAGGATCCCCTGGCGGGACTGCAGGTTCGCCTCGACCTTGGCGAGCTCGGCGGTCACGCCGAGGCGCTCCTGGTCGAGCCCCCGCTTCCTCTCGGTCTGGGCCTTGGCGGCTTCGCTCTGCTTCGCTTCGACCGAACGCAGGGCGCTCAACGCCTCGACCGCGGCGCGCACCGTCTTCTCCGTGGTGGCGATCTCCTTGCGTTTCGCGCCGAGCTCGCCCTGGAGGCGCTCGAGCTCCGCGCGATGGGAGGCGATCTGGCCGGCGAGCGCGGCGGCCGACGCCCGGATCGACTCGAGGCGGCCGGTCGTCTGGACCCGGCCCTCCTGGGTCTTCTGCGACGCTTCCCGGAGCGATTTCAGGCGCGCCGAGAGCGCCTGCGGCAACTGACCGAGGTACTCTTCCTGGGCCTTGGCGAGGGCGGCCTTGCCGTCGGCCAGCTCCCGCGCCCGGCGCTCGAGGGCCGCGGTCGCGTCCGCGAGGGCCTTCTCGGCGACCCCTTGCTCCTTCTCGCAGGTCGCGAGCCGGTCCCGGACCGCCTTGAGGCGGTCGGACGCGGCCCGCAGGTCCTTTTCCAGGATCTCCCGCGTCGAAGCGTGCGCCTGGTCCCGGATCGAGCGCGTCGCGAGCTCCTCGGCGACGCCGCGGATCTTCTCGGCGACGCTGGCGAGCTCCGTTCGGGCCGCCGTCTCCGCGCCGCTCTTCGCGCGGAGCTCGTCGCCGAGCCGTTTCAGCTCGGTCGCGCTGTCGGAGCCGCGCCCCTGGCTGGAAGGATCGAGATACCCGCCCGAGATCGCTCCGGTGGCGTCGATGAGGTCGCCGCCGACCGTCACGAGCCGGACCCCGCCCATCTGGGCCCGGGCCTGGGCGAGGTCCTGCATCACGACCGTCTCGCCGAACGCGTACCAGAACGCGGGCCGGAGCGGCTCCTCGAACGAAACGAGGTCGATCGCGAACCCGAGCGATCCGGGCCCCTTCGCGACGACGAGCGCCTTGCCGTGGGGGCGGCCCGCGAGCATGCGGTTGAGGGGAAGGAACGTCGCCCGCCCGCGCTTCTCCTCACGGAGGAGGCGGATGCAGTCCTCGGCGACCTGGTCGGTCTCGACGACGAGCGCCTGGAACCGGGGCCCGCCCGCGACCTGCAGCGCGGTCCGGTGCTTCGGGTCGTACGTCGCCAGCTCCTCGACGGTCCCCTTGATGCCGGCGATCTTGCCGAGGTTCCGCTGCGACAGCAGGAAATCGACCGCCGCGAGGGCGCCGGGGCGGGCGCCCGACTCGGTCCGCGCCTTGAGACGCGCGTCGAGCTGGACGTAGCGCCGGTTGAGCTCGCCGACCTCGGTCCGGAGGCGCTCGGCCTCCTCGCCGAGGGATTTTTCCTTGCCCTTGAGGGCGACGAGCTTCATCTGGAGGTCGCCGGTCGGGACCCCGCCCGAGCGACCTGGCGTAGTCTCCTTGCGCCGCAGTTCGAGATCCTGGACCTCGACCTCCCGTTCGCGCAGGTCCTCCTCGCACTGCGCCCTCGCCCGCTCGGCGGACTGCAGGCGCGCGCTGGCCTCTTCTCGGGACGCTACGGCGGCCTGCCAGGCCTTCTGTGCGGCGTCCTGTTCGCGCGTAAGCTCGAGCTGGCGCTTTCGGGCGCCCGCGAAACGGTCGGAGGACTTCCCGGGGCCGCTCGTCGCGGTGTCGAGCTCCGACGCCTCCTTGGCCGCGCGTTCGTCCAAGCGGGCCAGTTCGGCCGCCGCTTCCTTCTCCTCCGTCTCGAACTTTGCCTTCTCGGCGGTCTCGGTGCGGAGCGTCGCCGTGAGCCCTTCGAGCTCGGCGGTGAGGGCGGCGACGGCCTCCTGGAGGTTCCCCAGGTTCTGCTCGGCCCGGGCGTGGGCGAGCTTCTTCTCGTCCAGCTCGGACTTGAAGCGGGCCGCGGCCTCGCCGCCGGCCTCGGCAATCTCCTTCTCCAGGCGGTCGATCGAGGCGGTGAGCTCGGCCTGGTGCGCCGCGAGGCGCTGGCGCTCCACGTCGAGGGCCCCGATCTCGGTCCGGGCGCGGTCGACCTGGGCGCGGCAGCTCGTGAGCTCCTGCTCGGCGACGCGGTGGCCCGCGCGGGCGAGCCGTGCCTCCGTGCGTCGCTTGTCCTCGACCAGTTGCTTGTACTGGATCGCCTGGAGGCGCTGGCTCTCGAGCGTCGCGAGCCGGCCCTTGATCTCCCCGAGGAGCGTCTGGATCCGGGCGAGGTTCTCCTCGAGCTGGACCCGTTTCGCCTCCGCCCGCTCGAGCTCGTCGTTGTACTGGCTGATGCCGGCGAGGCGCTCGACCAGGCCCCGGCGCGGCACCGCCCCCATCGTGACGATCTTGTTGACGTCCCCCTGCTGGACGAGGTTGTAACCGTCGCCCGAGAGGCGAGCGTGGGCGAGGAGCGCGTCGATCTCCGACTGGGTCGTACGCTTGCCGTTGACGTAGAAGTAGGAGTAGTAGCCGTCCGGATCGCTCGGCGCGAGCTTCACGTACCGGGTCACCTCGACCTCGGCCGCCTCCGACGGGAGCAGCCGGTCGGCGTTGTCGAAGACGAGGGAGACCTCGCATTCGGTGGCCGCCTTCTTCGAGGCTCCGCCGTTGAAGAACAGATGCGTGAGCCGCTCGGCGCGCAGCGCCTTCGAGCTCGTGGGCCCAAGGACGAACAGGATCGCGTCCGAGATGTTCGATTTGCCCATCCCGTTCGGGCCGGCGACCCCGGTGAAGCCGGGCTGGAACGGGATCTCGGTGGCGCCGGAGAAGCTCTTGAAGTTCCGGACCTTGAGACGCTTCAGGTGCATCGTTCCCGCTCCCAGGACCGGATCGCTCCCCGCCCGTCGCCGACGCGCGCCCGTTTGTCGGACGTCTGTCAGCGCCCGTCCCCGAGCCCTGTCCGCCCTACTTAACCGTATGTGTACAGGGGAACGCGACCCGGCCCGAGACGTCCCGGCGGGGGATCGTCGCGATCCCTGCGCATGACGTGACCCCGCCCGGCGAAGCGCGCTACCGCGCGGTCGCGCAGCTCTACGTAGGGATATAGTCGGTGACGAGTTGAGGGAATGAATGCCGGTGAGCCGTCCGGCTAACGGAGCCGTGGTCGTTGCCTCCCTGTTCGCCTTCGCCGTGGTCGCCTCGGGGGTACCCGTAGCGTTCGCCGCAACGGGAGCAGCGGGGTCCACGACCGGAGCGGCTCCTGCCGCCGCCTCTGCGCCGAGCGCTGCGGCGTCGGTCGTGCCCGGAGGGATGGTCCGGGGGTCGGGCCCCGAACCGCTCCGCTCCCTGGAGACGCCCGGCGCCGGGTGCTTTGCCGAGGGCGCCCCGGGGTCGGCGTGGCACTCCGCGGACTGTGGCCCCGCCTCGAACGTACCGCTCGTGGTGGGGAACGGCCGGGACTGGGTGGGCGACGCCCCGACCGGAGCCCTCGTCGGATTCGCCTCGGGCGGGTTCGCCTCCGTGAGCGGGATCACGAGCGAACGGGACAACCTGTCCGGCGCGGGCGAATACTCCCTTCAGCTCAACACCCAGGCGTACACCTGCGACACGCCCTACACCAGTTCGAAGAACGTACCGAACGGCTGCTGGGTGCAGTTCGTACTGCAGGTTGGGGCCCGCGAGGCCTCGGTCTTCGTCGAGTACTGGGTCGTGGGCTACTACAGCGCCAACCACGTCTGTCCGTCGACGGTGATCCCCGGGGGCCTCGGCTGGGAGCCGTACCAGGGCTCTTGTTATGCGAACAGCGCGGCCACGGCCCTGCTCGTCAACGGGACCCCGGTTCCGGAACCGGTCTCGAACCTGCCGAACCTTCAGATCTCGGGCCTCGTCTACGTCCAGAACGGGACGACGTACGACGAGGCGGTGGTGACCGACCGGTCCGTCGGCCCGAACGGCACCTCCTGGTCCGCCACGGTTCCCGACGATCCCCTCGCGCTTGCGGGCAACTGGATGTCGGTCGAGTTCAACGTCCTCGGGTACGGGGACCGGTCGGAGGCGCTGTTCAACGCGGGCGCCGGGATCACGGTCACCACGACCACGGAATCTCCGACGGGCGACCCGATCGAGCCGGTCTGCCAGCAGGGCGGGTACACGGCGGAGACGAGCAACCTCTCGCTCGGCTCCTGCTCCACGTACCCTCCCGACCACCTCACGTTCACCGAGATGAACCCCCCGAGTGGGTACCGGCGGGCGACGTTCGTCGCCAAGGTGCTGCCGCCCGGGACGACGTGGTGGGTGAACGTCACCTCGGGTCCCTCCACCGATTCGGCCGGCTCGATCGTCAACCTGTGGCTCCCGCGCGGGATCTACAACTTCACGGTGACGTCGGCGAACCGCGATTATGTCGGGGAGAAGGGGACGTTCCGGCTGGGCGGGTACGGGCTCACCCGAGTGATCCGATTCTCCCTTACCGTCTACAAGGTGACATTCGCCGTGAACGGCCTCCCGCCGCGCGCCGACTGGTGCGTCGCCGTTGCGGGGGGGAAGCGCTACTGCTCCCTCGGGTATCTCCGAACGTTCTCGGAACCGAACGGGACGTACAACTACACGCTCAGCACGCCCCGGCCGGGGTATGCCGGCCCGGCGGGTTCGTTCGTTGTGAGCGGGGCCATCGTATCGACCTCCGTGACGTTCTCGACGGCGTCGTAGCGACCGCCGCGACCTGCCCGCGGCCGATTCCTCCCACCTCCGTTCGGGGACCGCCCGGGTGGGCGGGAAGGCGGTCGGCCCGGCCTTACCAAATCATTTTGTAGGCGGTTCCCGACTCCCCCCCAGCTGCCCCGGGTCCGGGCGAGGGCACCTTCGGGTGTTTCGCACGGAAAGGCA
>JASHQF010000038.1 GCA_030037695.1 Thermoplasmata archaeon
TAACTGAATCCGGGGATCACGTCGAACGTCGCTCGGGCCGCTGCGACGAGCGTGCCGCCCGAGGCCGCGGTCCAGATCTCGGGGGTGTACTCCCCCGTCGGCAGGTCGGGAAGGTCGATGTACCCGACGACCGCTCCGGTGGCGTTCGCCGAGAGCTCGTCGCAGCCGGCGCCCTGAGTCCCGGCCGTGGGATCGAAGCAGAGCCACACGAGGGCCCCGTCGCCCAATCCGAAGGCCACGAGGTAGGTCGACGTGAACGGGCCGACGGTGCCCGCCGTGGGGCTGATCGCCAGCTCGGCGGTGACGATGGCGGGTACGATCGCGAACGGCTGGTCGTCGGCGACCACGAGGGTCCCCCCGGTCGGCGCGGTCCACAGTTCCACGTAGTACGGCCCGGGGGTGAGCGACGGCACGGTGACCGTGCCCGCGAGCGACCCGTCTCCCCCACCGGCCCCGACGGCCACGCAGGTGCCGCTCTCGGTACCCGCGACCGAGTCGAAGCAGAGCGAGACGTCCTCGCCCGCCGCTAGGCCCTCGGCCTGGAAGCTCGTCGCGCTCCCGGCCGCGCCGCCGCTGGGGAGCGAGAGTGTAGGGTCGACCGTGAACGTTCCGGGCGCGGTCGCGACGAGCGTACCGTTCGCCTCGGAGGACCACAGTTCCGGGGTGTAGACCCCGGCCGGCAGGCCCGGCACCTGCAGGTTGGTGTCGAAGCCACCGGTCGAGTTCGCGGTGAAGTAGCTGCAGAATCCGCTCTGGGTGCCCGCGGGAAGATCGAAGCAGAGCCAGTATTCCACGCCGAGCCCGAGGCCGTACGCGGCCACGTTCACGACCTGGAACGGCCCGACGGTCCCGCTCGCCGGCGCTACGGCCAGGGCGAGCTGCGCGAGGATCGGCTCGACCGTGAACGTCCCGGGGAACGCCGTCACCAGGGCGCCGCCGGTAGGTGCGGTCCACAGCTCCACGAAGTACGGTCCCGCGCTCAGGGCGGGGATCGTGACGCTGGCGCTGAGCGACCCATCCGAGGCCGTGGGGCCCGCCGTCTCGCAGGCCGAGCCCTGGGATCCCGCGGTCGCGTCGAAGCAGACGGAATAATTGGTCGACGCGTCCACGCCCTCGAGGCCGAGGCCGACCGAGCTACCGACCGTCCCGGTCGAGCCGAACCCGAACGAGGGCAGGACCTCGAGCGTCTGGGGCGAGGTCGCCACGAGCGCTCCGTTCGTCGAGTTGTTCCAGAGTTCGGGGGTGTACGTCCCCGCGGGAAGGCCCGGCATCGCGAAATTGCTGTCGAAGCCGCCGGACGAGTTCGTGGTCAGGTACCCGCACGTTCCGCCTTGGGTACCGGCGATCGCGTCGAAGCAGACCCAGTACTCGGTCTCGTACGCCAGCCCGTACGCCGTGACGTTGATCGTTTGGAACGGACCGACCGTAGCGGCCGCCGGGCCGACGTCGAACGTGAGCTGGGAGATCTGCGGCTCGACCGTGAACGGGGTGAGGCTCGAGACGACCCGCACGCCGGCGTGCGGGGCCGTCCAGAGCTCGACCGCGTACGGTCCGAGGGACAGCGTGGGGATCGTCACCGTGGCGCTGAGGGAGCCGTCCGAGCTGACCGTCCCGGCCGCGACACACGTCGAGCCCTCCACCCCCGGCGTCAGATCGAAGCAGAGCGAGAGGCTCGCGTTCGCCGGTAGCCCCTGCCCGCTCAGCGACGCTCCGCTCCCGACCGTGCCGCTCGCTTCGAGGGCGAGGTCCGGTACGACGGTGAATCGGTCCGCCGCGGCCACGACCAACTGGCTGACGGGGTACCCGATCGTCGGCGAACCGGTCCAGATCTCGGGATCGTAGGAGCCGCTCGGCATGCTGGGCAGGTTGATCGAGGTCGTCGCCGCCCCGGTGCCGTTGCTCGAGAACGAGTTGCAGTAATCGCCCTGGGTCCCGGCGGTCGGGTCGAAGCAAAGCCAATACTCGGTGTTGAGGGCGAGGCCGTAGGTGGCGAACGGCACCGACTGGAACGGGCCCACCGTGCCCTCGGTCGGATCGACGACGAGCGACGTGGAGATGCCGGGGACCACGGCGAACGGCTGCCCCGAGGAGGCGAGGAGCGTCCCGCCGGGCGCGGTCGTCCAGACGTCCGCAAAGTACACCCCGGCGGGGACGCTGGGCACCGTGAACGTCGCGGAGAACGAGCCGTCAGGGGCGGTGGGGCCGAACGCGATGCAATGCCCGCTTTCGACCGCGTAGTTCGGATCGAGGCAGAGGTCGAGGTTCGCGGACGCCGGGAGTCCCACGCCCGAGAATCGGACCCCGCTGCCGACCGTCCCGTTCGCCCCGAAGGAGACCTCGGGCACGACGGAGAACGCGGCCCCCGCTGTGGCCACGAGCGCGCCCCCGGGGTACGCGTTCCAGAGCTCGACCGCATAGGTACCGTTCGGAAGGTCGGGCACGCCCACGTATCCGTCGAAGGTCCCGGGCCCCGCCGCCGTATACTCGGAGCACGCCCCACTCTCCACGCCCGGGGTCGCATCCCAGCAGAGCCAATAGTTGGTGTTCGGGGTGAGGCCGGTCGCGGCGACGTTCGTGGAGGTGGCCGAACTCCCTGTCCACGGGTCGACGGCGAGCGCCGTCGTGGGGATGGAAGGCTCGACCGTGAACGGCTGCCCGCTCGCGACGACGAACGTTCCTCCCGAGACGCTCGTCCACAGCTCGGCGTAGTAGGGGCCGACGGCGAGGGCGGGCTGCGGGAACGTAGACGACAGGACCCCGCTCCCGTTCGTCGGACCCACCGCGGTGCAGGCGGCACTCTCCACGCGGGGCGCCGCGTCCAAGCAGAGGGCGTAACTCGTCGATCCGGCGAGGCCGTCCGCCGAGAACGTGACGTTGGTCCCGGCGTTCCCGTCGCCCGGGAAGGCGATCGTCGGGAACACGGTAACGGTCGACGGGGAAGCGGCCGCGCGCGTCCCGCTCGTCGCGGCGGTCCACGCCTCGGGGACGTACGTGCCCCCCGCCAAGCTCGGCACGCCGACGTTCCCGGACGCCGCCCCGGAGGGCCCCGTGGTGAACGTGTCGCAGGCCGCCCCTTGGACGCCCGCTACCGCATCGAAGCAGAGCCAGAACTCGGTGTTCGCCGTCAGCCCGTACGCCGTGAACTCCCCTGTCCCGGTCGCCGGAAGCCTGGTCGGGGAGAATTGCAGCGAAACCCCCGAGATCGTCGGCTCGATCGTGATCGGGCTCGTCAGCGAAACGACGAAGGTCCCGGACGTGGCCGCCGTCCAGAGCTCGGCGTAGTAGGGTCCGGGGGTCAAGCTCGGAACGACCACCCCGTCCGAGATCGACCCCGTGCCGTCGCTCGTCCCGGCCCGGGTGCAGTTCGCGCTCTGGATCCCCGGGCTTCGGTCGAAGCAGATCCAGTAGCTCGCGTTGCCCGCGAGCCCGGCGGCGTTGAGCGAGTCGTTGCTCCCGACGACGATGGTGCCCGGGAACCCGAGGCGAGGCGTCACCGCGAACTCGTTCGCGGAGGCCACCACGAACGTGCCGGCGGGGTCCGCCGTCCAGATCTCCACCGAGTACGACCCGGTGGGCACCGCCGGCACCCCCGCCCCGTCGTAGTAGGAGCCGTTCGAGCTCGTGAAGAACCCGTCGCACGCCCCGCTCTGGGTCTTCGGGGTGGGGTCGTAGCACGCGAAGTACGGGGTGGAGGCGGAGAGCCCGTAGACCGCGAGGGTCGGATTGGCCCCCGGGGGACCGGACAACGGAGCGAGCGCCGCCGAGAGGGTCGGGGGCGCCGGATCGACGGTGAACGGCAGGGGGGCCGAAGTGACCCACGTGCCGGCCGTCGGCGCCGTCCAGACGTCGACGTAGTACGGCCCGCTCGGGATCGAGGGCAGGATCACCGATCCCTCGTACGTGCCGTTAGCGTCCGTCGGGCCGAAGGCGAGGCAGGCGCTTCCCTCGGTCGCATGGGCCGCATCGAAGCAGAGCGTGTACGAGGTCCCAGGATGGAGGTCGTGCGCGGTGAATGGGAGCGACGTCCCCGGTACCGCGTCGCTCGGGAACGACATCGTGGGCACGGCCGTGAACGTGCTCGGAGCCGTCGCCACCAGGGTTCCTGAAGGAAAACCGAACCAAACCTCGGGAGTGTACGTCCCCTCCGGGATCGGCGGTACGCTCACCCCGTCGTTGTACGATCCCGCGTCACCCGGCATGAAGGTGTCGCACGCCGAGCTCTCCGTCCCCGGGACGGAGTCGTAGCAGAGACGGTACTCGGTGTTCGGCGTCAAGCCCGAGGCGACGAGCGTGGGCGAGGACACCGTCGAACCGTTCGTCGGGCTCAGGACCACCGAGGGGGGTTGCGCCACGACGATTCGTCGCCCGGCCGAGTGTCCGGGCCGGGGACCGCCGCCCACGGTCAGCGTCGGCAGGGCCGACGGTGACGGGGTCGCGCCGGCTCGCATCGCCTGCGCGAGGGCGATCGGCGCCCAGGGGCTCAGGACCACGACCGCCGCGGCGACCAGCGCGAGGACCGGTGCGGCCGGCCGACCCTGGAACGAGCCCGCCGGCCCTAGCCCATGAAACCCGCGCGTCGGCCCACCCCCGGCGCCGCTCACGCATCCGTTGGGGGTTGTTAGACCTTCCCATGGGGCGCGGGGCCCGAGCGGGGCGCCGAGCGGACCGCAGGCTCAAAATCCTCCGTTCGGGTCCCGAGCGGTCGGCGAGGTCGTGCGGTGGGAGCGCACGTGACGATCCGGGTCCGCTTCCCGGACGGACGTCCCGCGCCCGGGGCGCGTATCGTGGGGACCAACCACGATGCCTGGCTGAAGCGCCACCGGACCTGGTCGGCGACCGCGGACCTCTCGGGGGCGTTCACCTGGGAGAACCTCGACCGGGGCACGCTCGGGGATCGGTACACCTTCTCCGTCTCCGTGGTCGACGGCACCGGAGCGACCTGGCAGGGAGAGGTGTCGGAGAGGATCCGGGCCCGGCGGGAACTGTTGGTCGTCCTGCAGCGCGACGACGCCCGCGAAAGCGGGGCCTCCCCCGCCCGTCGCCTCGCGGCGATCATGTTCATCGACCTCGTGGGGTTCACCCGGATCGCCCAGGTCGACGAGGCCCGGGCCCTTCGCCTGATCGAGACCCAGCGTCGGCTGGTCCGGGAGAGCTTCGGACGGTACGGGGGCAACGAGGTGAAGACGATGGGGGACGGGTTCCTCGCCGAGTTCGAGAGCACGTTCGACGCCTGCCGCTGCGGGCTCGACCTCCAGGAGCAGCTCGGGCGGCACAACCGGGAGGCGGCGCCCGAGGACGCGGTACGGGTCCGGGTCGGGATCCACGTGGGGGATGTGGTGCACGCGGGTCACGACATCCTGGGGGACGCGGTGAACATCGCGTCGCGGATCCTGCCGCTCGCCGAACCCGGGGGGATCTGCGTCAGCGAGGAGGTGTTCGCCCAGGTTCGGAGCCGGCTGTCCGTACCGTTCGTCCCCGTCGACACGCGATCGATGAAGCCGACCGTCTTCCCGATCGCCGTCTACCGCATGGTCCTGGAAGGGGATCCCGGCCGGACGCTGCCGGAGCCCGGGCGGGCCGCCTAGCGGCGGTCCTCGGGCGCTGGACCCTGCGGCCTCGCCGCTGCCCCCGCGGCGAGAGGAGAGCTCACCGCATCGCGACCGGCGCGCCGTCGACCTCGAGCGTGCCGCCGGCCGTGATCGCCCACCCGAAGAACGGCGATGGGTTGGTGCCCCCGCTCTGGCGGTTCCCCCCGACGGAGACCATGACGCCGCCGAGCTCGCAGTCCTCGAGCTGCGGAGTGTCGTGGAGCGCCGGGTTGAGGCCGATCCGGAGGAGACCTGGGCGGTCCCGGCCCTTCCCTCCGGCTCGGAACCCGCGGTCGAAGATCGACCCTCCGCTCCGGAACGTCGCTTCCGTGAGCCGGCCGTTCGAGAAATGGAACGTCGCTCCGGTCGCCATCCCCTCGTCGTAGTAGCACGAGCGGTTCGCCACGATCGTCCCGTCCGCCGTCGCTTCGTCGAGCGCCGTCCCGACGGTGCCGCTGGGCAGGGTAACCAGCGACCCGTACAGCCCGCGCTCGCGCCGCGGAGGGACGGTCCCGGCAAACACCCGGGGCGTCCGGCGCCGTAGCCCGAGGCGCAGGTCCGTGCCGTTCGGATGGCGGATCCTCAAGCTTCGCCCCTTCGCCAGGGCGCGCACGATCGGGGCGGCGGACCGCTGGAGCCGCGACGGTTCGACCATCGTGCCCCGGACGAGCTGGTCCATCCAGGCCGTGGCGTTCGCCCGGTACGCGCGGGCGAGCGAGGGGTACGGCCGCCCGACCTCGAGCCGGGCGCCGCGGACCCCCGCCGATTTCGCGGCCTTGTACCAAGGTTCGTTCCAGCTGAACAGCTTCTGCTGCGTGGCACCGGGTAGACGGGTGAGGCGGAGACGGTCGCCCGGCCCCCAGAGGTGGATGTAGACGTCGGAGGCGCGCAGGGCCGCCCACTCCTGGGCCCCGACCGTGCCGAGCCGGGCCGCCTCGCCTCGCTCGACCGCGTCCCAGTACATCCCCTCGTCCTGGTAGAGGACCAGCGGCTCGGCCCCGAGGCGGAGCGCCTCCCGTGCGAGCGCCACCGACCACGGCAGCGTATGGGGCCACGCCTCCACGGTGACCCGCTCGCCGGGTCGAACCCGGAGGTTCTGGGTGAGGACGGCGCGGGCGAGGCTGGCGCGGGTCTTCTCGGAGACATCGTGAGGCGTCATCGGGCCCGCTCAATCCTCCGGCGTATATCGCGCCCCCGTCCCGGGAGCCGAGCCGGCGCGCCCGCGGCCGGCGTACGGCTACCGCTCGAGCGCGCGGCGGAGGATCCGCTGGGGCGTCCCGGAGAGCACCCGCTCGATCGCGCGGTCCGGCACCCCGGCCCCGAGCGCGATCCGTCGCGCCTGGGCCCACGGGACGAGTTCCTGCGGCGCGTGGGCGTCCGAGTCGACGACGAGCTCCGCCCCGGCGTCGAGGGCCCGGCGCACGACCCCGCCGTTGCCGAGCGCGTGGCCGCGTCGGGCGGAGATCTCGAGCACGACCGAGTTCGCGGCCGCGAGCTCGGCGTCGCGGCGCGAGAGCAGACCGGGATGGGCGAGGATGTCGATCTCGCCGGAGAGGAGCGCGGCGCGGTTCGTCCCGGGAGGGACGTGCTCGGCGAGCGTCTCCCCGTGGACGATCACGATCTCCGCCCCCGCGCGCCGCGACGCCCGCGCGACCGTGGCGATCGACCGGGGCGGCAGCTTGGTGAGCTCCACGCCAACGAGCGGGCGGAACCCCACCCCCTCCCACGCCCGCGCCTCCCGGCGGAGCCGGTCGAGCAGCGGCGTCGGGTCCTCGAGGGCGAGGTGGTCGGTGACGGCGAGCGCGCGGTGGTCGAGCACCTTCGCCTCGTGCCACATGTCGGTGGGCGAGGTACTTCCGTCGGTGAGGTACGAGTGGGAGTGGAAATCGATCCGCCGCGGCGAGGAGGCCCGGGACCGGGGGCGGCGCGCCATCGTGTCCGGCACGTGTGCGAGGACTTAGGCCGGTGGGCGGGGGGCCGTGGGCCCGACGGCTACGCGGCCGGCGGCGACGCGGGCGGGGATCCCCCGCTCGACGTCGATCCGTCCGCGGGTGCGGCGGCGTTCCCGGGCGCCCACGGCGCGACCGGGGCGCTCTTCTTCGGGGTGTAGCGTCGCCCGAGCGCGTAGCCGATCCCGGCCCCGAGGACCCCGCCGACGACGATCCCGATCGCGAGGTACTCGACGGCCGGCAGGAGATCGCTCAGGTTGAACCAGCCGAGCTGCTGGCCGAACACCACGGCGACGATGCCGAGGACGATGCCGGCGGAGGCGCCGTGCGAGGTCGCGCTCATGCTCCCCCTCCCGACGGCGGCGGAGGCGGGGGGACGGGCGACGCTGCGGCAGGCTCCGGGGGCTCGGGGGCGGAGGGTGCGGTGGACCCGCCCTTGGGAGGGGTCGGCCGCGTGGTGCCGGGGAGGAGCGCCTGTCGGCCCGAGACCGCGAGGTTGTAGACCTCGTAGGCCCCGAGGGCGAGCAGGCCGATCGGCAGGACCGCCGCGATCGACGCGGGCGCGGTGACCTTGACGTAGAAGTTCTCGCTGAACGCCGACGTGCCGTTCGCGGCGAAGATCGTCGCCGTGAGCCGGAACAGTCCTTCGAAGGCGTAGGTCAGCTCTCCGGGGGACCAGCTCATCACGAACTCGCCCGAGTTGGACGGTCCCGGCGCGGTCGGCCCGATGTCGCGGGTCACGATCGGAAAGCCGAGGTAGTACATCGCGAGGCGGGCGTCGCTGAGATCGAGCAGCTCGGTAAGGGGTGAGTCCCAGGTGAACGTGACGTTCGCCGGGTGGCCGAACGTCGTGGAGATCGGCGACGCGGCCGACCCGGCGACGCAGATGTCCTGTCCGTTCCAGCTCACCGAGGCGTTGACGTGCCAGGC
>JASHQF010000039.1 GCA_030037695.1 Thermoplasmata archaeon
CGAGCGGGCGCTCCTCGAAGGGCTCGGGCGGCCGGAGCGGTCCCTCCCCGCGGTCCACGTCACCGGCAGCAAGGGCAAGGGATCGGTCGCGACGATGACCGCGGCGATCCTCACCGCCCACGGCAAGCGGACGGGGCTGTTCACGTCCCCGCACCTCGCGAGCTACCGCGAGCGGGCCCGGCTCGACGGCCGGGAGATCGCGAGCGAGGAGGTCGTCCGGGGGATCGCGCGGGTCGAGGAGGCGGCCGCCCGGCTCCGGCGGACCGGCGCGATCGACCGCGAACCGACGTTCTTCGAGGTGACGACCGCGCTCGCGCTCGACTGGTTCGCCCGGGAGGGGGCGGAGGCGGCGGTGATCGAGGTCGGGATCGGAGGCCGGCTCGACGCGACGAACGTCCTCGCCTCCCGCGTCGGGGTGATCACGACGATCGAGCTCGAGCACACCGAGATCCTCGGCCCGACGCACGCGGCGATCGCCCGCGAGAAATCCGGGATCCTGCGGCCGGGCTCCGTCGGGATCGTCGGCGAGCTACCGACCGAGGCCGCGGAGGTGGTGCGGACCGAGGCGGATCGCGCCGGCGTGCCGCTCTGGACCCTCGGTCGTGAGATCCGTGTCCGGGACCGGGTGGCGGGACGGGAGCGCCAGACGTTCGCCTGCGAGCTGCCGGGACTCGCCCTCGACGGCCTCGCGACCTCGCTCCTCGGGGGGTTCCAGGCCGGGAACGCCGCGCTCGCGATCGCGGCGGCGAGCCGATTCCTCGCCTCCGTGGGACGGAGCGCGCACCCGGAGCGGATCCGCCGCGCCCTCCGGGACGTGCGTTGGCCGGGCCGGCTCGAGCGGGTCGACCGTCGCCCCGATCTGTACTACGACGTGGCCCACACCCCCGGGAGCGCCCGAGCGGTCGCCGCGGCGCTCGGCGAGATCGCCCCCGACCTCGACCCGGCGCAGAACGCGATCGTCTTCGGCTGCCTCGCGGGCAAGGACGTGCCCGGCATCCTCCTCGCGCTCGCCCCGCTCGCCCGGACGATCGCGGTCGTGCCGGTGCGCTCGGAGCGGTCGCTCCGCCCGTCGGAACTGCGCGCCGCCGCGGTGGGACGGTTCCCCCGGATCGTCGAGGCGCCGAACGCGGCCTCGGGCCTGCGCGCGGCGCGGGCCGCGACACGTGAGGCGGGGTTCACGCTGGTGGTCGGGAGCGACTACCTCGTCGGCGAGCTCCTGCGCGGGGAAGGCTCGGACGAGCCGGACCTCTCCGATCCCGGGGTCGGCGCCTACGCCCCGTCGGCCGGATCGGCCCCCGCGCTCCCGTCGGGGACCGGGGGGTCGGGGTGAGCGGGGCGAAGGACGGGTCGGCGTTCCCGTGGGAGACGGCGCTCGATCGCCTCGCGACGCTCTACGGCACGGGGGACTGGCGACGCCCGTACCTGCGCGACCACGCCGAGGACCCGTTCCAGGTGCTGATCGGCACGATCCTCTCCCAGCGGACCCGCGACGAGCAGACGGACGTCGCGAGCGCCCGGCTCTTCCGGAGGTACCCCGACGCGCGGAGCCTCGCGGCGGCCGACCCCCGGGTCCTCGAGCGACTGATCCGGCCCGTCGGGTTCTACCGCACGAAGAGCCGCGCGATCCGGGCGTGCGCCCGAGAGCTCCTCGCGCGGTTCGCGGGCGTCGTCCCGCGCGACCTCGAGGAGCTGGAGAGCCTGCCGAGCGTCGGCCCGAAGACCGCGAACTGCGTCCTCGTGTTCGGCTACGGGATCCCGGCGATCCCGGTCGACACGCACGTGCACCGGATCGCGAACCGCCTCGGGCTCGTGCGGACCCGTACCCCCGAGGAGACCGAGGCGCGGCTGCGCGAGCGCGTCGATCCCCGGTTCTGGATCCCGCTCAACCCGCTGCTCGTGCAGCACGGCCAGAACGTCTGCCGACCGCTCCGGCCCGACTGCCCGGCGTGCCCGATCCGGGACCTGTGCGCCACCGGCCGGGCCCTCAGGGACGGTCGGGCCCCGCCGCGTCGCGAGGACCGGCCCGGGGCCAGAGCACGAGCGCGGCGAGCGTCACGACCTCGATCGCCGCCGCCACCTCCCAGCCGACGGGGTACGACGTCGCGGCGACGATCGCCCCGAACGCCAGGGCCACCGCGCCGCCGCCCGCGAGCTGGACGCCGTTGAACAGCCCGATCGCGAGCGGGACCTCGGACGACGCGAGGTCGTCCCAGAACAGCGGCGCCACGTACATCACCGCGTAGGCGAACCCGTAGGAGAACGAGAAGACCCCTCCGATCGCGAAGATGCCGGCGGTGCTGGCGAGGGGCAGGAGCGCGAGGCCGACGGCCCCCACGACGGTCGGCAGCGCGAGCTGGAGGCGGTGCCGCGGGTTCCGCTCGGCGATCGCGCCGCCGAGGGGTCCCCCGAGGACGCTCGGGAGGACGAACGCGACCGCCACCGCCCCCGCGAGCTCCGGGGTCCAGCCCCGGAGCGCCTCGCCGAACGGGACGATGAACTGTCCGGTCGCGAACGCCGCCCCCTCGCAGCCGACGAACGCGAGGCCGATCGCCCAGACCTCGGGTCGTCGAAGGACCGCCAGCGTGCGGGATCTCGGCGCCCCGGCGCCCTTCGGTCGCGCGGCCGGGGCGCCCGCGGATCGAGGGATGAGGAGCCCGGCCGCGAGCGTGACCGCGGCGAGGGCGATCCCGCCGATCGCGAGGTCGGCCCGCCACCCGACCGCGGGGGCGAGGAGCGCGGAGGCGTACAGGCCGAGCGCCGCCCCCGCGCTGAACGCGGAGGAGAACCCGCCGACCGGAACCCCCCGCGAGCCCTCGGGGTAGAGCGAGGCGACGAGGCCGATCGCGGGAGAGAAGAACAGGCCCGCCCCGGTCCCGGCGATCGCGCGGGCGACGATCAGCGAGGGGAACGAGGGGGCGAAGGCGCTCGCGAGCGCTCCCGCCGCGAGGATGCCGGCCCCCACGAGGGCGAGGGGTCGCGAGCCGAACCGGCGGGCCAGGAGGCCCGCAGGCACCTGGCACAGCCCGGCGCCGACCAGGAACGCGGCGACGAGCACGCCCCACTCGGCCGGCCCGACGCGGAACGTCGCGCCGAGCCCGGGGAACGCGGGTCCGAGGTCGAACCAGTTGTAGGCGTAGGCGGCCCGTACCCCCACGAGCAGCCAGGTCGACCGGGTCCGTGAGCCCGAGGAGAGCGGAGGCGCGGCCTCGTCGCTCGCGCCCCAGGGCGCGACCGGTCCCCGTGCCCCTCGCGCCACCGTGGCCCCGACCTCCTTGCGCGGCTAAACACTTTAACAGAGCCCCGGCGTCCGCGGGCGCCGATGGACGCCGCCGAGTACGACCTGCCGTACTTCCGCCGGAACGGGTTCCGGCGACGCACGTGCGCCGGCTGCGGTTCGGCGTTCTGGACCCTCGGCGATCACGAGCGGTGCCAAGAAGCTCCGTGCCAGGAGTACACGTTCCTCGGGCGGCCGATCTTCGGGAAGCCGTACGAGCTGCGCGCGATGCGGGAGGCGTTCCTCAGCCACTTCGAACGGGAGGGGCACACGCGCCTCCGACGGTACCCCACCGTCGCGCGGTGGCGCAACGACGTGTTCTTCACGCAGGCGTCGATCTACGATTTCCAGCCGTGGGTCACGAGCGGCGCGCTGCCGCCGCCCGCGAACCCCCTCACGATCTCCCAGCCGGTCCTGCGGTTCATCGATCTCGAAGAGGTCGGTCGGAGCGGCCGCCACTTCACGCTGTTCGAGATGATGGCGCACCACGCGTTCAACCGCCCCGACCACGAGGTCTACTTCAAGGACCGGACGGTGGAGCTGTGCCACGGCCTCCTCGCCGGGACCCTCGGGGCGGACCCCCGGGGGATCACGTACAAGGAGGAGGTGTGGGAGGGGGGCGGGAACCTCGGCCCGTCGCTCAGCGTCGGGATCGCCGGCCTCGAGGTCGCGACGCTCGTCTTCATGGAGTACGTCCGCGACGGCGACGCGCTGCGACCGATGCCCCTCACCGTCGTCGATACGGGCTACGGGCTCGAACGCCTGACCTGGGCGAGCCAGGGGACGCGGACGGCGTACGAGGCGGTGTTCGGCCGGGAGCTCGAGGAGCTCCGCCGGTCGTTCCCTCCGCACGAGGCGGCCGTCCTCATCGACCACGCGCGGGCGCTCAACTTCCTCTTGACCGACGGGGTCGTCCCGTCGAACAGCAAGGCGGGGTACTTCGCCCGCCTCCTCCTGCGCCGGTCGCTGCGGATCCTCAGCAAGGTTCCGGGGGGGCCCGAGCTCCCGTCGATCCTGGAACGGACCGCCCGCGAGATCGCCCGGGATTTCCCCGAGGTCGGCGAGCACCGGGACGACGTGCGGAAGGTCGTCGAGGCGGAGATCGAGAAGTACGGCGAGGCCCTCGAGCGCGCCCGCCAGACGATCCGACGCACCGAGGAGCGGCTGCGCGCCGACGGCCGCACGGTCACGGGCGACGACCTCCTCGTCTGGTACGACTCGCTCGGCGTCCCGCCTGAGGTGGCCGTCGAGGAGCTGAAGTCGCCCCCCGCGATCCCGGACGACTTCTACACCCGCGTCGCCGCCCGGCACGAGGCGGAGAAACCGACGGTCGACGAGGAGGCCCCGGAGACTCCGCTCCCCGAGCTTCCGACGACGGTCCCTCCGACCGAGGTCCTGTACTACCTGGATCCGTACACCGTCTCCTTCGAAGGCCGGGTCGTGGCGACGATCGGTCCGTACGTCGTGCTCGACCGGACGTTCTTCTACCCGACCGGCGGCGGCCAGGTCGCCGACCGCGGGCATCTGGACGACCTCGAGGTCGTCGACGTCGCCCGTCGGGGCCCCTGGATCTTCCACAAGGTGGAGGGAGCGGCCCCGTTCGCCCCGGGGGCGAAGGTGCGGGGTCGGATCGACCCCGTTCGTCGGACCCAGCTGATGCAGCACCATACCGCGACCCACCTCCTGAACGGCGCCTTGCGCGAGGTGCTCGGACCCCACGTCTGGCAGACGGGGGCGTACAAGGCCCCGGACGTCGCGCGGATCGACGTCACCCACTACCGGGGCCTCAGCGCCGAGGAGCTCCGCCGCGTCGACCGGACGGTCAACGGGATCGTTCGGGAGAACCGGCCGGTGAAGAGCTATTTTGAGAACCGGTCCGAGGCGGAGCGGAGGTTCGGGTTCACGCTCTACCAGGGGGGGGCTGTCCCCGGTAAGGAGCTCAGGATCGTCGAGATCGAGGGGTTCGACGTCGAGGCGTGCGGCGGGACCCATTGTACGCACACGAGCGAGGTCGGCGCCGTCTCCCTGCTCGACGTCGAGCGGATCCAGGACGGCGTCGTCCGCCTCACGTTCGCGAGCGGCGATCGCGCGCTGGAGCTGCGCGAGGAGCACGAGGCGATCCTGAAGGAGGCGGCGCGACGCCTCGGCGTCGCCGTCGTCGAGCTCCCGGCGGGGATCGACCGGCTGCTCGCCGAGGTCGCCGCGGGCCGACGCACCGCCAAGACCCTGCGGCAGGGGGACCTTGAGGCGACGGCCGAGGCGTTGCTCGGGGATCCCGCCCGGACCGAGACGGTCGGGGCCTCGACGATCGTCGCGGCGAACGTCGAGCTCGACCGCGGGGGTCTCATGGAGCTCTCCCGGCTGCTCGGGCGGGTGCCCGGCCGCGTCGCGATCCTCGCCGCGGAGCGCGACGGGAAGGGCACCCTCTTCGTCGGCTCCACCGCCCCCGGGGTCTCCGCGCTCGAGGTCCTCGAGGCGGCGAAGGGCGCCTTCAACGGGAAGGGCGGGGGGAACCCTTCGGCGGCGACGGCGGTCGGCGAGCCCGGGGCCCCCCTCGCCGCCGCGGTCGGGGCGGCGAGGACCGCCGCCCGTGCCGCGCTCGCGCGCTGAGGGGGGGCGGCGGGGGTCTCCTTCCCGGCGAAAGCTTTACCTTCGGAAGGCTCCAATTTCGCCCCGGGTACGCCGAATGGACCGTGGGTGGCCGGGACCCTCGTGCCGCGCGCCGTGCCGATGGGTTCGATGAAGCAGGAGAACGGGAGCGCGACGGGGGGCGTCCCGCCGGAAGTCGTGATGTTCCTGAGCGGGAAGGGCGGGCGATCGCTGATCATCAAGGGGGGCGCGGGGACCGGCAAGACGACGTTCGGGCTCGAGCTCCTGGAGCGGGTCGGCCAGCCGAACCGTTCGTTCTACCTTTCCACCCGGGTCGGGGACGAGGCGCTGTACCGCCAGTTCCCCTGGCTCAAGACCGCCGAGATGCGGGCGCGGATCCTCGACGCCGCGAAGCTGTTCCTCGACACGATCCAGGCCGGCGGGAAGAGCCGCGGAGGCGAGATCCCCGAGAGCGAGCAGAAGAAGATCCGGGCGGGCAAGGAGGTCCTCGGGAGCTTCGGGCAGGAGCGCGGACCCCCGACGAAGGTCGACCGGACCCACCTCCAGGCGCTCCTGAAACGCAGCCCGATGCCCGAGGTCGAGAACGTCTACAACCGGATCGAGCGCGCCCTCCCGGAGAAGTCGCTCCTCGTCATCGACTCGCTCGAGGGTGTGACCCACAAGTACGGTCTCGAGATGGAAGAGTTCGTCATGGCCCTCCAGAAGGACCTCGTGGAGGGGTCGAGCTCGGACGTCGTGATGATCCTGGAGAAGCCCGAGGCGGGCGGCATCGAGTACCTCGTCGACGGCCTCATCTCGATCCAGCGCGAGGAGCTCGACGAGCGGCGGGTCCGCCACCTGCGCCTCGAGAAGCTCCGGGCGACGAACATCGGACGGCCTCGCTACGCGGTCACGCTCGACGGCGGTCGGTTCGAGACGCTCGGCATCCACGGGCCCCGCGACGGCACGGCCGCGACCGGCACCTGGACGCCGATCCCGGACCCGGAGCGGTTCTACTCGACGGGGATCCCCGATTTCGACGCCCTCCTCGGCGGGGGGCTCCGTCGCGGGAGCTTCAACGCCTTCGAGGTCGACGTCAACGTCGGGATCGACGACTACTACATGCTGTTCACGCCGACGTTCCTCAACTTCCTCGCCCAGGGCCGGGGCGCGATCGCCGTCCTCGCCGCCGGCGAGTCGCCCGAGAAGCTCCGGGAGACGCTGATCCGCCACGTCCCGGCGCACCAGTTCGACACGCGGGTCCGGGTCCCCGACTACACCGCGAACGAGACCGAGGATCCGTACATCATGCCGATGGCCCGGTTCGGGCGGGACGAGGCGATGCGGGCGATGGTCACCGCCGAGAAGGCGGTCGCCGGCCCCGACCGCAAGCCGTTCCTCGAGTACATGGCGTTCGACACGTTCGAGAGCCTGATGGGCGACCAGGTGGCGATCCGGATGTACTTCCAGGGGGTCTCCCGGACCAAGCACGTGGGCAACCTCGGGATCGGTCTCCTCAAGCCGGGGCTCCTCGTCTCGAGCGAGATCCTGAACATGATGGACACGTACTTCCGGATCATCAACATCGACAACGCCCCGTGCCTGTACGGCCTGCGGCCGCGCACGACGATCTACGCGATCCGACCGGATCCGGAGAAGGGCGCGCCGCACGCGGTGCTGACCCCGGTCGTGTAGGACCGGGGGCGAGGCCCGCCCCGCCTAGCCCCCGAGCCGGAAGATCCCCACGGCGAGGCCGAGCAGGGCGACCGCGGGCACGAACGTCATCGTGAGGTCGTCGTCGAGCCAGTAGAACTTCGGCGCCTCCGCGGCGACGGCGAGGACCGCTCCGACCCCCGCGAGCCCGAGCGACGGGAGGAGCGGCCACCCCCCCACCGCGGTGAGCCCGACCAGCGCGAGCCCCGCGTACAGCGCGAGCGGCACGCCGGGGTAGAGCCGGGGGAGGTGGCCCCGCAGCTCGCCCGAGACGGGATCGACGATCGCGGTCCCGAGCGTGACCGCGGCCGCGACCGGGCGGGGGAACAGGAGCAGGACCGTCGCGAGCGCGATCGCGTAGAACGCGAACCCCGCGACCCGGCGCTCCTCGTACGGCCGGAGGAACGGCAGGGAGAACCGCGTCGCGTGGCGGACCCCCTCGATCGCGAGGACGACGGCGAGCGCCGCGAGCAGGATCTCCTGCCGGAGGATCACGCCGAACAGGGGGCTCGGGACGAGGTAGTACAGGAGCGCCCCGGCGCCGAGGGCATGGACGACACGCCGCCCGATCCGGTCGCCGAGCTCTGCATCGCCCCCGAACCGTCGGCCGATCCAGGCCCGCGCCCGGCTCCGATCGATCGGTCGCACCTGCGGACGAGCGTCCCCCGGAGCCGCCACCCCGGCCCGGACCCGGGGCCGCGCCAAAGGTTTTCTCCCCGGCCCGGTCCTCGGCCGCCGTGAAGGTCACCGTCCTCGTGGGGAGCCGCTCTGACCTCGAGATCGCCGAGAAGGTCCGCGCCCGGCTCACCGCGCTCGAGATCCCCTCCGAGGTGCACGTCGCCTCCGCGCACCGCACCCCGGAGAAGGTCGACCGGCTCGCCCGCGATCCCGCGACGGACGTCTTCGTGGCGATGGCCGGGCTCTCCGCCGCCCTCCCGGGGACCGTGGCGGCCCGGACGCTGAAGCCGGTCGTCGGCGTCCCCCTCCACCGCGGTCTGGGCCTCGATAGCCTTCTCTCGGTCGTCCAGATGCCCCCCGGGATCCCGGTCGCCGCGGTCGGGCTCGATGCCGCGGAGAACGCGGCGCTGCTCGCCGCCCAGATCCTCGCCCTCCGGTACCCCGAGGTCGTCCCGCGGCTCGAGAAGTATCGGGCCCAGTGGCGCGAGGAGCCGGCCCCGACGGGTACGGGGAGCGGATGAACGATCCGGCCGGGTTCGTCGCGAGCGCGGTCGACCGCCTCCGTACGGAGCTGCCGGGGCCCGCCATCGTAGCCGCCTCGGGCGGGATCGATTCGACGATCGCCGCCGTCCTCGCCCAACGGGCGGTCGGGGACCGGGCGCACGCCGTCTTCGTCGACACGGGGTTCCTTCGGGCCGGTGAGGTCGAGCGCGTCGCCGAGCTGTTCCGGGCCTGCGGGCTCCGCCACGAGCTCGTCCGGGCCGGACCGAGGTTCTTCGGGGCGCTCGCCGGCGTCGCCGACCCCGAGGAGAAGCGGCGCCGGATCGGCGCCGAGTTCGTCCGTCGGTTCGAGGAGGAGGCGGCGCGCGTCGGAGGGGACCGGCTCGTGCAGGGCACGATCGCCCCGGATTGGATCGAGAGCGGCGGCGGGGCCCGGGCGACGATCAAGACCCACCACAACGTGGGCGGCCTACCGCCGACGCACCTCACGATCGTCGAGCCGCTCCGGGACCTGTACAAGGATGAGGTTCGGGCGGTCGCCACCTTCCTCGGCGTCCCGTCGCCCGAACGCCAGCCGTTCCCCGGCCCGGGGCTCGCCGTCCGCGTGGAGGGCCCCGTGACCGAGGAGCGGATCCGTCGCGTCCGCGTCGCGAACGCGATCGTCGAGGAGGAGATCGACCGGGCGGTCGGGGCCGGGAAGCTCCCGCGACCCTGGCAGTACTTCGCGGTCCTCCTCGCGAGCCGCACGGTCGGCGTCACCGGCGACAACCGGGTCCACGGCGACGCGGTCGTCGTCCGGGTGGTGGAGTCGACCGATGCGATGACCGCGACCGCCCTCGCCGTGCCGGCGGCGCTGCTCCGCACGATCTCCGAGCGGATCACGCGGGAGCTCTCGGGCGCCGTCGTCCGGGTCCTCTACGACGTCACCGACAAGCCCCCGGCCACGATCGAGTGGGAGTGAGCCCCGTGCCGTCCCCCCGCGACGACCCTATGCCCCCCCGGTCCTCCACCCGGGCTCCGAAGGGACCGACGATGCCCGAACGGGAGAAGGCCGCCGAACCGGCCGGCACCCGGACGATCCGGCTCCCCGAGGAGGTCGTCCAGGGGATCGAGTCCCGCCTGAAGGGCTCGGCGTTCCCCTCCGTCGACGCGTTCGTCTCGTTCGTGCTCGCCCGCCTCCTCGAGGTCCCGGGAGGACCGGGGCTCACCGAGGAGGACGAGCGGGGCCTCAAGGAGCGGCTCCGGTCGCTCGGCTACATCGACTGAGACGCCCCCGCCAACGGTTTGGGCGGCGTGGGCCTGGACCCGTCGTGCTCAGCTGCCCGTTCTGCGGCGCCCCCGAGACCGACCGGTTCGTGCTCGACGGCCGGCGCTTCCTCGTCTTCGGCTGTCAGTTCACGCCCGAGGTCCCGGTCGCCGCCTCCGAGGAGGAGATCGCGCGGACCGTCGCCCGGGCCGCGGAGGGGGACCGGAGCGCCTATTTCCGGAAGACGTGCGACCGTCTGCACCTGTACGTCACCCAAGGCGACGGCGCCCGCCACCTCGGGGCGGAGCAGGACCCGCCGGAGCGACTAGGTTCGGGCGGGCGCTGAGATCCGCGCAAGGGCGGGCTCGGTCGGGACGAGGTGCCGGGCGAGGCCGAGCTCCTCGGGCGAGGCGCCGAGCGCGAGACCGACGACCTGAGGGAGGTGGAACACTGGCATGGCGAGCGGTCGGCCGACCGCCCGGCTCGCCTCGTTCTGGTAGGCGTCGAGCGAGATGTGGCAGAGGGGGCACGGCGTCGCCATCGCGTGGGCCCCGTGGTCCTGGGCGTCGGCGATCTGGCGTCCCGCGATCCGGCTCGCCGTCTCGGGCTTGACGAACTGGATGGGGAAGCCGCAGCACATCACCCGGCCCCGGTAGGCGACGGGCTCGGCACCGAGGGCGTCGAGGAGGTCCTCGAACGCGTGGGGCTCCTCCCCGGATTCCCAGCCCATCTCGTCCGAGGGTCGCAGGAGGTGGCAGCCGTAGAACGCCCCGATCTTGAGGCCCCCGAGCGGCCGGCGCACCTTCGCCCGGAGCGCCGGGATCCCGATGTCCTCGACGAGCACCCGGAGGAGGTGCTTCACGCGGACCGTCCCCCGGTACTCGATCCCGAGCGGCTTCAGCGCCCCGTCGACCTTCGCTCGCACGCCGGGGTCGTTCATCCGGAGGTTGGCGAGCGTGAGCATCCCCTGGCACGTCGAGCAGATCGTGAGCAGGTCGAGGCCGGCCCGCTCGGCGATCGCGAGGTTGCGGGCGTTGATCGCGACGTTCAGCAGCTCGTTCGCCTCGTCGACGAACCCGGAGCCGCAGCAGGAGAACGTCGGGAACTCGGCGAGCTCGATGCCGAGCGCGCGGCAGACCCAGCGCGTGGCGAGGTCGAGCTCCTTGCCGGAGGCCTGGGCGACGCAACCGGGGTAGTAGGCGAGCTTCAGGGTCCCCCCTTCGCGTCGTCGAGGGCCTCGTAGATCTGGTCGACCTCCGCCTGACCCTGGATCGGCTTCGGACGGTGGAGGAGCTCGGGTTTCTTCCGCCAGATCCGGAGCCCCTGCCCGAGCTGCCCGACCATCCCGACGACCCCGTCCGTCTGGCGAACGAGTCGGGTCTCGTTGAGCGTGCCGGCCACCCGAATGTTCTCCTTGAAGCCGACCGCGTGCCGCGAGCCGCGCTCGGTCGCCCCCTGCACCGCGATCGCCATCTCCTTCAGGTCGCGGATCCGCTCGGACGGCCGGACGTCCTTCGGGCACGCCTCGGTGCAGAGGTGGCAGCGCAGGCAGAGCCACAGGCCTTCGGTCTGGATCCGGACGAGCCGGTCCTGGGTGGTCCCGTCGCGGGGGTCGACGACGAACCGGTACAGTTTGGCGAGCGCCATCGGTCCCGGGAACGTCGGGTCCGCCTCCACGGCCGGGCAGGCGGAGAAGCAGGCGGCGCAGGCGATGCAACGGGGGGTCTCCTTGAACCGCTCGACCTGCTCCGGCGACATCGAGGTCGGGGCGTCGACGGGCATCGGATGGGCCGGGTCCGGACGCAGGTGCGGATCGATCCGGTCGTACTGGTGCCAGAACGGGCCCTGGTCGACGACGAGGTCGCGCAGCACCGGCTGGTTGCGCATCGGCTCGACGACGATCCGGCCGTGACGCTCGATCTCGGGTCCGACCGGGGTCTCGCAGGCGAGCCGGCTCTTCGAGTTGATCTGGAGGGCGCAGGAGCCGCAGATCGCGCTCCGACAGGAGTAGCGCAGGGTGAGGGTCGGGTCGATCTCCGCGCGGACCTTGAGGAGCGCGGAGAGGACCGGGACGTGCGGCTCGAGCTCGACGGTGTAGCGATCGTAGCGGGGCGCGGGGTCGTGGGCCGGGTCGAACCGGTAGACCTCGAGCGGGACCGAGATCGCGCCGGCTGCCATCAGTAGACCCTCTCGGTCGGATCCCAGCGGGTGTAGCCGACCGGGGCGTAGGAGAGGACGGGACCCTCCGGGCCCCGGCTCGCGAGGGTGTGGCGCATCCACTGGGCGTCGTCCCGCTTCGGGAAATCGGTCCGCGCGTGGGCTCCCCGGCTCTCGGTCCGGGCGTACGCCCCGACGACGATCGCCTCGGCGAGCTCGAGCATGTGGCCGGTCTCGAGGGCGTCGGTGAGATTGAGGTTGTAGACCTGCGATCGGTCGACGACCCGGACGTTCCCGAACCGCGCGCGCAGGGCCCGGATCCGGCGGATCCCCTCGAGGAGCCCGGCCTCGTCGCGGTAGATCCCGACGTACTGCTCCATCGTCGCCTGCATCTCGGCGCGCAGCGCGCTCGGGTCCTCCCCGTCCGGCTTCGCCGACCAGGCCCGCAACGGTCCGGTGGCGTCGTCGAGGTCGCTCGCGTGCATCTCGGGCGCCGCGGCGGTGTCCGCGTAGGCCGCGGCCGCGAGACCGGCCTGCTTGCCGAAGACGAGCGTTTCGAGCAGCGAGTTGCCGCCGAGCCGGTTCGCCCCGTGGATCGAGACGCAGGCGGCCTCCCCGGCGGCGTAGAGCCCCCGGACGTTCGTCGCACCTTTCGCGTCGGTGCCGATCCCGCCCATCATGTAGTGCTGCGCCGGATAGACCGGGATCGGCTGCGTGACCGGATCGATACCGGCGAAGTGCCGGGCGAAGTCGCAGATCTCCTGCAGGCGCGATTCGATCTTCTCCCGCCCGAGGTGCATCAGCTCGAGGTGGACGTACCCCCCGTACGGTCCCGAGAACCCCCGACCCGCCCCGATCTCGGTGACGATCGCCCGGGAGACGACGTCCCGCGACGCGAGCTCGAGGACGTGCGGCGCGTACGTCGCCATGAACCGGTCCCCGGAGGCGTTCTTGAGGAGCCCGCCCTCGCCGCGGGCCCCCTCCGTGATCAGGATCCCGGACTCGAGCAGCGCGGTCGGGTGGAACTGGACGAACTCCATGTCCTTGAGCGCCGCGCCGGCCTCGTAGGCGAGCGCGATGCCGTCCCCGGTGCAGCTGTGGGCGTTCGTCGTCCGCGCGTAGATCCGGCCCGCGGGGCCGGTGGCGAGGACGACGGCCTTCGCGGCGATCTCCTCGAACGTGCCCCGGCGGCGGTCGAAGGCGACCACGCCCTGGACCCGGCCGTCCCGAACGATTAGCCGGAGCAGGTCCCACTCCTCGTAGAGCGTGAGGTGCTCCCCGCCGAGCCGCTCCCAGAGCGCCTGGAGGAGGGCGAGCCCGGTCCGATCGGCCGCGTAGATGGTCCGGGGGAAGTGCGCGCCCCCGAACGGTCGGCGGGCGAGCGAGCCGTCCGGCCCACGGCTGAAGATCGTCCCGAAATGTTCCATCTCGACGACGGTCGGCCCCGCCTCGCGGCAGAAGAACTCGATCGCGTCCTGGTCGCCGAGGTAGTCCGAGCCCTTCACCGTGTCGAAGATGTGCGTATCGACGGAATCCTCGGCCCCGACGGCCGCGTTGATCCCGCCCTGCGCCGCCCCGGAATGCGAGCGCAGGGGGTGGAGCTTCGTGAGGAGCGCGACGTCCCGCCCCGCCTCGATCGCGGCGAGGGCCGCCCGCTGCCCGGCGAGCCCGGCCCCGACGACGACGACCTCGTGACGTAGCATGCGCGGTGGCGGCCCCGAACCGGGCGGGGTTTTAATGCGCTTCGCGGAGGAACGCGGCGCGCGGGGCGGGGTACGTCGCGGGTCGGGGCGTCGCCGGGGCCCGGTGGTGGCCGGCGCGTAATCGCGTCCTCTTTCGTTAAATATCGGTCCCCGGTCGGCCGGTCGCTGCCCGCACGGGCGGCGTGGGATCATCGATGCAAACCTCCGGACCGGCGGCGGACGAGGACCGCCTCCTCAAGGGCACGACGACGATCGGCGTGGTGGCGAAGGACGGGGTCGTCCTCGGCACCGAGCGGCGCGCCACGAGCGGCACGATGATCTCGAGCCGCACCGCCCAGAAGCTGTTCAAGATCGACCAGAACCTCGGCGTCACGATCGCGGGGCTCGTCGGGGACGCCCAGGTGCTCACCCGCTACCTGCGCGCCGAGGTGTCGCTCTACCGCCTGCGCCGCGGCGCCCCGCTCGCGGCGGAGGGCGCGGCGACGCTCCTCGCGAACATCCTGAGCGGCAACCGCTACTACCCGTACTGGGCCTGGCTCCTCCTCGGAGGCGTCGACGGCAAGGGCGGGCACGTCTTCTCGATCGACGCCGCCGGGGGCCTCATCGAGGACAGGTTCGTCTCCGTCGGCTCGGGCTCGCCGTTCGCCTACAGCCTCGTCGAGGACGGCTACTCCCGCGACATGTCGACCTCCGACGCGGTCGACCTCGTCCTCCGCGGGCTCAACGCGGCGATGAAGCGCGACAGCGCGAGCGGCGACGGCTACCTCACGCACGTCATCACGCCGAAGGAATACCGCGAGCTCGGCGAGGACGAAATTAATAAGCGCCTGAAGGTCCTCAAGATCCCGTTGCCTCCGCCCCAGCCGTAGGCCGACCGCCGCCCGGGCGCGGCGGGAACCCCTTCGTTCGAACCCCTTCTTCGGTGAATGAGTTTCGACTCGCTGATCGAGCAAACCCGGGCGACCCTCAAGGAGGTCCTTCCGGAGACGATCGAGGTCACGGACGTTGAGCTGGAAGGCCCGCACGTCGTCCTCTACACGAAGCAGCTCGACCAGTTCCTCTCGGGCGCCGACCTGTTGCGCCAGATCGCCCAGCGCCTCCACCGCCGCGTCCTGGTCCGGTCCTCCCCGGAGACGCTGAGCGACCCCAAGGAGGCGGAGAAGGTGATCCGGGAGGTGATCCCGGTCGAGGCGGAGCTCAACCAGCTGTTCTTCGAGCCCGAGACCGGGGAGGTGACGATCGAGGCGGCGAACCCCGGGGCGGCGATCGGCCGCGGCGGCTCGGTCCTGAACGACCTCAAGCGGAAGATCGGCTGGGTGCCGACCGTCGTACGCACCCCCCCGATCCCGTCGAAGACCGTCGAGGAGGTGCGGATCCACCTCCGCAACTCGTTCGACGACCGGCGCGCCTTCCTCAAGAAGGTCGGGATCCGGATCGCCCGCGACCCGCTGCCCGAGAAGCTGTGGGCCCGCACGACGGCGCTCGGCGGCTACCGGGAGGTCGGCCGGAGCGCCCACCTCCTCACGACGCAGAACTCCAAGGTCCTGATCGACTGCGGGATCGACCCGGGCTCCGATCGGACGCCGTTCTTCAACGCGCCCGAGCTCCTGCCGCTCGACAGCCTGGACGCGGTCGTGGTGACCCACGCCCACCTCGACCACTGCGGGCTCGTCCCGGTGCTCCTCAAGTACGGGTACAAGGGCCCGGTCTACTGCACGGCGCCGACGCGCGACCTGATGACGCTGATGCTGCTCGACGCGATCAA
>JASHQF010000040.1 GCA_030037695.1 Thermoplasmata archaeon
CGGGCGCTCTCGGCCCGCGACCACGCCAACCCCCGAACCGTCCGGGTCCGAGCGGCCCCGGAGCGCGGGAGTAGGGGACGCTCGAGCTGTCGGGGCGCGGATCGCTGAGCCGCTCCGCCTAGAGGGCGGCGGGCGGCGCGCTCGCCGTCGTCTCGGAAGGGACCGCCGGCACGGTGTGGGTGCGGGGGGCGCCGAACGGTCGGAACGGCCGGCCGTTCCCCGTGTAGAACTTCGAGAAGTACTCCACGAACAGGAGCCGCGCTCCCTGGATCCCGGGCTCGAAGACGCCGAGGATCACGTTGAACGTCTGGCCGACGACGAGCAGCAGGACCCCCGCGACGATCCCGACGGCCCCGCCGCGCACGAGCCCCCCCGCGACCGTGTTGATCACGAGGGCGAGGATCACGCTCGCGAGCAGGATCCCCACGAGCCGCGTATAGGAGAGGATGTGGCTCACGATCTCGATCAGGCCGACCAGGAGGCCGTTCATCCCCTCGCCGCCGACGATCAGGACGAGCCCGGAGGCGAGGCACGCGTACCAGAGCACGACGATCGGGTGGACCGAGACGCTGGTCGCGTGGTGGATCACGGCGAGCCCGAAGAACGCGATCCCCCAGGCGAACAGGATCCCGCCCGATTTCGCGAGGACCCCGCGGCGGTGCCGCCGGAACATCTCCTGGACGGCCCCGAACAGGAACCCGAGCGTGACCATCGCGAGGCCGATGAACCCCGCGACGAGGAGCAGGAGGCCCACGTCAGCGTCCGGCTTCAGCGGGGCGACGTAGCCGAACAGGTGGTGGAACAGGCCGTAGCCGAAGAACTCGTCCCAGACGAGACCGAGGGCGATCGCGAGGGCGCACCCGGGGAGCAGCGTCCAGGCGAGCTGCTGCATCGCCTTCGGGCCCATGATCTGACGGACGAACCGTCGGCCGAACGCCGGGAGGTGCCGGGCGCCGGGGAACCCCGCGATCATCCAGAGGGAGACGAGCAGGATGACGAGCCCGTACCCCCAGTCGCCGAGCATGAAGCCGAAGAAGATCGGGAAGACGATCGCGAAGACGAGCGTCGGGTCCCACTCCGTCGCCTGCGGCAGGGAGTAGAACCGGACGAAGAACTCGAACCGGCGGAACCCCGCCGGGTTCGCCATCATCGTCGGCGGTTCCTCGCGGGAGGGGACCTCGACGACGACGACCCTCCCCTCCGTCGCCCGCTCGACGGCGGTGCGCAGGCGCGGGACGTCCCGGGCCGGCACCCAGGCCTCGAGCGCGAACGCCGAACGGCTCGCGCCGAGCTTCGTGAGGAGCTCGCCCGCCCGGTTCTGGATCTCGAGCGCTTCGGCGATCGCCGCGACGGTGGGGTACCAGGCCGCAGCGAGCGCGGCGAGGCGTTCCCGGATCTCCCCGCGGCGCCGCGCGATCTCCGACCGCCGGGCGACGGCGCGGACCCGCTCCTCCGCGGCGGTCCCGTCCAGCGGGGGGACGGGGGCGAGGCGTACCCCGGACCCCTGGGCGGCGGCCGCCACGGCGTCCGCCCGGGACGCGCGGGCCACGGCGACGAACGGTCGAGCCTCCGCCCCGGGCCCGAGCAGGAGCTCCCCGTCGGGGGCGAGGGCGGTCCGGATCGCCGCCAGCCCCTCCGGCCCGGCCGAGCCGTGGAGCGCGACGAGCGACGGCGAGCGGAACGTGTCGAGGCGCTCGGGGACGAACGCGAGCTCGTCGAGCGCCCGCACCGTCTCGTCGATCGCGCGCGCCTCGCTCTCGAGGTGGTCGGCCTCCCGGACGAGCGCCCCGACCTCCGCGTCGATCGGGACCGTCCCCGCGGCCGCGAGGATGTCGGCGACCGAGTCGAACCGGCGGGGCGTCGGGGCCCCGACGGGCGGCAGCGCGCTGAGGAGGCCCCGGAACCGGAGCGCCTCGTCGCCGACCCGGCGCAGCGTCTCGGGTCCCCGCTCGGGGCCGAGCTGCGCCATCGTCTCGGGTGCGAGGGCCTCGACCTGGGCGAGCCGGAGGTCGTGGAGGACGGTGAGGATCCGCTCCTGGTCCTGGCGGAGGCCAAGGAGGGCGATCCGGGCCATCCGGACGGGGCGGAGCGCCGTCGGCCCCTCCTCAGTCGCTCGCGAACCGGCCGAGCACGACCGCGAGGATCTCCTTGCGGCGCCCCTCGGCGAGCGAACCCTGACCCGCCCGGAGCTGTCGGGCCTCGGCCTCGCCGTCGTCGACGATCGTCCGGGCCTCGGTGTCCCCCTCGCGGCCGGCCCGGGCGGTCGCCTCGGCGCGTTCCGTCTCGACCGCACGGGCGACCTCGTGGACCGACGCCTCCGCCGCGTCGCGGCGGCCGGCGAGGTCCTGGGCGGCCGCGGCCCGCGCGTCGGCGAGACGGCGGTCCCAGTCGGCCTCCGTCGCCTTCACGCGTCGCAGGGCGTCCAGGATCTCGGGACTGCCCGACGGGGGCGCCGCGGCGTCGCTCACAGGCTAGCTCCCCCCGAGGTACCGCGCGAGCACGAGGAGGACGATCGCGATCGCCGCCGCCTTCCAGGCGACGCTCGCCGCCCAGAGGGCGACGACCCGCCGGGAGGCGAGGCTAGGCGGGTACGGCGCCCGCATCGCCGGCCTCCAGTTTGCGCTTGACGGTCTTCAGCATGCTGAACGCGTCCCGCTCCATCTCGTCGAACCGGAACTTGATGTAGCGCACGGTGGCGACGAGCCTCGGGACCAGGACGTTCTCGATCGCGTTCGCCCGGCGCTTGGTCTTCTCGATCTCGCGCAGGAGGCGTCGCAGCGTGTTCTCCTTCTCGGCGATCTCGAGGACGAGGGCGTAGATCCCTTGGAAGTGCCGGATCGGTTCTCCGATCGACGTCGGCAGATCGAGCAGGGACGCCACCGCGACCGGGGCGAAGCCGCCGGCGTCGAGCCGGGGGGTCCGCACCCCCATCACGTTCTTCGTCGCGACCGTGACGTCGGGGAGGTTCGGCAGCAGCATCGAGATGTTCTCGAGCCGGGTCGGGCCCTCGATCGCCTCGGCGAGGCGGATCGCCTCGTACCCCGGCAGGAACCGGCGTCGCAGCTCCCCCCGCAGCTCCAGCGCGGCCTTCGAGACGCTGAAGAACTCCGCGATCAGCGCGGTCCGCTTGAGCTTGAGCAGGTTGAGGCCGCGCCGGGCGACCGCGATCCGGCGGCGGGTGCGCAGCAGCTCGAGGCGGGTCGGGCGGACGTTCTCGACGGCCACGGACCCTCCGGCCTCACGACCCGACGACCGGGGGATGGGCCCGGTACGCCTGCACGAACTCGGGGCGGATCCGCTTGAGCTCGGCGTCGGGGAAGTCGGAGACGATCGCCCAAGCGAGCGCGAGGCTCTCGTCGATCGTCCGGTCCTCGTCGGGCCGCTGGTTGACGAACTCCTTCTCGAACCGGTCGGCGCCGCGCAGGTAGAGCCGGTCGATCGGGCTGAGCGCCTCCTCGCCGACGATCGCGGAGAGCGCCCGCTGGTCCTTCCCCGTCGCGTACGTCGCGAACAGCTGGTCGGAGACGCCGCGGTGGTCCTCCCGGGTCCGCTTCGGCCCGATCCCTTGGTTCATGAGGCGCGAGAGGCTCGGCAGGATGTCGATCGGCGGGTAGATCCCCTTGCGCTGGAGGTCCCGGCTGAGGTACATCTGCCCCTCGGTGATGTAGCCGGTGAGATCCGGGATCGGGTGGGTGACGTCGTCGGCCGGCATCGTCACGATCGGGAGCTGGGTGATTGATCCCTTCCGGCCGTGGATCTTGCCGGCACGCTCGTAGATCGTGGCGAGGTCGGTGTAGAGGTACCCCGGGTACCCCCGACGGCCGGGGACCTCCTCGCGGGCGGCCGAGACCTCCCGGAGCGCCTCGCAGTAGCTCGTCATGTCGGTCAGGATGACGAGGACGTGCAGGTCCTTCTCGTAGGCGAGGTACTCGGCGGCCGTCAGCGCCATCCGCGGGGTGACGACCCGCTCCATCGACGGATCGCTCGACAGGTTGAGGAACGCGACGGTCCGCTCGAGGGCGCCGGTCGCCTCGAACTCCTTCAGGAAGAAGTTCGCCTCCTCGCTCGTGATCCCCATCGCGCCGAAGACGACCGCGAACCCCTCGGTCGAGTTGCGCAGCTTCGCCTGGCGGACGATCTGCGCGGCGACCTGGTTGTGCGGGAGGCCGGCGCCCGAGAACAGCGGGAGCTTCTGCCCCCGGACGAGGGTGTTGTTGACGTCGATCGTGGAGATCCCCGTCTGGATGAACTCGCTCGGTTCCTCGCGCGAGTACGGGTTCATCGCGTTGCCGACGATCTCGAGCCGGGTCTCGCTCACGATCCGCGGGCCGCCGTCGCGCGGCTCGCCGAGGCCGTTGAAGACCCGACCGAGCATCTCGTCGGAGACGGCGAGCGTCGCGACCTCCCCGAGGAACTTCACGCTCGTCTCCTCGACGTTGATCCCGATCGTCGGGCCGAACACCTGGACGATCGCGAGCCCCTTGCGCGAGTCGAGGACCTGGCCCTGCCGGCGCTCGCCGCTCGGGAGCCGGATCTCGACGATCTCGCCGTAGGCGGCGTTCTCGATGTCGCGGACGAACAGGAGCGGGCCCGCGACCCGGTCGATCGTGCGGTAGTCGACCGGGACGGCGTCCTCGCGCGGTCGCCCGCCGGAGCGCGGGCCGGCCCCCTTCGCCGCCACTAGCTCCCTCCGGCGGCGACCGCGGCGACCGCCTCCGCCGCCTCGAGATCGAGCCGGTCGAACTCAGCGGCGAGCTTCGCCTCGGGGATTCACTTCATCCGGGAGAGCTTCGTGCGCACCGGCAGCTTCTGGAGGTCCGCGACGCTCGCCCCGCGGGCGACCGCCTCCTGGGCCCGGTCGGCGAACGCGAGGATCGCGCGGAGCATCCTCAGCTGCTTCTGGATCGACGTGTAGGTATCGACGTCGTCGTAGGCGCTCTGCTGGAGGTAGTCCTCGCGGAGCATCCGGGCCGCGTCGAGGGTCGCCTTCTCCCGCTCGGGGAGCGCGTCGACCCCGACCAGCTGGACGATCTCCTGGAGCTCCGACTCCTTCTGGAGGATCTCGAGGGCCCGCTGACGTAGCGCACCGAACTCCTTGGAGAGTTCGGCGGCATACCACGGCTCGAGGTCCCCGGCGTAGAGCGAGTAGCTCTGCAGCCAATTGATCGAAGGGAAATGGCGTCGTGCGGCGAGCGACGCATCGAGGGCCCAGAAGACCCGGGCGACGCGGAGCGTGTTCTGGCTGACCGGCTCGGAGGTGTCGCCCCCGGGTGGCGAGACCGCCCCCACGACCGTCACCGAGCCGATCCGGCCCTCGGGCGAGAGCGCGACGACACGTCCCGCCCGTTCGTAGAACTCGGCGATCCGGCGCCCGAGGTAGGCGGGGTAGCCTTCCTCGCCCGGCATCTCCTCGAGACGGCCCGAGATCTCGCGCATCGCCTCCGCCCAACGGCTCGTCGAATCGGCCATCAGCGCGACGTCGTAGCCCATGTCCCGGTAGTACTCGGCGATCGTGATTCCGGTGTAGACGCTCGCCTCCCGCGCCGCCACCGGCATGTTCGAGGTGTTGGCGATCAGCACCGTCCGTTCCATGAGGGGTCGCTTCGACTTCGGGTCGACGAGGTTCGGGAACGTGGCAAGCACCTCGGTCATCTCGTTCCCGCGTTCCCCACAACCGACATAGACGACGACGTCGGAGTCGGCCCACTTGGCGAGCTGCTGCTGCGTGACGGTGTTGTGCAGGAGAAGCCCGCCCACCCCTCCCACGAAATTCCGGCCGTGCTCCGGGACCGAGACGTCGTAGACCTCGTACGGGCCGTCGCGCTCCTCCTGGACGTCGACGACCTCGTCGCAGGCGATCCAATCCAGCAGCTCGGTGAGACGTCGGGCGGCCAGCTCCTCCGGGACCGAGACGGGACCGTCGTCGCCAGCGTCCATAAACGTGCGAAAGGTGACCGCGCCCATGCTCTCCCGGTGGCCGATGTAGTTGTGGATCTCGATGCCGTGCTTCCGCAGACCGGAGTACGAGTAATGCGCCCGGTAGAGCCGTTCGAGGAGCTCCGAAGCGACCGGCACCACGTCCGTCGCAGTGTAGCTGCGAGGCTGCCGCTCGACGTAGCTCCGGAGCGCCGCGATCTTGGGATGCGGCGAGGTGAGTGCCTGGTGCAGACGGTCTAGGTTGGCAACGCCCCGCACGTAGATGCGGTAGTACAACTGATCGCCCACGGTCCGACGGGCCAGCGTGGAGAGGATGCCGAACCGGCTCAGCGCGTGGGCCAGACCGATCTGCAGCCGCTCGCTCGCGGTGCAGAACTCCACGACACCCCCGAAGAAGCCGCCGTCCCCGAGGTAGTACCCGCGAAGGAAGGCACCCAACGAGGGGTCCGTGGAGGCCAGTACCGACGGGGGGACCGCCTTCTGCGACGAGCCGTTCCCCGCGCCGATACGTCCCAGCAGTCGGACGAGCGAGACGCTATGGAGCAGGACGTTCGGGGTCTTGTCGCGTTGCCGCTCGATCCGACCGACGACCCCAAACAGCGAACGGGCGAGCTGGAGGAACCTCTCCAAGAGCCCCTCGTCCGAATTGGTGAAGACAACGGTACCCCCGCCACGCAGGTAGCCTTCCGCAACATAGAGCCCTAGGAACTCGCCCAGGTCCGGGGTCATGCGGTCCGGAAGGCGGATGACGGTGCCCCGCCGTCGCAGCTCGGGCAGCTCGATACCGAGCGGGCTGTCCGAAGCTGGGGGAGGGAGTCGGCGCACGGCGGCGAGGTAGTCGCCCGGCCGTAGCTCCCCTGCCGGAGTCTCCCGAAGTCCACCGTCCGCTCGGACGGCGAACAGCCGATGCACCGGCGTCACTCGAACACGCCGCCCGCTGCGGGTCCTTACGGTGACCAGCGAATCGCTTTTCCCTCGATAGAGGACGTTGGTCCGGCTCCGCACGATCCGGTTCCCTGAAAGGGAATACAGCGTGAGGGGGCGGTCCAGCCGAATCCACTCATCGGCTCCGTCCACGATCGCTCGTCCAAGGGGTCGCGATCGCTCGTACAGTTCGGCGATCGGCACGATGGTCCCGTCGCCGAGGAACACCGGCGTCTCCCCGGCGACGCATTTCCCGCTGCCGAACGGACCGGGGATGCAGGCGGTCCCGCCCTTCGCGACGGGGAAGAACGAGTCGATGACGCGCTGGCCGGTGACGAGCGGGATGTCCGGGGGGAGCTTCTGCCCAACGGGGCGCGGGATACGGACGATCCAGCGATGGCTCAGGTAGACCGGCACCCGCTGCGCGCCCGAGCGGATCGTGCCGATCGGGTCGCGGATCGTGTACGTCCCGCTCGCGATCGCCTCGAGCGTCCCCGAGACGCCGGGCGGCACGAGGACCTTGTGGACGATCAGCGACGTCTCGGGGACGGTGCCGAGGATCGTGCCCGGAGTGACCTCGGTGCCGGGCTTGGCCGTCGCCGTGAACTCCCAACGGGCCGTCTCGCTGAGCGGGGGCGCGACGAACCCTCGAGCGATGAAATCCCCCGAGCTCTTCTGGATCACGTCCAGCGGCCGCTGGACCCCGTCGTAGATCGATTTCAGGAGACCGGGGCCGAGCTCGACGCTGAGCGCGAGGCCGGTCGACTCGACCGGATCGCCCGGGCGGATCCCGGTGGTGTCCTCGTAGACCTGGACGGTCGCGGTGCCGCCGACGAGCCGGATGATCTCGCCGACGAGCCCGAGCGTACCGACGCGGACGACGTCGTACATCTTCGCGCCCTGGAGGCCGTCGACCAGGACGACCGGTCCCGAGACCCTTGCGACGACCGCCGGCATCGTCCTTCGTCCTCCTAGGCCGCCGGAGCGGCGAGCGTGATGCCGAGGACCCGCTTGGCGAGCACGTTCAGGCTCTCGACCTCGTACTCCCCGGACGGCGCCGGCACGAAGACGACGAGCGGCCGCAGGGAGGCGTCGGCGCGCGCGCGTTGCGCCTCGGTGAGGCGGGCGCGTACCGTCTGGCTCGCGACGACGAGGCTGAACCGGCCGTCGGAGATCGCCGTGTCGAACTCGGCCGCGGCGGTCTCGGGAACGACCTCCACCACATCTTTCATCCCGATGAGACGGAAGCCGATCGCGAGCTCCCGCTCGCCGACGACCACCGTCCGGCCCGGCTCCGGTGCGCTCTCCGGCACGGCGGAGTCGGCGGGATTCCCACCTATTTAAGGCTGCCCGGCGCGACGCGCCGCCGAAGACGTGCGGGCGCGCCGGCGGGGCCGGAGCTCCCGGCCCATCGCGCGCGCGAGCCGACGCCAGAGCTCCCGATCCGCGCGCGCGGTCGCCCGGGCCTCCCGCGCGCGCGCCGACGCGCTGAGCGCACGACGCGGGCGCAGCACCTGGAGGCCGGTGAAGACGAGGCGCGAGCGGCTGCGTCCGACCGGTCGCAGTTCGTAGAGGAACTGGGAGAGCCGGGCCGGGCCCGCGAGGTGGGTGTTCGTCCAGGCCCGCCGCTCGGGCAGTAGGCGGACAAGCCGGGTCTTCGTGACGCGGTCCCGCCCCACGCCCGTCGTGTCTCTCAGCACGATCACGTCCTTCGCGAGCCTCGCGATACGTCGGCTCCCTACCTGCCCCATGAGGGACCAGTCGTCCGGCCGGTAGTCGGTCGCCCAGCGGAACGCGACGTCGGGCGGGGCGGGAAGGACGATCGAGAAGCGGTACCGGAACGTCACGAGCGGCACGGCCGGCCTCACTTGTACGTCGAGTGGTGGACGTGGCTCTCGTCGTCGGTGATCAGGATGCACTCCCCTTCGCACTCGAACAGGCACGCCTCGCAGACGATGCATTCGGGTCCGTTCACCGCGAGGGACTTCTCGCCTCGGAACTGGAACTTCGCGGCGACCGTCGGGTCGTCGACGACGTCGGGGATCTGATCGCGGGGACGCAGCTCGAAGACGTTGACGGGGCAGACGTCCCGGCAATGGGCGCAGCCGGTGCATTTCGCGATGTCGATGTCGACCTGGACCATGCTCCGCGCTCCCCGAGGGGCGGCGCCTCTTAGCGTTGCGCGACCTCCCGGGGGCCGGCTTAACCCGCCGGGAACGTTCCTCCGGACCCGGAGGTCCGTGGGCGAGATCCTCCTCGGCACCAGCGGCTGGGACTATCCGGAGTGGGTCGGCCGCGTCTATCCGCCCCGGGGGGCGGCCGACCGGCTGCGGTACTACGCCGGGATGTTCCCGATCGTCGAGGTGAACTCCACGTTCTATCGGCTGCCGGCGCCGACGGTCGTCGCCTCCTGGGTCCGCCGGACGCCGAGCCGGTTCCGCTTCGCGGCGAAGTTCCCCCAGTCGATCACCCACGATCTCCGCCTGGTCGGCACCGAGGCGGAGCTCGCCCGCTTCCTGGCCGTGCTGCGGCCGCTCCGGGACGCCGGACGGTTCGCGGCGGCGCTGCTCCAGCTGCCGCCGAGCCTCCCGTTCGAGGCCGAGACGGTCCGGCGCTTCTACGCCTCCCTCCCCCCCGACCTCCCGGTCGCGGTCGAGTTCCGCGAGCGCTCCTGGCTCGTGCCGACCTCGTACGCCCTCCTGCGGGAGTTCGGGCTCGCGCACGCGATCGTCGACGGCCCCCACCTGCCCGTCGTCCCGGAGGTGACCGCCCCGTTCGCCTACCTCCGCTGGCACGGCCACGGCTCGCCGCTGTGGTACGACTACACCTACTCGCCCGAGGAGCTCGCGGCGTGGGTCCCGCGGGTCCGGGAGCTCGCCGGGCGCGTCGGCACGGTCTACGGGTTCTTCAACAACCATTTCCGGGGGGACGCGGCGGTGAACTGCCGCACCCTCGCCGAGGAGCTCGGCGTCCGATCGACGATCCCCCGCTCCCCGCTCGACCCGTAGCGTCCGGGCGCGGCACGACGGGCGGCCGCTCTGAGCGCCCGGCCGGAACGCCCTGTCCCGGCGTGTTTCAACCGCCCCCGCGCCGCCGCTTTTGCGTTTCCCGGGGCGTTGCGCCCCGCACCGTCGATGGTCGAGCCGTTCCTGGCCGAGCCGGAGCTTCCCCCGGAGGAGGTCCTCCTCCCGCCCGAGGAGGTCGCCGCGGCGTCGCCGCCCCCTTTCCTCGCCCGGTCGCGGCTCTTCCCCCGGCCCCGTCCGGGACCCGCCGTCGCCCCCGTCCTCCCGGCCGCCCCGGCGCTGTTCCCCTGGCTCGCCCGGAGCCTCACCCCCGGCGAGGTGACGCTCTGGTGCGGCCCCCGCCTCGCGGTCGATCCGATCCTCGAGACGCTCTACGCCGGGAGCGCCCTCGCCCGGGGCCGGGTCTCCCTCCTCGAGGGCGGGAACCGGTTCCATCCGTACCGGATCGGCGAGCGCGGACGGGCGCTCGGGGTCGCCGCCGGCGAGACGCTCCGGAGGGTCCGGCTCGCCCGCGGGTTCACCTCCCACCAGGTCGTGGCGCTCGTCGAGGGGTGGGCCCGCGAGGTCCGTCGTCACCGCCCGACCCTGCTCGTCGGCCACGACCTCCCGGCCCTGTTCTGGGACGGGGAGACCCCGGACGACGAGCGGGACGCCCTGCTCCGGCGGAGCGCCCGCGCCCTCGCCGCCCTCCTGCGGGAGCTCCCGCTCCCGCTCGTCCTCACGCTCGGACCGGAGGGGACGGCGAGCTTTCCCGGGCTCGCCGACGAGGGGCCCCGCTGGTCGGACTACGTCGCGTTCGTCCGCGGGCCGACGACGCTCCGCCTCCGCGCGCTGCGGCGCGACGCCCGCCTCACGCTCGTCGCCCGTGCGCCGGGCCAGCTCGGGATGGAGGCGTTCGACGGCGGGTCCGCCGGGGAGGTGATCGCGTGGGACGCACCGCCCCGACGTACCGTCAGGCGCTCGAGGAGCGGATGAAACGCTGGGACGCGTTCGCCCGCCTGCTCCCGACGCCCGAGGAGCGGGCCGCGTTCGAGCTCCTGCGCACCGGGGCGCGGCGCTACGTCGCCCAGGCGACGTACGTCGGGAGCCCGGACCTCCTCGAGTCGATCGTCCTCTCCGTCCTCACCGATCTCGCGGTCCGGCTCCGCGCGGACGGGAACGCCCGGCCGACCTCCCGGTGAGCCCCGCGGCGGACGGCCTCGCGCCCGACGGCTGGCTCCTCGAGATCACGGAGAGCGGCGACGGCCGTTCGGTCGTTCTCTGGACGAAGGAGCGTCGCTCGGGCCGGGTCCACCGCGCCGCGGTCCCGTACCGGCCCCCGTTCCTGGTCGCCGGGGCGCGGGCCGATCTCGCCGACCTCGCGCGTCGCCTCACCGGGCGGGCCGACGTCGCGTCGACCGAGCCGGTCGTGCGGCGGCCGTCGCCGTTCGATCGTCGGGCGCGCACGATGCTCGCCGTCACCCCCGCGCACCACCGGCTCCGTCGCCGCCTCGCCGGGACGATCGACGCGCTCGGCGGGTACGAACGGTTCGCGCTCTTCGACGTCGACCTCGCGGTCCCCCAGCTGTACCATCTCCACCACGGCCTCTACCCGTTCGCGCCGGTCGTCGCCCGCGACGGCGGGCTCGTCGCGACGGAACCGGTCGCCACGATCGACTACGCCCCGCCCCCCCTCGTCGTCGCCCGCCTCGAGGTCCGTCTCACCGGGATGCGCCCGGGCGGGCTTCCCCCGCCGGACGGCCGGATCGGGTCGGTGCGGCTCGGCGGGGTGACGCTCGAGGGCCCCGAGGACGACCTCCTCCGCGCGCTCGCGGGGGAGCTCGCGCGGAGCGACCCGGACCTCCTGCTCACGGACGGCGGGGACGCGTTCGACCTCCCCTGGCTCTACCGGAGGGCGAGGGCGGTCGGCCTCGCTCCCGAGGAGTTCGTCCTGGGCCGGGAGCCGGCCCCGTTCGGCCCGAGCCGGCCGGCCCGCTCGTTCGCGTCGTACGGCCGGGTCCTCCACCGGGACGCGACGTTCCCGCTGCCCGGCCGGTTCCACGTCGACCGGGAGAACTCGTTCCTCTTCGACGACGCGGCGGTCGCGGGGCTCGTCGACGCGGCCCGCCTCGCGCGCCTGTCCCTGCAGACGGTCGTCCGGCAGTCCCCGGGGACGTGCTTCACCGCGATGGAGATGGCCGAGGCGCTCGCGAGCGGCGTCCACGTGCCGTGGAAGAAGAACCGCCCCGAGACGTTCCGACGGGGGGACCACCTCGTGCGCTCCGACCGCGGCGGGGTGATCTTCCTCCCCCCGGTCGGCGTCCACGACCGGATCGACGAGTTCGACTTCGCCAACCTCTACCCGCACCTCATGGTGCGGCGGAACCTCTCCGCCGAGACCCTGGACTGCCGGTGCTGCCCCGCGAGCCCGCTCCGGGCCCCCGGCCTCGGCTACCGGTCCTGCGAGCGGACGGTCGGCCTGATCCCGCGGACCCTCGGCCCCCTCCTCGCGCGCCGGCTCGCCTACAAGGCCCGGCTCCGCCGGCCCGGGCTCGCCCCCGACGTCCGCGCGAGCCTCGAGCACCGCGTCCGGATGCTGAAGTGGATCCTCGTCACCGCGTTCGGCTACCAGGGGTACCGGAACGCCCGGTTCGGCCGGATCGAGTGCCACGAGGCGATCAACGCCTACGCCCGCGAGCTGCTCGCGACGCTCGTCGCCGAGGCAGAGCGCGCGGGGTACCGGACCGTCCACGGGATCGTCGACTCGCTCTGGCTCCGCCCGAGCCCGCCGGACGGGACGGTCGACCCCGAGGGGTTCGCCCGGGCGATGAGCGAGCGTCTGGACGTCCCGCTCGGCTACGAGGGTCGGTACCGCTGGATCGTCTTTTTGCCGGCCGTGACGCACGGCCTCGGGGTGCCGAACCGGTACTACGGGCTGTACGCGTCGGGGGCGTTCAAGCTCCGGGGGATCGGGGGCCGCCGCCACGACACCCCCGGGGTCCTCCGCCGCCTGGAGGCGGAGGTCCTCGAGCTGTTCCGCCGGGCGGACGGCGCCGCGGGGGTCCGCGCCCTCCTCCCCCGGGCGCTCGCGCGGACGGACCTCGTCGCCGCCCGGCTCCGGGAGGGGGGATGGCCGCTCGAGGAGCTCGTGATCGCCCACCGGATCGGCCAGCCCCCCGGGGCGTTCGTCACGTTCACCGACTCGCTCGCGGCCGTCCGCCAGCTCGCCGAGGCCGGCGTGGCGCGAGGGGCGGGAGAGACGGTCCGCTACGTCCTCCTCGACCGCGCGAGCCGCTCGTTCCGCCACCGGGTGCGGCCGGCGGAGCTGCTCCGAGGGGACGAGCGGTACGATCCCGGAGCGTACCTCGAGCTCCTCGCCCGGGAGGCGGAGACGCTCCTCGCCCCGTTCGGGGTCGAGCGGGCCGCCCTCCTCGCGCGGTGGGGCGCCCCGGCGCGGGCGGAGCGGGACCCCTACCGCTCGCCGGAGCGGACCGAGCAGCGCCCGCTCCCGGCCAACTTTTAGCGGACCGGCCCGTGGGCACCGGGTGTCGGGGACCGCCGGGCGCCCGGGCGACGCCGTCGGGGCGGTGCGAGAGCTCCGGGCCCGGGACGTCGCGCGCCTGGTCGAGCTCCTCCGGAGCGCGTCTCCCGAGGAGGAGGAGCTCCTCGGCACGCGCCCGGAGGAGATCGCGGCGATCGCCCGCCGACTGTTCCGCTGGGACGCCCGCCTCCTGCTCGGGCTGCTGCGCCTGGTGGGAGCCTCGCCGGCGCGGTTCCTCGTCGTCGAGGCCGATCGACGCCTGGTCGGCACCGCGCTCCTCAGTTTCCCGGCCCGGGCCGGGTTCGTGAGCATGGTGACGGTCGATCCGGCGTACCGCCGACGCGGCTACGCGCGCCGCCTCTTGGCGGCCGCCCGGGCGCTCACGCTCCGTCGCGGCCGCCCGCACCTCGCCCTCGACGTCCTCGCCACCAACGCCCCCGCCCGGGCTCTCTACACGTCGCTCGGATTCCGCCCCCTCCGCGCCTCGGCCTACTTCGCCCTCGACCTCGGGGCGGCGCCGCCCTCCCGGCGGAGCGACGGCGCCGTCCGCCCGCTGACGACCCAGGACGCCCCGGCGATCGCCCGGATCGCCGACCGCGCCCTCCCCTCGGAGGTGCGCGAGGTCCTGCCGATCCGGGCGGGGGATCTGCTCGGGAGCCGTTGGACGGACCGCGCGCTCGCGTCCGAGTCGGCCGGGTGGGTTTACGACCGAGGGCGCGGACCCGAGGCGGCGGTCGGGGCGACCGTCGGCCGGGCCACCGTCGCGGGCCACCTCTCGACGCCGATCGTCGGGTCGGAGCTCCCCGCCGAGGCGACGGCCGAGCTCCTCGGCGAGGCGCTCGCCTGGCTCGCCTCGCACGGTGCTCCCCGGGTCCTCTCCCGTGCGGCCGACGACGACCGGAACGCCGTGGAGGCGCTGGGAGCGGCTGGGTTTCGGCCGGCGCTGCGCCTCGTCACGCTCGCGCGGCCGGCGGCGTGAGCTTCCCGACGATGCGTCGGACCGACGTCGACGTCTACCTCTTGCCTACCGTGCTCGGGGGCGGGATCGGCGACGTCGAGCAGGTCCTCGCGGCCGGTCGTCGCCTCGCGCGGGCCGGCCTTCGGGTGCAGCTCTACCGCAAGGACGGCCGGGCCCTCCCGCCTGGGGTCGCCGGGCCCTGGGGATGGCCTCCGACCGATCGGCTCGACCGTCTCGAACCCAGCGATCGGGCGGCGATGACGATCGGCTCGTCGTGGGGCGTGACCTCCGTGCCCGTCTCCCCCGGCACGGCCCGACGGCCGGGGCCGTGGAGCGAGGAGGTCGCCGCGATCGAGCGGGCCCACGGCCCGGACCGCACCCTGCACGTGAGCCTCGAGGAGTTCGCGAGGACGCTGACCCCGCGCCAGGAGACGATCGAACGGTATCGCGAGGGAGGGATCCGCTCCCGTGAGCTTCCCCAGCGGCTGGCCGCCGCGCGGGACGCCGGCGAGCTCGGGGCGTTCGAGGCGGCGTACCGGGATGCCCGAGCGCTCGACCGACCGAACGTCATAGCACTGTATACCACGTTCCGGCGGAGCGCCACGTTCGCGCGGGCGTTCCCCGAGGCGGTCCAGGCCGGGCCGATCTGGCCCGCGAGCTACGGCGGACGGCGCTCCCTGCGGAGGCACTCGGGGTCGTGGGTGTGGTACGCGAGCCCGGCGAGCGCGGAGCGGATCTTCCCGTCGGTCGTCGAGGGGTTGTCCCGCGCGGCCGACCGCCCCCGCCTGTTGGTGCGGGCGGGGAGGCCCTGGTCCGCACGGGCGCTCCCTCCCGGGATCACCGTGCGGACGCGCCCGCTGGGCCGAGCGGGCTGGCAACGGCGGTTCTCGGACGCCGACGTGCGGATCGTGACGGGGAGCCGCTCGCTGCTCGAGGCGCTCGAGGTCGGGGGCCCGTTCCTCTACTTCAACGGCGTCCTGGGGCGGGGCGCGGGCCGCCGACGCCACCGTCCCGAGAAGATCGCCTTACTGCTGGCCGAGGCGCGTCGCCAGGGCTGGGGGGTCTCGCTGCGGCGCGACCTCGCCGACTTCGCCCGGGGTCGGCGGGTGGCCGAGATCGTCCGCCGGGCGGCCGAGCGTCGTAGGCCGTGGGGCGCGCCGTTCCCGCCCCTGGTCCCGAAGGGGTTCCGGCCGCCGTTCGACGACGCGGGCCGGGTCCTGGTCGACCTGATTCGGGCGCTCGCGGCCCCCGGGGCACGGGCCGCGGCGGTCGCCTCCGAGCTCCGACGACGGTCGAACCGTTAAGCGAGCGAGCCGTCTCGAACCCCACCATGGCCGCGGAACCGGGGGCCACGTCGGCGGTCGCCCGTTCGCTCGTCGGGAACGCCCTGCGCCTGCGACGCGGGGAGCATCTCGTCGTCGCGTCGTGGAACCACACGCTCCCCTGGGCCGCCGCGGCCGTGGCGGAGGCTCGTCGGATCGGGGCGGCCCCCTCGCTGCTGCTGGAGGACGAGGGAGCGTTCTGGCGGAGCATCGAGCTCGCGCCCCGGACGCGCCGCTGGGCCGAGCTCCCCCGCACGTCGCACGCCGCCCTGCGCCGGGCCGACGCCGTCCTCTACTTTCCCGGACCGGCGGACCGTCCCCGCCTGCGACGGTTGCCGACCGACGTCCGCGCCCCGTTCCGGGACGAGGATGATCGGTGGCTCCGGAGGATCCGGACGGCGGGAGCGCGGGGAATCCGGTGCCTGCTCGGGTACGCCTCCGATGCGCAGGCGGAGGTCTGGGGTGTTCCGGGCCCGCTCTGGAGGAACCAGCTGATCCGGGGGATCGTGCGCGCGGAGCCGGACCAGGTCGCTCGCGACGCCCTCCGCGTCGCGCGGCAGTTGGGCCGGGGACGCGAGCTCCGGGTGACGAGCGACCAAGGGACCGATCTGCGGCTGCGGCTCCGGGGGCGCACGCCGTGGATCGACGACGGCCGGGTCGATGCGGACGACCTCCGTCGCGGCCGGGCGGTCGCCACGGCGCCGGCCGGGTCGGTCGTGGTCGCGGTCGACGAACGATCGGCCAGCGGGGTCGCGATCGCGAGCCGACCGAGCTACCTCGCGGAGGGGCGGACCGAAGGGGCGCAGTGGGAGATCGAGGGGGGCCGGCTTCGCAACTACTGGTACCCGGAGGGCGGCGAGGCGTTCGACGCGGGGTTCGCGAAGGCGCCTGCCGGGCGGGAGACGGTCGCCCTCGTCAGCCTCGGGCTCAACCCGGCGCTCTCCGCCGGGGTCCCCCAAGCCGAGGACGAGGAGGAGGGCACGGTGACGATCGCGATCGGCGGCAACACGTTCTACGGGGGGCGCAACCGCTGCGCTTTCCTCTCGTGGCTCACGATCGGGCAGGGGTCCGTGGCGGTCGACGGGGCGCCCCTCTACGATCGAGGGAAGCTCGTCTAGGGCCGTGCTCGAGCGCCGGATCGGCCGCCCGTTCTTCGATCGACCGACGGCGGCCGTCGCCCGGGAGCTCCTCGGCACCCGACTCGAGGTGCACGGGACCGGGGCGACCCGGCGCGCCCGGATCGTGGAGACCGAGGCGTACGTCGCGCGGGACCCCGCGAACCATGCCTGGGGCGGTGCGACCCGGAGGAACCTCGCGATGTTCGGCGCGCCCGGGACCCTCTACGTCTACCGGATCCATCAGGTCGTCTGCGCGAACCTCGTCACGCGACCCGGGCAGGCGGTCCTGCTGCGGGCCGCCGCACCGCTCCCTCCCCTCGTCGTGGAGCTCTCGGGGCCGGGGCGGCTCTGCCGGGGGCTCGGGATCACGATCGCGGACAACGGCCAGGACGCGGCGGCCGGCCCCCGGTTCTCGCTCCTCCCCCGGGCCGGGTCCGTGGGACCGATCGTCGTGGGCCCGCGGGTGGGGGTCCGCCAGGCCACGGCTCGCCCGCTCCGTTTCGCGCTGGCGGGCGAGCCCGCCGTCTCGCGGCCCCGGCCCGGTGGCCGCTCGGGCGGCTAGCGCAGCTTCGCCCAGTCGTACCCGCGGCGTCGCGCCGTGGCCCCGAAGCCGCACGAGGCGCAGACACCCTTCTGCCGATGGAACGCGTGGCGCCCGCACCGACGGCAGATCACGTGCACGATCTTGCCGCCGCGCCGAGCCGGAGTCCCCTTGCCCACGGTCGCCCCCTACGGCGAGACGAAGACGACGGAATCGCCGCGCACGAGGGTGAGCCCCGGCCGGGGGGTCACCGTCTCGTTGACGACCTCCTCGGCGGAGGAGAGGACGAGGTTGAGGTGCTGGTCGAACGCATCCAGGAGGCCCCGGAACGAGCGGCCCCCCCGAAGCTCCACGAGGACCCGCTTGTGGAGCGACTGCTGGAGGGCGTCGAGCGGCTTCATCGAGGGGAGGGGCCGAGACCGGGTCCGCTTCTTAACGGTTCCGAGAACGCCGGCGGGGGTGCGACCGGCGGGCGTCCCGGCGCGTCGCCCCTCGCGCGGACGGCCCGAGATCGAGGAGGTCGGCGAGCAGCGAACGCGATCGCGCCGGCGCGGGCGCGCCTACGCACCGGGAGCCCGCGATGCGCGCGATCGTCGCGAGGACCCGCGCCAGGGGCCGGTCGCTGCGGACCTCGCGGTACCGGGGTCCGAGCCGTCGGCGAACGGCGGTCCGGTAGAATCGTCCTTCGAGGGCTCCGACCGCCGCATGCTGGCCCCGCAAGGACGGAGGGTGCCGCTCGGGGTCCCGGCTCGCGCGTGCCCGACGGCGACCGGGCGGGCAGACGAGGTAGATCACGAGGTCCGGCACGCCCCACCGTCCGGCGCGTCGCAACCGTTCCGTCTCACGGACGAGCGTCCGCAACGCCCGGGCCGGCGCGGCCCCGAGCGCGACGAGCCCCCGCGTGTAGGTGAGCGGTCCGAGGAAGCCGGTGTCGGCGAGCACGGTCCTCCCCCGGGCCGCGAGCGAGCGGGCCTGGCGCCAGCGGCGGGACTCCTCCGCGAGGAGCGCGCGCTCGGTCGCGAGGAGCTCGGCCTCGGTGGGGACGAACAGGCTCGGTCGAGGTTCGAGCCGATCGTACGCTTCGGCGAGCGGTACCCACCCGGCCGCGCGCGCGAGCGCGGCCGTGGTCGTGCTCTTCCCCGCGCCCGACGCCCCCTCGAGCGCGACGATCCGGCCCGGCCGACGGCGGCGTCGGGTCGAGGCGGAACGAGCGGCGGGCACGGGGCCGGCGGACGGGAGCGCGAGGGATTACGCTCGCGGCCCAGCCCCCGGCCGGCCCCCGGGCGAGGTTTTGGGGAACGCCCCCCTCGACGGTGCGTGACGGATCCCGTCCGGCCCCATCGGTTCGCGGCCCGGGTCCTCGACTGGCAGACCCCGGCCGAGATCGCGAGGGAGCTCGAGGCGACCGACAGCGATCCCGAGGGGGTCGGGATCATGGCGCGCAAGGGGAGGATCTACCCGGTGCGCCTGGACGACGTCTCCCTGCGGGCCGCCCCGCTGCTGAAGCAGGAGGTCCTCGCGGTCGGCGGCGATTCGGCGCACGCGCGGGGGATCGCCGACCACTCCGCGGCGTCCTCCCCGGTCGTCCTGATCGCGACCTGGGGCCAGTACCAGCACCTCCTGCCGAAGCTCCGCCGCCAGCCGTTCCGGCTGAGCGAGCTCGCCGACGAGATCGAGGAGGCCCTCCGGGCGGCGACCGTGCGCGGCCCCCGCACGGTCCGGGGAGCCCATCGCTCGTTCGTCGTCGGGGACCGGCCCCGCGTCCTCGGCGTCGTCAACGTCACGCCCGACTCGTTCTCGGACGGGGGCCGGTACCTCGAGCCGGCGGCGGCGGTCGCCCAGGCCGAACGCCTCGTCGCCGAAGGGGCCGATGCGATCGACGTGGGAGGGGAGTCCACGCGCCCCGGGGCCGAGCCGGTGTCGCCCGACGCCGAATGGGGCCGGATCGCCCCGGTGCTCGAGCGCCTGGCGGGCCGCCTCGCCGTCCCGATCTCGGTCGACACCCGGCACGCGGAGGTCGCGGCGAAGGCGATCGCGGCCGGCGCGGACGTCGTCAACGATGTCGAGGGGTTGCGCTCGGAGGCGATGCGGCGGGTCGTCGCCCGCTCGGGGGCCGCGGCGATCGTGCTACATATGCGGGGGGAGCCCCGGACGATGCAGCAGGAGCTCTCCTACGGGGACCTGCGCGGCGAGCTGTTCCGCGCGCTCCAGGCCGCGACGGACCGAGCGATCGACGACGGCATTCCGGCCGACCGGCTCCTCGTCGATCCCGGCCTTGGCTTCGGGAAATCCCCGGCGCAGTCGCTCGAGCTCCTGCTCCACCTCGCCGAGCTGCGGAGCCTCGGCTTCCCCGTCGCGGTCGGCGCCTCGCGTAAGTCGTTCCTGGGCTGGGCCCTGGGCGGGGGAGCCCCGGACGAACGCCTGGAGGCCGGCCTCGCCGCCGCCGTCCTCGCGGCCGAGCGCGGCGCGGACTGGATCCGGACCCACGACGTGGGGCCGACGGTGCGCGCGCTCGCGCTCGTCGCCCGGGCGCGGGCCCGGTCCGTCGACCGGACCGAGGCGGACGGAGGGCCGGCCGCGGTCCCCGCTCAGGGCGGGGCGTCGCCCGACCCCGACGTCGGCAGCTCGGTCTCGAAGACGAGCGAGCCGACGTAGTCGCAGGCGGCGCAGCGGTAGACCTGCCCCACGATCGAGCCCGCGATCAGGGCGATCCTCGGCGAGCCGCACTTCGGGCAGAGCAGGACGGTCCTACCGCGCGCCCGCCGCCGCATCGTCCGGCTCCGCCTCGTCCTCGTCGTCCGGCTCGGTGTCGGGAGGAGCGTCGGGCCCGTCGCCCTCTTCCTCCTCGTCCGCGGGGCCCCCGTCGAGGGCAGGAGGGCCGGGCGCCGGCGGCTCCGCCGCTCGGGGCCCCCCCTCGCCGGCCTCCTCGGCGGGCAGCTCCCGCACCACCGCGTCGCGCACGAGGTCCCCCTCGTCCAGGCGGATCACCCGGACGCCGAGGGTGTTGCGCGCCTGGGAGCGGATGCCGTGCACCGCGGCCCGGATCGTGATCCCCCGCTGGGTCGTCACGAGGACCTCGGAGGCGTCGGTGGTCGGGAGGATGGCGACGACGCCGCCGTTCCGCCCGCCGGTCCGGATCGTCCGGACCCCGTGGGCCCCGCGTCGGGTCCGGCGGTAGTCGTCGGTCGGGCTCCGCTTACCGTACCCCGTCGTCGTGAGGGTGAGCAGGGTCGGGAACCGCGCGCTCGCGGGGGCCATCGCGACGACCCGGTCGTCCTTCGCATCGGAGAGCCGCACGCCGATCACCCCGTGCGTCGCCCGGCCCATCGGTCGCAGCTCCGCGAGCGGGAACCGCACGAGCTGGCCCGCGAACGTGGCGAGGAGGATCTCCGTCGCCTCGTCCGCGACGAGCGCGACGTCGACGAGCTCGTCCCCCTCCTCGAGGAGGATCGCCTGGATCCCGCTCGTCCGGATGTTCTGGTACTGATCGAGCTCGGTGCGCTTCACGAGGCCCCGGCGCGTCGCGAAGACGAGCGAGCCCGGGGCCGCGAGGTCGTGGAGCGGCAGGAGGGTGCGGACCTTCTCCCCGTCCTTGAGGCGCGGGAGGAGGTTGATCACCGCCTTGCCCTTGGAGTGGCGGCTCCCCTCGGGGAGCTCGTAGGTCTTGAGACGGTAGACGCGGCCGAGGTTCGTGAGGAACAGCAGCTCGTCGTGCGTCCGGGTGACGAAGGTGCGGATCACGACGTCCTCCTCCTTCGTCTCCATCTGGACGAGGCCGCGACCGCCGCGCCGCTGCCGGCGGTACTGGTCGAGCGGCAGGCGCTTCACGTAGCCGTCGCGCGTGACGAGGACGACCACGTCGGCGTCCGGGATCAGGTCCTCGAGCGAGCGCTCGGTGAACGCGGGGACGAGCCGGGTCCGCCGCGGGTCGGCGAACCGTTGCTTGAGGTCCGCGAGCTCGTCGGCGATCAGCCGGTCGAGCGCCTTCGGCGAGGCGAGGATCCCCCGGAGCGTCTCGCGGAGCGTCTCCTTCTCCCCCTTCTCCCGCTCGAGCGCGTCGCGTTCGAGCCCGGTGAGTCGGGCGAGCCGCATGTCGAGGATCGCCTTCGCCTGCTCGGCGGAGAGGAGGAACTTCCCGCGCAGGCTCGCCTCGGCCGCGGCCGGGTCCCGCGAGCGCCGGAGGATCCGGACGACCTCGTCGATATGGTCGATCGCGGTGAGGAACCCCTCGAGGAGGTGGAGGCGCTCCTCGGTCTTCCTCAGGTCGAACTCGGTCCGGCGGGTGAGGGTCGTCCGACGGTGCTCGAGATGGATCTCGAGCAGGCCCTTGAGCCCGAGGACGACGGGGCGGCCCCGGACGAGGCAGAGGTTGATCACGCCGAAGCTCGTCTCGAGGGGCGTGTGCTCGTAGAGACGGTTGAGCACGATCTCGGCCGGGGCGTCCCGGCGGAGCTCGAGGACGACGCTCGTCCCCGACCGGTCCGACTCGTCGCGGAGGTCGGTGACCCCGTCGAGCTTCTTCGCCTTCACGAGGTCGGCGATCAGCTCGAGCAGGGCGACCTTGTTGACCTCGTAGGGGATCTCGGTGATCACGATCTCGTCCTTGCCCCCCCGCTCGCGGATCTCCGCCTTCCCCCGCAGGTGGATCGTGCCGCGGCCGGTCGCGTAGGCGTCCCGGATCCCCTCGAGCGACGCGAAGCCGCCGGTCGGGAAGTCCGGACCCGGGATCGCGCCCATCAGCTCGTCGAGCGAGGCGTCCGGGCGTTCCAGCAGGAGCAAGAGGCCGTCGACGACCTCACCGAGGTGGTGGGGCGGCATGCTCGTCGCCATGCCGACCGCGATCCCGGCGGACCCGTTGACGAGAAGGTTCGGCAGCTTCGACGGCAGGACCGTCGGTTCCTTGAGCGAACCGTCGAAATTGTCGATCCAGTCGACGGTCTCCTTCTCGAGGTCCTGGAGGCTCTCCTCGGCGAGCGAGGCGAGCCGCGCCTCGGTGTACCGCATCGCGGCGGGGGCGTCGCCGTCGAGGGAGCCGAAGTTCCCCTGGCCGTCGATGAGCGGGTAGCGTAGGCTGAACGGCTGGGCCATCCGGGCGAGCGCGTCGTAGACGGCGAGGTCCCCGTGGGGGTGGTACTTCCCGAGGACGTCCCCGACGGTCCTCGCGCTCTTGCGATGCGGCCGGTCGTGGGTCGCTCCGCTCTCCCACATCGACCAGAGGATCCGTCGCTGGACCGGCTTCAGGCCGTCCCGGCCGTCGGGGAGGGCCCGCCCGACGATCACGCTCATCGCGTAGTCGAGGTACGATCGATGGAGCTCCTCCTCGAGCGGGCGGTCCCGGACCCGGTCGACCGTCGCGGGCGGGGTCGCCGGGGCCGCGCTCATCCGCCGACCCCCGGGGGCCCGAGCTGCCGACCGATCTCGCGGTTCGCCGCCTCGAGGAACCGATCGCGGGCGCCGGGCGGGATCGTCGCGCCGCTCGCGACGCGGTGGCCGCCCCCCTCGCCCCCGACCTCGGCGGCCGCGGTGCGCAGCGCGCTCGCGAGATCGAGCCCCCGGTCGACCTGCTGGCGGAGGCCGCGCCCGCTCACCTTGGTCGGCTCGGTCCCTGCGTCGGAGAAGACGAGCACCGGGAGGTCCGGCGGCAGGAGGTAGTTCATGGCGAGCCCGGCCTGGGTCCCCGCGAGCGGTAGCTCGGGGCTCTCGAACCAGCGCAGGGCGCTCATCGAACGGACCCCACCGTCCTCGATCCGGCCGAGTCCCCGGAGGACCCCGGCGCGCCAGTCCGCCTCGGCCTCGGCGGCCCGGCTCCGCGCCCCGGGGTCCCCGAGGGCGAGCGCGACCCCGACGCCCGGGATGCCGGCGCGGCCCGCCGCGTTCTGCAGGTTGGAGAGCTCCTCGGCGTCGGTCGCGAGGTCGGGGAGGTACCATCGCTCGCCGCCCACCATGCCGACGAACTCCGGCAGGACGCCCGCCCCCTCGAGGCGGCGGCGCAACGCCCGTTCGAGGCGCTCGGCGGCGTCGGCCGCGAGCTCCGTCGGCCTCGTCCCGGGCGCGATCGCCAGCTCGCGGAGGAACGCCTCGGCCGCGTCGGGCCTTCGGGAGAGCCCGCGGACGTACGGGTCGACGCTCCCGGCGAGCGCCTCCCGCAGCGTCGGGCCGAACAGCGGGAGGCCCCGACGGGGACGCACGAGGGAGCGACGGGCGGCCTCGGCCACGAGCGTGCCGTTGAGGCCCCGGAACCCCCCCACGTGCTGGCGGTCGTGGATCGCACCGGAGAGGCCCCACGGAGCGTTGTCCCAGTTCGCGGGGTCGAGGAACACCGTGAACAGCCAACTGAGGGTGGCGGCGGAGAGCTCGGTCGCCCCGTCGACCCCCCAGTCGAGCGGGTTGACGAACGCGACGTGATCGGGGAGGCGCGGGGGTTCGGGGACCCCGGGGTACCGGTGGTGGTCGAGCACGATCACCGGGTGGTCGTGCTCGGCGAACCGGTCGAGCCAGCTCGCGCCCGTGTCCGCGACGAGGACCGGTCCGGGGGTCGCCCGGAGCAACGCCGAGATCCGCGCGCGCTCGACGCCCGCGAGCGGCGTCGCCTGGGCCGGATACCCGAGCCGCGCGAGCGCCCGCAGGAGCGCGGAGGCGCTCCCGACCCCGTCCCCGTCGTAGTGGTAGACGACCCGCCAACGGCGCGGGGTCCCGAGCAGGAGGCCCCGTGCGCGCGCGAACTCCTCGCGGTACCGGGGGTGGTCGACGAGCCCGTCCGGACCCGAGGGCATCACTCGACCTGGAGCGCGGCGCCGGCGGCAGAGTACCGCCAGCCCTCCGGGATCCGGCGGTGCTGCCGGTAGTAGCGGGCCAGTCGGCGGATCCGGGCCTCCATCAGCGTGAGACCCCGACGGTTCGACCGGTCGTTCGGGTGGGTTTCGAGGTGGCGCTGCAGGTGGACGACGCGTTTGAGGAGCGCCTGGAGATCGTCCGGGATCTCGGGCCGTATCCCCTGCTCGGCGAGCAGGGCCCCGAGGCGCCGGCCCGTGACGGCGCGGGAGGACGGAACGGCGTAGCTGTCGCGCAGGACCTGACCGACCTGCGCGGCCGACCGGCCTCCCTTCGCGAGCTGGACCGCCTGCGCCACGACCTCTTCGGCGGACGCGGTGACCCACCCCGGCCGGACGGTCGGGTACGGGCGGTGCGAGCCCGCCTTCCCCTTTCGTCCGGAGTGGATCCTGGACATGGAACGCCGCTGACGAGGGTTCGGTACTTAACGGTTCGCCGGACGACGGGTTTTCTCGAGGGCCGGGGGGCCTTCCTAGGCGATCCGGTCGGTCTGGTGGACCGCGTCCAGGAGGAACTGCTTGCCCTGCGCGGTGATGCCGTACCGGGCCGGTCCCCGGACGCGCGGCGTCTTCGGCGAGGGGGCCCCGAGCTCGGCCCGGACGAGCCCGTTGCGCACGAGCAGGCCGAGGGCGTGGGGCAGCCGGACCCCGCGCTCGTCGACCGCCCAGAACTTCCGCAGGTTCCGCTCGAGATCGTCGAGCGCGAGCGTCTGCTCCCGGGCGTTCCCCTCGTGGAGCGACTCCGCCCGGTTGAGCTGCTGAAGGATCGCGACGAACGTCGCCCGGACCGGGTCCGGGCCGTCCGGCGCCTCCATCGGCCGTGACTCTGGTCGGTCCCCCTACATAAACTCAGTTCGGCGGGGACGCGGGACCGACGCGGCCGGCGTTCGGGGGCCCGCGCGCTTTTAGCCGCCGGGAGGCCCTACCCCCCTCGATGGCCTGCACCTGCCGCAGTCCCGCCCGCTGCCCGGTCTGCAACGCCCAGGTGCGGGTCCCCCTCTCCAACCTCGAGAACGCCGCCGGTGCGGCGATCCTGGTCGACCGGTTCGCGCGGCGCGACTCGTCCTCCTCGCGCGAGGGCCTCCGGCGCCTGATCGAGGGGACCGCGACCTGCCCGGCGTGCGGCCACTCGATCTACTTCGAGCATTCCCGGATCTGCGTATCGAGCGCCCTCACGAGCGCGGGGGTCCCCCCGATGGAGCGCGAGGCGATCCTCGCCCGGATCACGTTCCCCGAGGCGTAGCGGACCCACAGCGATGCCCGGGCCCGAGGAGTTCGTCGTCACCCCCTACGAGGTCCGGGGCCGGATCGATTACGACAAGCTGCGCGAGCAGTTCGGCACCCAGGCGATCACCGCCGAGCTCCTCGCGCGGCTCCGCCGGCTCGCCGGAGGCGAGCTCTCCCCGCTGCTCGCCCGGGGGATCTACTACTCCCATCGGGACCTCGGCGCGCTCCTGGACGGGTTCGAGCACGGGCGGCCGTTCTTCCTGTACTCGGGACGCGGGCCGTCCGGCCCCCTGCACACCTCGCACCTCGTGCAGTTCGAGCTGTGCCGCTGGATCCAGGAGCGTTTCCGCGTCCCGATGTACATCCAGATCACCGACGACGAGAAGTTCTGGGCCCGCAGCGGGCTCTCCCGCGAGGAGATCGCCCGCTGGGGGCTCGAGAACCTCTACGACATCCTCGCCCTCGGCTTCGATCCGAAGCGCACGCACGTCTTCTTCGACTCCCGCTCGATCGCGGCGCTCTATCCGCTCGCGATCCGGGTCGCGCGGAAGATCCCGTACTCCACGGTGAAGGCGGTCTTCGGCTTCGAACCGTCGACGAACATCGGTCTCGTCTTCTACACCGCCCTCCAGTCGGTCCCGTGCTTCTGGCCGTCCTGGGCCGAGGGGAAGGAGGTGCCCTGCCTCATCCCCTGCGGCGTCGACCAGGACCCTCACTTCCGCGTGACGCGCGACGTCGCCGAGGGGCTCGGCTACCCGAAGCCGGCGCTCCTCCACAGCCAGATGATCCCCGCGCTCACCGGCGACGGGGCGATGTCGACGACGGGGAGCCCGGCCGACGCGGCCCTCTTCCTGGACGACCCTCCCGCGGTCGTGGAGCGGAAGGTCCGCAACGCGTTCACGGGGGGCCGGGCGACCGTCGAGGAGCAACGGCGGCTCGGGGCGACCCCCGAGATCTGCTCGATCTGGGCGCTCTGGCGGACGCGGTTCGCCGAATCGGAGGCGAAGTTCCAGGAGGTCACCGCGGGCTGCCGCTCGGGGTCGCTCCTCTGCGGCGAGTGCAAGGCGTCGCTGCTCGAGAGGATCCGACCGTTCCTGCGCACCCACGCCGAGGCGCGCGAGCGGACCAAGGCCTGGGCCGAGTCGACGATCGTGACCGAGGCCCCGCGGCCCCTCTAGCCGACCTCGGGCCGGCGCGGTCGCCGCACCTCAGGGCTGGGCGCGGGCGGGGCGGCGGGGCCGGGGATCCCCGGCAGCGGCACGTCGCCGCCCTCCACGGCCGTGAGCAACCGCAGCATCGCGGGGAACAGCGAGTGGCGGGCGCGTTCGGGGTCGAGGGTGTACGCTCGCTCGTAGGCGGCGATCGCCTCTTCCTGGTCGCCGAGGGAGAGGAGGGAGAGCGCGAGATCGAGCCAGCTCTTCACCTCGCGCGCGCCCTCGCGGGCCCCCCCCTCGTCGACGTGGTCGTCGAACCGTCCGCCCGCGAACGACGGGGTCGCGAGCGGCCGGGCCCCCGTCTCGCGCTCGGCCGGCACCTCGCGGGAGAGGACCAGCGCGCGCTCGAACGCCGACGAGGCGCCCCGCTCGTCCCCGGACTCGGCGAGGGCGACCCCGAGGCGGTGCCAGGCGACGACGTCGTCCGGCGCGATCGCGACCGCCCGCCGGTACGCCTCCGCGGCGTCCTTCCACTCGTCCTGCTGGGAGCGGGCGACCCCGAGGTGGAACCAGGCCTCGGCGTTGGACGGAGCGAGGGCGACCGCCCGGGCGAGCGCCGCCTCGGCGTCGTTCGCCCGGCCGAGGTGGGCGAGCGCGATCCCGTAGTACGACCAGGCGGCCGCGTGCGTCGGGGTCTCCCGGATCACCTCGAGGAACGCCCGGACGGCGGGCTCGTACTCCCGGTTCCGGAACCGCTGGAGGCCGACATCGAAGCGGCTCGTCATCCCGGCGGCGGGGGGTGCGCCCCGGGCAAGAAAAGCCTGCCGCCCGAGAGGGCGCGGCGACCGGGGGCCGCCCGCGGGGCCCGCGAGGGTTATATCCCCGTGGCTCCGTCGGTCCCCAAGGAATCCGCGAGTCCGGCCCGATCGAGCGTCCTGCCCGTCCTAGTTCTGCGACGAGTGTTCGCACGAGGCGAGACCCCTCCCTGATTCCGAAGCGAACCGAAACGCAGACCAAGGGGCGAGACGAACGATGGTGGACAAGCCGTTGACCAAGGTGCGAGACCTAACGCCGAACTCGAAGCAAGTGAACGTGCTCGCGAAGGTGATCAACATCGGCGAGGCGAAGGAAGTGATGGGCAAGTTCGGGGACCCGAGGAAGGTCTGCGAAGCCGTCGTCGGCGACGACACGGCGACGATCATCCTCTCCCTCTGGAACGAGCAGATCGGCTCGATCGCGAAGGACGAAGTCGTCCTCGTCGACAACGGCTACGTCTCGCTCGTCCGCGGCCACATGCGCCTCAACGTCGGACGCTACGGGAACCTCTCGAAGTCGTCCGAGGCGCTCGGGGAGATCAACCAGTCCCTCGACATGAGCCAGCAGGAGTTCGAGAGCGAGCGCCGCTCGTTCGGCGGCGGCGGCTACCGCGACCGGGGCGGAGGCTACGGCAGCCGCTACGGGGGCGGCGGCGGGGGCGGCGGGGGGAGCGGGGGGCGCGAGCGCTCCGACTCCTACAAGCGCTACTAGCGCCCGAACGCGACGCGCGGGGCCCGAACCCTTTCCTCCCTTTCCCTTCGACTCGACCGAGATTGCATTAAATAGCCCGCCCGCTCCGCCGACCGCCGACGATGGCCGACGATCCCCGGGAGCTCACGCTCTACGTGCAGTCGAAGAAGGCGGTGACGACGTTCTACCGCCCCGCCGCCCCCGCGACCCCGATCCCCGGCGGCCCGATCCACGTCGGGGCCGCCCCGTCGAACCTCGAGGGGCCGGCGGAGGGGGACAGCGCCCCGGTCTACTTCCTCTCCGACGACCAGTCCCGCTGCTGCGCCCTCGTCGAGGAGCTCGTGGCCCACCGCGGCTACAAGCTCAAGGTCGTCGACATCGAGAAGGTCGGCCGCCTGGAGCGGCTCGTCACGGAGCACCTGCGGGGGGTCCAGACGTTCCCCGTCCTCGTCGCTCCGAACGGCCAGCGCCTCCAGGGCACCGAGCAGTTCACCGAGGAGAACCTCGCCGCGTTCATGCCGACGGAGCTCCGCAGCGTCCGGGCGATGACGTACCTCAAGATCCGCGGCGGCGACATGGACCACATCCGCCGGATGCTGGAGGGCCTGCCCGAGGTCAAGGAGCTCCACTTCCTCACGGGCGACTGGGACATCCTGGTCGTCCTCGAGTTCCCCCCGGCGTCCGGGAACAAGCGCCGGGTCCTCGACTTCGTCACCGAGCGGATCCGCGGGATCCCCCAGGTGGTCGATACCTCGACCGTCGTCCCCGAGTTCACGGTGACGAAGTTCCCGACGTCGGCCTAGCGTCGCGCGGGACGGCGCGCGCGGCGGCGACGGGGGACGACCGGGATCCGTCGCCGCGCCGGCTCGGTCTGCGCGGGGGCCCCGGGCTCGGGGGTCCCGTAGAGCGGCTCCACCGTGAGCGGGTGGTCCTCGAGCCAGGCGACGCCCTCGACGTAGGCGGAGAACGCCTCGAGGCTCGTGAACAGGGGGATCCCGAGCTCCACCGTTCGCCGCCTTAGGACGTACTCGTCCTCGAGCATCCGCTCGAGCTTCTCCTGGGTGAGGGAGAGGGGAACGTTGAGGAGGAGATCGATCTCGCCGCGGTCGAGCGCCTCGAGGACGTTCGGGTGACGGTCCGGTTCGGAGACCTTGTGGAGGACCCGGACCGCGCGGAGCCCGCGCGCCGCGAGGAACGCGCCCGTGTCCTCGGTCGCCGCCAGCTTGTGCCCGAGCTCCCGCAGGCGACGCGCGACGGGAAGGAGCTCCTCCTTGAGGTGGGGCCCGCCGACCGAGAGGAACGCGGTCCCGCCGGGCGGGATCAGGCGGACCCCGGTCGCGACCAACGCCTTCACGAGCGCGTCCGGGAACGTCGGGCCGAAGCAGGCGACCTCGCCGGTCGATTGCATCTCGACGCCGAGCAGGGGGTCGGAGCCGCTCAGCTGCAGGAACGAGAACTGCGGCACCTTCACCCCCCAGCGGCCCGGCGGGAGCTCCGCGACCCCCTCGCGGCGGAGCGGACGGCCGAGCATCGCCCGGGCCGCCTCGCGCAGGAACGGGACGCCCGCCGCCTTCGTGAGGAACGGGAGGGAGCGGCTCGCCCGCAGGTTGAGCTCGATCACCTGGAACGCCGCCCCCTGGACGAGGAACTGGACGTTGAACGGGCCGAGGATGTGCAGGGTGCGGGCGAGCCGGCCCGCGGCGTCGACCAGGGCCGCCTGGACGGCGGGCGGGGTGTGGCGGGGCGGCAGGCAGAAGATCGCGTCCCCGGAGTGGACGCCGGCCTGCTCGACGTGCTCGAGGATCCCGGCGACGAGCACCCGCTCGCCGTCCGAGATCGCGTCGAGCTCGACCTCGTCGGCCCCCTCCACGAACTTCGTGATCACGACCGGATGCTCGGGCGAGACCCGCGCGGCCCGGGAGAGGAACCGGGCCAGGTCGGCGCGCCCGGCGAGGACTCGCATCGCTTGGCCGCTCAGCACGTACGATGGGCGGACGAGGACCGGGTAGCCCACGCGGTCGGCGAACCGTTCGGCCTCCTCGATCGTCGTGAACGCGTTCCACGCCGGCTGGGGGATCCCGAGCGTCTCCAACAGACGACCGAACCGGGCCCGGTCCTCCGCGGCGTCGATCGCGTCGGGCGAGGTCCCGAGGACCCGGATCCCGCAGGCGGCGAGGAGCGGCGTCAGGTTCTGCGCGAGCTGGCTCCCGACGCAGGTGACGATCCCGTCGAACGTTTCGAAGTCGTGGAGGTCGCGGATCCGCTCGAGCGTGATCTCCTCGAAATAGAGCCGGTCCGAGCGGTCGTAGTCGGTCGACACGGTCTCCGGGTTCGAGTTGAGGAGGGCGACCCCCGCGACCCCTTCCGCGCGGAGCCCGTCGACGAGGTTCATCGTCGACCAGTCGAACTCGACGCTCGAGCCGATCCGGTACGGCCCGGCCCCGACGACGAGCGCGGAGCCCCGCGGCATCGGGGCGACGTCGTCCGCGTCCCCCCGGTAGGTGAGGTAGAGGTAGTTCGTCCGCGCCGGCCACTCCCCGGCGAGGGTGTCGATCATGCGGACCCGCGGGCGGATCCCCGCGGCGAGCCGGAGCCGGCGCACGCTCTCCTCGTCGAGGCGCACGGCGCGCCCGATCGCTCGGTCGGAGAAGCCGAGCTCCTTCGCGTCCCTCAGTAGCCCGGCCGGGATCGCGCCGCCCGGGACCGCGGCGAGCCTCCGATCGGTCGCCTCGACGTCGGCGAGGGCGTCGACGAACCACCGGTCGATCCAGGAGGTCGCGCTCACCTCGGCGGGGTCGAGCCCGCCGCGCAGCGCCTCGAGGACGACGGAGAGGATCTGCGGGGTCGGTGCGGCGAGGTCGGCGAGGATCGCCGGACGCTCCCGGGTCTCCCGAGGGGGCAGGAGGTCGGCCCGGGGGTCGGCCATCCGCACCGCCTTCGCGAGCGCCTCGGGGAACGACGCGCCGATCCCCATCGCCTCCCCGACCGACTTCATCGACGGACCGAGCCGGCGGTCGGCGCGCTCGAACTTGTCGAGGTCCCAGCGCGGGAGCTTCACGACGACGTAGTCGAGCGACGGTTCGAAGCAGGCGGTCGTCACCCCGGTGATCCGGTTCTTGAGCTCGGGGAGCGTGTAGCCGAGCGCGAGCTTCGCCGCGACGTAGGCGAGCGGGTAGCCGGTCGCCTTGCTGGCGAGCGCGCTCGATCGGCTGAGGCGGGCGTTGATCTCGATCGCGTAGTACTCCTCGCTCTCGGGGTCCAGGCAGAACTGGATGTTGCACTCCCCGACGATCCCGCACGCCGCGACCGCCCGCAGGGCGGCCTGGCGCAGCCGCTGGTACTCGGCGTCGGTGAGCGTCTGGCTCGGGGCGATGACGATGTTGTCGCCCGTATGGACCCGCATCCCGAGGACGTTCTCCATGTTGCAGACGGTGAGCGCGTTCCCCCGGGCGTCGCGCACCACCTCGTACTCGATCTGCTTGAACGTCCCGACGTACCGCTCCAGCAGCACCTGGCCGACCGGGCTGGCCCGGAGCCCCCGGGCGACCGCCTCCTCGAGCTCGGCCCGGTCCCGGGCGACCCCGCCTCCCTTGCCGCCGAGGGTGTAGGCGACGCGCAGCATCACGGGGTAGCCGAGCTCCTCGGCCGCCGCCCGCGCCTCGTCCAGGGAATAGACCGCGTGGCTCGGGAGCGTCGGGACCCGGGCCCGCGCCATCGTCCGCACGAACCGCGCCCGATCCTCGGTCGCGCGGATGCCCGCGAGCGGCGTCCCCAGCACCTTCGTGCCCGAGCGGGAGAGCGCGCCGCGATCGGCGAGATCGATCCCGCAGTTGAGGGCGGTCTGGCCGCCGAACGACAGGAGGAGGCCGTCGGGCCGCTCCGCCTCGAGGATCGGGGCGACGAACTCGGCGAGCAGCGGCTGGAAGTAGACCTTCCCGTGCCGCGGCGGATCGGTCTGGAGCGTGGCGATGTTCGGGTTGACCACGACGGCGTAGACGCCGTCCTCCTCGAGCGCTTTCAGGCACTGGCTCCCGGAGTAGTCGAACTCCCCCGCCTCACCGATCTTGAGCGCTCCGCTGCCGAGCAGCACCGCCTTTGCGGGGAGCGACGGGGTCATGCCTTGCGCCTCACCTTGCGGGCGAACTCGTCGAAGACGAAGCCGGCCTCCTGGGGCCCCGGATGCCCCTCGGGATGGCCCTGGAGCGCGAACGTCCTCCCCCGCCGGTCCCGCAGGCCCTCGAGCGTCCCGTCGTCCGGGTTCGACGCCCACGGTTCCAGCCCGGAACCGCCGAGCGAGGCGGGGTCGACGGCGTAGCCGTGGTTCTCGCTGACGATCAGCGCCCGACCGTCCGGGAAGCAGATCGTCTTGTTCTGGCCCCGGTGGCCGTACTTGAGCTTGAACGTCGAGCCGCCGCGCGATAGTGCGATCAGCTGGTGGCCGAGGCAGATCCCGAGCGTGACGAGCTCCCGGTTCGAGGGCCGACGCAGCTCCTCGACGACCGGGGCGAGGACCGAAGGGTCCCCCGGCCCGTTGCCGACGAGCAATCCCCGGACCGGACGGCCGTGCCAGCGCGCCGGTACCTCATGGTCGTGCGGCAGGCGGAGGACGCTCAGGCCCCGGTCGAGCAGCGCCCGGACGATGCTCGACTTCACGCCGCAGTCGATCACGGCGACGAGCGGGCCGCCGTTGCGCGCGAGGAACGTCGGGCGACGGGGGGAGACCTCCCCGACGAGGTCCTCCTCGGCGTACGCGGGCGCCCGCGCGAGCTCCGCCCGGAGCTCCTCGTCCGTGGGGCGGCGCTCGGAGCGACCGACGTCGAGGACCGCGCGCAGGACGCCGCGCGCCCGGAGGTGCTCGGTGAGCCGACGGGTGTCGACCCCCCGGATCCCGGGGACGCCGGCGCCGCGCAGCCAGTCGTCGAGCGACCGGTCCATCGCCCAGTGGTGGGGCCGCGTCGTGCCCCGCACCACGACCCCACGCACCTGGAGCTCCGGGCTCTCGAGGAGCGGGAGGCCATCGTGGTCCCGCGAGGCCGGCGACGGGACCCCGTAGTTCCCGAGGAGGGGATAGGTGAACGCGAGGATCTGCCCCCGGTACGACGGATCGGTGAGCGCCTCGGGATAGCCGACCATCCCCGTGGAGAAGACGGCCTCCCCGGTCCGACGCGTCGTCGCCCCGAAGCCGATCCCCTCGAACCGCGTGCCGTCCTCGAGAAATAGCGTCCCCCGCAGCGGCGCGTCGACCGCGTCGGCGGGCACGTCCGTCGGGAACCCGACGCGTGCGAGGAGGTCCGCGGTCCTTAACGCTTGCCGTCGCGCCGGTCCCGCGCCGGGCCCGGAGCCCGGGCCGGGGCGTTCCGCGCCCCGGGCGAGCCATCAAATCTCCCGCTCGGCGTGCGACCCCCGTGACGGGGCTGCCCCGCCTCAAGGACTCGTACGACTTCGTGATCCTCGGCGGGGGTCACGCGGGGCTGCAGGCCGCGGTCAAGGCCGCGCTCCTGCGCAGAACGGCCGCGGTGATCGATCGCGGGCCGAAGTACTCGCGTTCGTACTACGCCCCGAAGATGGCGAACATCCCGGGCTTCCCGGAGGGGATCTCGGGCCACGAGCTCCTGGACCGCCAGCTCGCGGCGGCGCGGGGCCTCGGCGACTGGATCGACCTGTTCTCGCCCGGGGTCGCGCTCGGGGCCGAGCGCGCCGACGACGGCTTCCGCGCGTCGTTCGACTGGCTGCGGCAGCGGCTCGTCGCCCGGGGCCGGGCCCTGGTCCTCGCGCTCGGGGTCGTCGACCGGATCCCCGAGGTCGGGGGCAAGATCGACCCGATCTTCCCGTGGGCGAACCAGGCGATCGTCGACTTCTGCATCCTCTGCGACGGCCACGACCTCGCCGGCCGGTCCGTCGGGGTGATCGGCCACGACGCGTTCGCGGCGCGCACGGTCCTGGACGTCCTCGCGTTCGCTCCGAGCTCCGTCGAGCTGCTCACGCACGGTCGGCCGTTGTTGGACGGCGCCGACGAGACGGAGCGCGGGCAGCTCGCCGGGGAACTCGCCCAGCGCCGGGTCCCGATCGTCCCGGCCGAGATCGTGGGGTTCGACGAGATCCGGGAGCACCGGTTCGGGGTCCGGTTCGCCGACGGGAGCCATCGCTCCTACGATCGGGGCTTCTCCGCGCTCGGCTGGTACGAGCGGCACGCGGCGGTCCCGCGCTCGCTCGGGGCCGCCTTCGACGCGGACGGCTACGTCCTCACCGACGACGACAGCCGGGTCTTGAGCGCCGGGGACGGTCGGCCGATCCCGGGGCTGTACTGCGCGGGGGACCTCGCCCACGGCTGGAACCAGATCCCCGAAGCGTGGGCGGCCGCGGAACGGGCGGTCATCCACGCGTGGGCCGACTTCCTGTAGACCGGACGGTCACGCCGCGCGGGCGGCCCGCAGGACGCCGAGCCGCTGCGCCAGCTCGGGGAGGTCGCGGGTCACGGCCGAAGCGCCCGCGGCGAGGAACCGCTCGGCGGAGCTCCCCGCGTCGCGGCCCTCGCCGGGGTCCGGGAGGACGGCGTAGAAGCGGACCCGGGAGCGGGCCGCACATTCCGCGTCGATGAGGTGGTCTCCCACGTACAGGGCCCGGTCCAGCGGGACGCCCATCTCGTGGAGGAGGGAGAGGAGCGCCTCGGGGGACGGCTTCGCCGGACCGGGCGAACTGCGACTCCTGAGGTACGCGAAATAGCCGTCCAGGCCCGTGGCGCGCAGCGCCGCCCGCGCGAACGACTCCGAGCTCCGCGTGAGCAAGCCCGTGCGGAACCCGCGGCGCACGAGCTCCGCGAGGAGCTCCGGGGCGCCGGGCCGGGCCACGGTCCGCGGGAGCGCCTCCATCTCGATCGCGTCGATCGCCCGCGTGTACTCCGCCTCGAACCGCCAGATCTGGCCGTCGGGGGCCCCCGCGACGCGAAGGTCCTCCCGGGCCCCTTCCACGATGCGGTGGATCGGAAGGTCGAGCGTGAGCCGCCCGGGCGCCACGCCGTGCCGCTCGGCGAGGCGGATCACCTCGGCGCGCATCCGGCGGAAATCGTGGCGCGAGAGGACGAGGGTCCCGTCGAGATCGAAGACGATCCCGAGGAACGACTCGAGGTAGGCGGGTTCGGTGGTCCGGGCCGTCACGGTAGGGCCCCCGTCCCCCGTGCGGGGGGACCCCCGTTAAGAGTTTGCCTCGAGCGGAAGTCGGCCCCGGCTCACGGGCCCTGGTGGTAGGCGAGCCCGAACCAGGTCCCCTGCGCCCGATCGAACGTCGTGCCGCACTGGTAGCAGAAGAAGACCCGGGCGGGCGGCTCCTTGGGCTCGAACTCCATCGCCCGGCCGCACACCGGGCAGGCGAGCTGGGTCCCGATCTCGCCGAGGCCGTGCCAGAGGTCGCGCCGGCGATCGAAGACGACCCCGTCGAGGGCGCAGACGAAGATCGGGTACGGCACGTCCGGGGAGGCGGGGCCGACCATCGGACGCGCGCAGCGGGGGCAGAACACCACCGACCCGAGCGCCCGTCCCGCGAAGAGCCTAGCGGCGGCGGAGGGTCACGACCGATTCCCGTAGCTCGAAGCTGCGCCGCTGGCCGCTCCGTCGCCGGCGCGCCACGTCGACCGCCTCGATCTCGAGGCCGAGCCGGGCCCCGATCCGGGCGAGCAGGAGATCGCCCGGGACGTACGTGCCCGCGAGCAGGGAGTCCCCCAGGACGATCACGAGCCGACCTCCGGTCGAGAGCGCGTCGCGCAGGCGGGCGAGCACCGGCAGGAGATCGTCGAAGTACTTGCGCACGACCGCGTGCATGTCGTCCCGGCGGTACGTCCCCTTGCGTCGGACGTTGTCGCGGATCCGCGAGAGGATCGTCCCGAGCCACGGGTCCGGCGCGCCGGCGAGGCCGAGATGCGCCGCCGTCTCCGAGCGGGGGAGGTTGTCGCAGGCGACCTCAACCCGGCGGAGCGCCGCCAGGTCGGCGTACGAGTGCGCGTAGCCGAGCCAGGCGAGGTCGAGCTTGTAGTTCATGACGTAGTCCATCCCGTTGACGTACGGCGGGCTGGTCACGACCAGATCGACCGACCCGGGGGGCAGCTCGAGCGAGCGGGCGTCCTGGGCGATCAGGCGGGCGGGGGGACCCCACCGCGCGCGGTCCGCGCCGAGTGTCCGCAGGTCGTCCCGCATCTCCCCGATCCGCCGCTCGAACCGCGCGATCGGGGCGATCGTCTCCGCCGGCGGGCCCCTCGCGTAGCCGAGGCAGGGGGACCGGTGGAGGCGGCTCGAGGGGATCAGGATCCCCCCGAAGGCGACGCGGACCGCCTCGGCGACCGGGGTCCCCTCGGGGGGGAGCGCCCGCCGGAGGCGGAGCAAGCCGCGCAGGGCCCGGGGGTCGAACTGCTGCGCGGTCCGGTGGAGGAACGGCGCGGGGTCCGCGGGGCCGCGCTCGGCCGCCCGGATCGTGCGGCGCGCGGCGGACACGAGCGCCGTCGGAGAGAGCTCGAAACGGCTCTTGACCCGAGCGGCGAGGAGCGCCGGCGGGAGGATCTCCACGCCGATCGCGCGGGCCCCGGCCCGGCGCGCTTCGACGACCGTTGTCCCGCTGCCGGCGAACGGGTCGAGCACGGTCCGCCCGCGGATCTCCCCCCCGTGGACGAGCACGCCGCGGACGAACTCGGCCGAGAAGCCTTGGACGTACGGCCACCAGCGATGGACGGGCTCGGTCTCGTTCGACCGGAACGTGATCGGTCCGTCCCAACGACCGAGCCGAACGCCGTTCTCCCGGAGGAACCGCTGCTCGTACGTGCCGGGGCCCTCGAAGTCGTCCCGCCCGACGAGATCCTCGTAGGCCCGCAGCATCCACAGGCCCCGCCCCACCCGAAGGACCTCCCCGCGGACCGCGAGCTCGTCCAGGGCGGCCTCGATCGGTCCCGGCGCGGACGCTAGTCGCGTGGCGAGCTGTCGGGCGGTAGCGCCGAGGGCGCCGCTCTCCACGAGCGCGCGGCGGAGCGCGACCGGGAACGCGCCGGATCCGGAACGGCTAGGCATGCGGAGTGCCTCCCGGCGGCCCCGAGGGCTTGTCCACCGCACGGGCGGGGAGCGCCGGGCGGGCGAGATGCCCCCGGACCCTCGCGCGTTCCCCCCGCCGGCGGGCCCGGAGGCGGCGGGCGACCGCCGAGGCCTCGAGCCCGGGCGGCAGGGTCGCGAGCGCCACGTCGAGGTCGTGGATCCGGCCGAGCCGGTCCTGAAGCCCCTTCATCCCGTCCGATCGTGCCCGATGCCCGGGAGAGCCGAGCGCCCCGGCGAGGCTCGTGAGCTGGCGATGCTGGCGGATCCGGATCCGCAACCGATGCAGCCGATCCGGGGTCGGGGTCTTCTGCGCGCGTCGCAGCGCCTTGCGCAGCTTGCGCTCGAACGCGGCCGCTTCCCGCTCCCAGCCGCGAGGGACCTCCGCGCTCGCTCCCCGACGGAGCGGCCGCGCGAGGGCGTCGCGGGCTTGCCCGAGCGCGCCGGCCCCCCGCGCGGTGTGAAGGTAGGCCTTCAGGAGCTCGCGCGCGGTTCGGGCGTCGTCGCGCATTCGGGCGAGGAATCGCTCCAGCCGTCGCCGCTCCCCGGCCGGGGCGGCCCGAGGGAGCTCCGACACCAGGAGCGCGGCGGTCACGTCCCGGTCGCGCACGCGGCCGACGAGGCGTGCGAGACGGCGCAGCCGCTTCACGACCGGTCGGGTCCGCGTCGCGTCCACGGGGGGAAGGAACCTCGCGAAGATCCCGAGGGAGATCGCCAGTCGGCGCATGTCACGGTGCAGGTCGTGGAGCAGGGCCGGGCTCGGGTGCGCCTCGTGGATCGTCCGGCCCACGAGCTCCTCGACCCGATCGACGAGCCCCTCGACCTCCTGGCGGACCCGCAGGGAAGCGACGGGCCGCGGGGGGGCCCGGGGCGCCGCGGGCATCGAACCCCCTCCCACCCGAGCCGGCAGGTAAGCGATTCGGTCCGCCGCCTCGCCCGAGACGGCCCGGGCGAACGGGTTTATCCCCGACGCCGCTCCGGCATCGTGGCCCGCCGCGCCGTCCCGGCCCCGGCCGTCCGGGTCCGCTCCTCCGCCGCACCCAGTACGATCGGCGTGATCGATCTCGGGTCGAACACCGCGCGGTGCGTCGTCTTCGAGACGTCACGGGCGCGCACCGTCCGGGCGGTCTTCGAGACGAAGGAGGCGCCCCGGCTCGGTCTGGACACACGCTCCGACGGCGCCCTCGCGCCGGCCGCGGTCGCCCGAGGGCTGAGCGCGATGCGGAAGTTCTCCCGCACCTTGCGCGTGCTCGGCGTCCCCCGCACGATCGGGGTCGCGACGAGCGCCGTGCGGGACGCGCCGAACGGGCCCGCCTTCGTCCGTCGCGTGGCTACGGCGACCGGGGTCTCGCTCCGGATCCTGTCCGGGGCGGAGGAGGCGCGGTACGCCTACCTCGGGGTCGCCGGATGGAGCGAGCTCGGGGACGACCTCGTCTGCGATCTCGGCGGAGGCTCGCTCCAGCTGATCGCCATACGCCACCGGGTCGCCGACGGCTCGGTCAGCCTGCCGCTCGGATCGCTGCGGCTCTCCCGGCGGTTCCTCGATCACGACCCGCCGAAGCGACGGGAGCTCGATCGGCTGCGAGCGCACGTACGTCGCACCGTCCGCGACGCCGTCGAGGCCCTCGGAGGCCGGGCGGACCGGTTGTTCGGCGTCGGCGGGACGGTGCGGGCGCTCGCGCGGGCCTCGATCGAGCTGCGGGGGTTCCCGGTGCGGCGGGTCCACGGCTACCGGCTCTACGGCCACGACCTCGAGGCCCTCGACGAGCTCCTCGGCCCGATGCCGGCGGCGAAGCGCCGCTCGGTCCCGGGGATCGGGGGGGACCGGGCCGACGTCGTCCTCGCCGGCCTCGTGGTGCTCGAGGAACTCATGCGGGCGGTCGGCACCGACGCTACCGTCGTCTCGGGGGCCGGTATCCGCGAGGGGATCGCCCTCGAGGCGATCGGGGCCTCCCTGCCGGCCGCGGCGGAGGAGCTCGTCGAGCGGTCGGTGACCGCCGCGGCCGAGGCGCTCTCGTTCCGTCGGGACCACGGCCGGACCGTCGCGGAGGCGGCCCTGGCGCTGTTCGACCTCTTGCGGCCGCAGCACGGATGGGGCCGCAGCGAGCGGCTCGCCCTACGGGCGGCCGGAGGGATGCACGATGCCGGGATCGCGGTCGACCTGTGGAACCACGCGCAACACTCGTCGTACCTGCTCCAGAACTACCCGGTCGCCGGGCTCGATCCGCGCGAGGTCGTGCTCGCCGCCATGGCCGCGTACCTCCACGAGGGCGGCGAACCCCCGTCGGACTGGAAGCGCCGGTACCTCCCCGTCCTCGTACCCGCGGACCTCGAGGTCGCCGTCCAGCTCGGGGCGATCCTCCAGCTCGCCGAGCTGGTCGGCGGGGCCCGTCCGCGGTTCCGGCTCCGGCGGGGGGGTCGCACGCTGTCGGTGGGCTTTTCTGCGGGGTCGGGCTCGGCGCCGTCCTCGCGATGGCTGGAGAAGGCGCGCAAGCCGATGGAGCGGGTCTTCGACCTCGAGGTGGTCCCGCGTGAACGCTGAGCGCCCGAGCCCGTTCCACGGCTACCCCGGCCGGCTCCTCGTCTTCGAGGGGCTGGACGGCAGCGGTAAGTCGACGCAGGCGGCGCTGCTCGGCAAGTGGCTCTCCGCGCAGGGCTACCGGGTCTTCTTCACGGAGTGGAACTCCTCCGACCTCGTCTCGAGCGTGATCCGGCGTGGGAAGAAGAAGGGCCTCCTGACCCCCACGACCTTCAGCCTCCTCCACGCCACCGACTTCGCCGACCGGTTCGAGCGGAAGATCCTGCCGCCGCTCCGAGCGGGGTACCTCGTCGTCTGCGATCGGTACGCCCACACCGCGTTCGTCCGGGACGCCGCGCGAGGGTGCGATCCGGACTGGGTGCGCACGATCTACTCGTTCGCTCCGCGGCCCGACCGCGCGTTCTACTTCCGGGTCCCGGTCTCGGTGACGCTCCGCCGCAAGCTCGCTTCCCGCCTCAAGATCAACTACTACGAGGCCGGCATGGACCTCGGCCTCGCCGACTCCGTCGAGGAGAGCTACGAACGGTTCCAGAGCCGGCTCAAGCGCGAGTACGACCGGATCGCCGAGGTCGACCGGTTCGCGGTCGTCGATGCCATCCGGCCGGTCGAGGCGGTCCAGGCGGAGCTCCGCGCGAACCTCCAACCGCTGCTCGCGAACTTCCCCACCGGGGCGGACCTGATGCATGACGGCTAGGACGTACGGTACCGGGCTGCCGGGGATGCCGCAGGGCACGCTCGGCGGCAAGCTGATCGTGATCGAGGGGGCCGACGGCTCCGGGCGGACCACCGAGGTCGCCCTCCTCAAGGACGCGCTCGAGGTCGAGGGCCACGCGGTCGTCGACACCGGTCTGCGTCGCTCCGACCTCGTCAGCGCGGAGATCGACCGGGCGAAGCAGGGGCACACGCTCGGGGCGACGACGATGGCGCTCCTCTACGCGGTCGACTTCGCCGACCAGCTCGAGAACAAGATGATCCCCGCGCTCGCGGCGGGGAGCACGGTCCTCGCGGACCGGTACATCTACACGCTGATGGCGCGGGCGATCGTCCGGGGCGCGTCCCGGGAGTACGCCCGGGAGCTGTACGGCTTCGCGCTGCAGCCGGATCTGGTCGTGTTCCTCGACGCCCGGCCCGAGATCCTGCTCCACCGCGCGATCGGCAAGTACGGGAGCCTCGACTTCTGGGAATCCGGCATGGACCTGTCGCTCTCCCGCGACCTGTTCGAGAGCTTCTTCCTCTACCAGGCCCGGCTCTCGCGGGAGTTCGACTGGATGCGCGAGGAGTACGCCTTCCACCGCGTCGACGCGAACCGGGGACCCGAGCTCGTCCACGAGGAGGTGCGGCGGCTGGTCGCGCCCCTGTACGGGATGAAACCCCCGCCCCGGCCCGTCGGGCGGGAGCCGCGGCCTACGGGCGACCGCGCTCGTCGGCGAGCTGCTTCCTCGTAAGCAGCCAGACGAGCCGACCGGCGCCCGGCTTCACGCCGTCGGGGAACTCGAGGCACGCCGCCCCGCCCTTCGTGAAGTGGACGGCCGAGATCCCGTCGCCCGCGATCGCCATGCCGACGAACTCCGCGAGCGTGGGCTCGTGGCCGACCAGCATCACCCCACCGCTCGGGGTCAGTCGACGCAGCCGCTCGAAGATCGGCTCGGGAAGTCCTCCGGGGGCGAGCTCGGGCCACGTCTCGAGCCGGGGCGTCGGGGCCAGGGTCTCGCGCACGATGCGGGCCGTGGCGAGGGCCCGCTCGGCCTCGCTCGTCGCCATCCGGCGCACCGGCGTCGCGACCCGGGCGAGACCTTTCGCGGCCCGCCGGGTCTGGCTCTGCCCCTTCGAGGTGAGGGGCCGTCGGTCGTCGTCGGGCCAGCGCACCGGGTCCCGGTCCTCCGCGGGGCCGTGCCGGACCAGGGTGACCCTCACGTTGCGAACCTTGCGGGCGGGGGCAGACATCGAGGCTCCGAGGGGGGGTCCCGATGGACTTCTCCCCTTAAAGGGTGCTGTCCGTAGGAGTGCGTAATCTCCGTAGCGAGGCGACCGT
>JASHQF010000003.1 GCA_030037695.1 Thermoplasmata archaeon
ACTACCTCATGGCGGGGTCGTACCTCGTCACGAGCGAGCTCGCCGACCACGAGATCGTCTATTCGACCTTCTCGCTCACGGGGCCCCTCTCGGTCTATGTGAACCTCTCCGTCGACACGTCGCTCGGCGTCTACACACCCCTCTGGGCGTTCTCGAATTCCGAACTGGCCGCGCTCGCCGCGTCGGGCAGTGGGACCCCCTCGAGCCCCTACGTGCTGTACTCCGACCAGCTCTCCGCGTTCGCGGACGACTTCGGCCTGTACAACGAGATGGGGTTCCCGGTCTTCCCCGGCGTCTTCCTGCGCGGCACGAACGCCACGACGGAGTTGCTCGAGCCGCCCAGTTTCGCGGCCGAGACGAACGATCTCCAGCCGTGGGGCACCGGGCTCCCCGCGACCAACGACCTGCAGTACTGGCTCTGGAATACGAGCGGCGTGGCGATCGTGAGGGCGGACAACCTTAGCGGGTGGTTCACCGCCGCCTCGTACTATCCGCTCGCGTTCAACCCGTTCAGCGTGGTCCTGTACGAGTCGTCGCACGACCTCGTGGCCGGTGATCGGTTCGAGCCGCAGGGCCTCGGCCTCTTGCTCTATGCCGGAGGTACGGCCTTCGGGGCCCTCAACCTCGGCGGGGGGAACAACACGGTCTGGGGCAACGCGTTCCTCCAGATCGCGGCGCCGAGCACCTGTCCGGGACCGTACGCATGTCTCGGTCTGATGCCGTTCGGCTGGGGCCTCGGCCTTGAGATCGCGGAGGACCACGACCTCACCTACAACAACGAGTTCGGGACCCCGACCACCGCTTGGCTGCTGCCGATGAATCTCGTCACGGGGCGGGCCGAGCTGTTCGACCACGACGCCTGGAACATCTCGGTCCAGCCGGCGTCGGACGTGCTCTTCGCCTCGGGGTTCCCGACGATCCCCCTCTCGGGCAGCATCGCTGGGGGGACGACCCAGGGCGGGAATGCCTGGTGGGACTACGGGATCTCGGAGAACTGGTACAACGGGGCGATCAATCCGCTCGGGTCGCTCCCGTACGTCGAGAACGCGACGACCCTGCTCAACGTACTACCGGCGTTCGGGTGCGTCGGGTACTATTGTCGGACCTACATCTATCCGGGCGGGGACCTAGCCCCCGTGACCTTTTCGTACGCCCGGGTGACCCTGTCGGAGCACGGGCTGCCGGCCGGATCCTCCTGGGGGGTCAGCGTCGCCTGCGAGCCGCCCCGGACCGGGGGAGGCAACACCTCGGGGGGCACCGTTTGTTGTGCCCCGCCGCGTACCGGGGGAGGCAACGGCTCCAGCGGCTCCGGCGGCTGTACGGGGACGTCGAGCACCTCGACCGGACCGTGCGCGAACCTGCCGGCGACGGGAGGGTGGCCCGTCCTCACGCGGTGCCCGACGCTCGTGCTCGTCCACCTCAAGACCTCCACCTCTACGCTTCAGCTGGGCCTCCTACCGGAAGGGGTGTACGCCTGGGCCCCCCTCCTCCCCCCAGGCTACGAGAGCGTCTCGGGGGGAACCCTCAACCTCACCTCCACGCATCCGGTGGCCCTCCCCGTGACGGTCACGCTCGCGCCCAGCCACTCGGTGGTGACCGTGCGAGAGTCCGGTCTCCGATTGCCCACGCCGTGGCGAGTTGCGTTCTACGGCGCCTCGAACGCTACGAGCGGCTCCAACGCGACGATCGTGCTCTCCAAGGCGTCGGGAACCGTCTCCCTAGGGAACGGCCCCTACAACGTGACGATCGGTGGGGTCCCGGGGTTCACCCCAACTCCGGAGTACACGCAGCTCGAGGTGAACGGCCCGACGGTCCTTCGGGTCCACTTCCGCGTCTCGACCTACACCGTGGCGGTCATGGAGAGCGGGCTGGTGACCAACACCCGGTGGGCGATCCGCGCGGTCGGGCCGGTCCACGGGTCCGGCACCGGAACGAAGCAGATCGCCGGCCGCGGATCGACGCTCATGCTCGATCTCCCCAACGGGACGTTCCTGCTCGAGGTCCTGGGTCCCCGGGGATGGAGCTGCTCCGGGCCTCCGCCGGCGAGCGCGCCCTCGATGCCCGTTCACTGTCTCGCGACGAGCGTTACCGTCTCGGGGTCGGGCGTGTACGTGGCGGTCGATTTCGCCCCGCCGGCGCTCCCTGCCACCCCGGCCGTCCCGGGGGCCCCGTAGTCCTCGGAGGGCCCCCCGGGCCCCGCCCGCGCGGTTAATCGCCCGGAGCCGCTGCCGGCACCGTGCCGGAAGGACGCCGTCGGCTCGCGGCGATCATGTTCACCGATCTGGTGGGCTACTCGGCGCTCGCCCAGCGGGACGAGCCGCTCGCTCTGAAGATCGTCGAGGAGCACCGCTCGCTCCTGCGACCGGCGCTCGAGCGGTTCGGGGGCCGTGAGGTGAAGACCATGGGGGACGGCTCGCTCCTGGAGTTCGAGAGCGCGCTGGACGCGGTGGAGTGCGCGATCGAGATGCAGCGGCGGCTCCTCGAGCGGAACCAGGCGGTTCGCGGCGAGCCGATCGAAATGCGCATCGGCGTCCACGTGGGGGACGTCGTCCGGGCCGGGCAGGACGTGGTGGGCGACGCCGTGAACATCGCCTCGCGGATCGAACCGCTCGCCGAGCCGGGGGGGATCTGCGTCACCGGCCCGGTACGGGAGCAGGTCCAGAACACGATCCCGTTCGCGTTCCACCCGCTCGAGCGGGCCCCGCTCAAGAACATCGAGACGCCGATCACCGTCTACCGGATCGAGCTCCCGTGGACCCTTCCGGGGCTCCACGAGACGGCCCCGTTCCTCCAGCGCCAGGCAGAGATCGGGCGGCTCCGCCGCGCCGCGTCGAGCGCCGCGTCCGGCGTTGGGAGGGTCGTGGTCGTCACCGGGGCCGCGGGGGTCGGCCGGAGCCGCCTGCTCGAGGAGTTCGCCGCCACGGCCTCTCGGGACGGGAGCCGGGTCCTCCGAGCCCGCGCGGACCGGGCCGGCCTCGCCGCGCCGTTCGCGCTGTGGTCGGATGCGTTGCGCGAGGGTCTGCGCGGGCTCCCCGACGACGCCCTCCGGTCGATGGCGCAGGGTTGCGAGGAGGAGATCGTGGAGCTCCTGCCCGACCTGCGGGACCGCCTCGGGGCGGGTTCTTCGGCGGCCGGCGACGCCTCGTCCCGCCGTCTGTTCGAGGGGGTCCGCCGAGCGCTCGAGAACCTCGGCCGGGTCCGTCCTACGGTCGTCATCCTGGACGACCTCCAGTGGGCCGACCCTTCCTCCCTCCAGCTGCTGCGCCACCTGTTTCCGCGGCTCGGCCCCTCTCGGACCCTCGTGGTCGCGGCCTGCCGGACCGATCGGGACCCCTCGGATCCGGAACCGGATCCCGCGCTGGACGAGCTCCAGCGGGAGGCGGGCGTCGAGACGATCGCTCTCGCGCCGTTCGATGCCGCCGCGTCGACCGAGCTCGTCCGACGGAGGCTCCGCGGGGGCCTCGCCCCCGACGGCGAACGGCTCGCCGGCCAGTTGTTCGAGAAGTCAGGAGGGAACCCGCGGATCCTCGAAGCGATGCTCCAGGCCCTCGTCACCGACGGAGCGCTCGCCTGGACCCACGCGGGATGGGCGCCGAGACCGGGCGCCGAGATCCGCCTCACACCGGGCCTCAAGGCGATCGTGCGGCGCCGCCTCGCCCGTTTAGGGCCGGCGAGCGTCGACGTGCTGCGCCAGGCGGCCGTGCTCGGACCGATCTTCTCGTTCGAAGCGCTCGCGCGCATGACGGGAACGCCCGCCGACGAGCTCCTCGGCCGCGTGGAGGAGGGGATCGGCGCCGGGATCCTGGAGGAGCGGGAGGCCCCGTCCGGCGGGCCGCGCCTCGCCTTCGCTGACCGGCCGGTCCGTGAGCTGCTGTACGAGGAGCTCAGCCTCGTGCGCCGGGCCCGCTACCACGCCAGCGCGGCGCGCGTCCTCGAATCGGTCGCCGCCGAAGGGACGTCGGTCTCCGAGGCCGAGCTCGCGCACCACTACCTGATGGCGCACGACTTCGATCATGCGCTCGAGCACACGGTCCGAGCGGCCGAGGAGGCCGAGCGTCTCTACGCCCGGGAAGAGGCCCTCCGGCACTACGCGTTGGCGCAGGAGCTGCTCGACTCGCGGCCGGATCCCCCGCGTCGCGCCGAGCTCCTGTTCCGCGCCGGCGTGCAATCGGACCTGCTCGGCCGGCATACCGAAGCGTACCGAGCGATGCGGGAAGCGGCCGAGGAGTTCGAGCACTGCGGGCTGCCCGTGCGGGCCGGCGAGGCCCACCGGAGCATCGCCCGCCGGATCACGGCGCACAACGAGCCGGTCCGGGCGATGGAGCACCTCGAGCAGGCCCGGAAGCTTCTCGCCGACGGTCCGCCCACGGTCGAGCGGGCCCGCCTGTACGACACGACCGGGATGATCATGTTCCAGGAGGTCCGGATCGCGGAGGCGCGGGAGAACTGGCGGCGCGCGATCGAAGCGGCGCGCGAAGTGGGCGATAAGAAGATCGAGGCCTCCGCGCGGATGCTGCTCGCTTCGGTAGCGCTCCCGGCGGAGAAGGCGACCCTCTGGGAGGAGCTCGACGCGGCGCTCGCCCTCGCGCGGGAGGCCGCGGCCCGCACCGTCGTGCCGAACGTGATGTTCCTGCGGGCGATCGCCCTCCTCCACATCCGCGGCGACGGGCGCGGCGCGCTCCGCGCCGCCGAGGACGCCCTCGAGTACGCCCGGCGGGGCCGGGACGTGCTGCACGAGGCGGTGATCCAGGGCGGGGTGATCTCCTACATCGACTGGCGGCTCGGCGACCTGCGGCGAGCGGAGGCGGTCGCCCAGGAGCACCGGGCGTTCGCCGGCGGCGACCCCCGGCGCGAACGGCCCACCGCGATCGCGGTGCTCGCCGAGGTCGCCCTCGCCCGGGGGGAGCTCGCCCGAGCCGAGCAACTCCTGTGGGAGGCCGAGCGGCTCCTCGCCGAGGGAGGCGATTGGGAGGAGTCGGCCCAGACCCAGATCGTGCTCGGCAAGTGCGCCCTGCGCCGGGGACGGTTCCGCGCGGCGATCGACCGCCTGCGGACGGCCCGCGAGCTCGCGCGCAAGGCCGGGCCGCCCGCGATGGACGCCCTCTTGCTCCTGGAGACCCTCGAACTTCTCGCCCGCGCCGAGCTCGAGGGAGGGGCCCCGGACGCCGCGGCGGGCCATCTTGAGGAGCTTCGCGTGCTCGCGGGCGAGCTCGGCGAGGACCTGGCTACGGCGTTCGTGGCCCGGGCCGAGGGTCGGGCCCTCCGGGCGCGGGGGGAGCCTGCGCCAGCGGCGGCGCGGTTCGCCGAGGCCACCGACCTGTGGAAACGGCTGGGCTGGCAGCTCGAGCGGGCCCGGACGCTGGAAGAGCTCGCCGGGGCCCTACGGGACGCGGGGGACCGCGCCGCCGCGAAGGAGCGAGAGGAAGAGGCGATCGAGCT
>JASHQF010000041.1 GCA_030037695.1 Thermoplasmata archaeon
GACGCACAACAAGGGGATCATGAACGGCATCTCCGCCGTGGTCGTCGCGACCGGCAACGACTTCCGCGCGATCGAGAGCGGCGCGCACAGCTACGCGGCCTGGCAGGGGAGCCACGACGGCTCGGCGCTCCGGCCGCTCACCTCCTACGAGAAGGACCGGGAGGGGAACCTCGTCGGCTCGATCGAGGTCCCCGCGCCGGTGGGCCTCGTCGGCGGGGCGACGGCGGTCCACCCGACCGCGAAGACGATGGTGAAGCTCCTCGGCGTCGCGAGCGCGCGGGAGCTCGGCGAGGTCCTCGCCTCGGTCGGGCTCGCCCAGAACTTCGCGGCGCTGCGGGCGCTCGCCACCGAAGGGATCCAGCGCGGCCATATGGAGCTCCACGCCCGGAACCTCGCCGTCTCCGCCGGCGCGCGCCCGGAGGAGGTCGATCGGGTCGTCCAGCGCCTCATCGAAGGGAAGGCGATCCGGTTCGACCGGGCGAAGGCGATCGTCGAGGAGCTTCGGGCGGCTCCCCGTACCGGATGAAGGTCGGCGTCCTCGCGCTCCAGGGCGACGTCCCCGAGCACCTGGGAGCGATCGCCCGCCTCGTGCCGGGCGAGCCGCCGATCGCGGTCAGCTCGCCCCCGGACCTTGCGAAGGTCGGCGCCCTGTTCCTGCCGGGCGGGGAATCGACCACGATCGCGCGGCTGCTCCGGGAGGCGGAGCTGTGGGCCCCGCTCGCCTCCCGCGTCCGGGCCGGATTGCCCGTGCTGGCCACCTGCGCGGGCTTGATCCTGCTGGCCGCCCGCCTCGAGCGGGGCCCGTCCGGCCCCAACCCTCCGACGTTCGGCGCGATCGACGTGACCGTGCGCCGCAACGACTACGGGGCGCAGACCGAATCGTTCGAGGGCCCCGTCCGCGTCGACGGGCTCGACGGACCCCCGTTCCCGGGGGTGTTCATCCGCGCGCCGCGGGTCCTCGAGGTCGGGCCCCACGCCCGCGCGATCGCCTGGCGGGACGCCGAGGTCGTGGGGGTCCGGCAGGGGGCGCTCTGGGGGCTCACGTTCCATCCCGAGCTCGCGAGCGATCCACGGATCCACCGTCGGTTCCTGGAGGAGGCCGCCGCCCGGGATCGCTCGGCGGGAGCCTCGACGGGACCGCGCCGGGCCTAGTGGTACGTATCGAAGCGGTACGGCTCCAGCGGGAGCTCGCCGAGGGCCATCAGGAACTCGGGGGGCGTGAGCACCGGCTTCGGGTACAGCGCCGTGTCGTCGAGCGCGATCCGGGGGCAGGCGGTCGAGACGTATGCCTCGAGGTCGCGTCCCTCGAGGTCGCGAGGGTCGATCCGGGCCGACAGGAGGATCTCGGCATCGCGCCCCCGTGCGCGGGCCCGCTCCTGGAGGGCGAGCGCGGTCGGGGTCCGGTTCTGGCCCGAGAACGTCGACACGAGGATCCCCCAGCGGCGCGCGTCCCGCACCGTCGCGACCAGGAGCTGGCGCCGTCGCACGAGCGCCCCCCGATCGATCGGGGGCTCCAGGGTCCCCTGGAGCGGATCGAGCGACCACACGGGGCGATCGACCGCCCAGGCGAGGCCCAGCGGGTGGAACCGTCCCGTGCCCACGAACAGGAACGCCTCCACCGAACCCGCGACCTCCTCGGCGCCGGTGTAGTTGCAGCCGAGCGCTTGACCGGCGTAGGCGAGGCGCCGATCCCCCCGTCCGACCCGCACTTCGAAGCCGCGCTCCGCGAGCTCCGCGGTGAGCGCGGGGAGGAGATCGAGGTGCTGGACGGAGGCGACGACGCCGAGACGGCGGGGGAGGCCCGCGCCCCGGACCGTCTCGGCCAGGGCGCGGGGGTCGCCGCCCGGGCTCCGCATCTCGACGAACCAGGTCGGGCGCTGGGGCAGGGCGTTCGGGATCGGGGCGTGACCCAGGACGATCGCGAGCTCCGCGCCCGGGGCCTCGTCGGGGGTCGGCGGGTCGCACGCGCCGAAGCAGGGCCGGGCCGCGAGGACGGTCCGGATCCCGGTCCCGTCCCGGAGGCGCGCGGCAAGCTCGTGGGCGTCCCGGACCAGCCCCGCCGGTACCTGGAGGACCACCCGGCGGGGGGCGGCGCGGCGCACCGCCTCGATCAGCTCGTCGCCGACCGACGGGAACGTCCGCGGCGACGGTCTCGGCTCCATCGGTTCCCGGACGACGCGCGGCGCTAAGGCTTCGGTGCCGGCCTGCCGAGGCGCTCTTGCAGCCGGCCGATCGCCTCTCGGTTGTCGGTGTAATGGAGACGGCGCACGGCCTCCGGAGGGTCGACCCACGCCGAGAGATCGTGCTCGTCACTGAGCCGGGGCGCGAACCCCCGATCGACCTCGACCGCGTAGGCGTGCAGCCGCCAGATCGCCCCCGAGTCGACGCGGAACGTCACGTGCCAATCCAGGGGTTCGACCGACCGGGGCGTGGCGAGACCGGTCTCCTCCGCGAGCTCTCGCCGCAGCGCCGCCTCGAGGTCGGCGTCGCCGGGGTCGACCTTGCCGCTGATCGGGACCCAGATCGACCCCCGGGCCGGGGGGCGTCGGAATAAGAGCAGCTCGAGCGGGGACCGGGCGAAGAGGTACCCCTCGACGCACTCCTGGGCGATCGGGCCGGGCGGCTCACCCGCCATCTTCGCCGCGCGTGAGGATCCGGAGGATCGCCTCCGCCGGGGCCCCGTTCGTCGCGAGGAGCGCCTCGACGGCTTCCTCGCGCGGGACGTTCGCCTGCTCCATCACGAGCTGGATATCCTCGTCCGACGGTCCGGAGGTGACCCCGGTCGCCGCCGGCGACGGCGCCGGGGGGCCGCCCCGGGGCCGGATCTCGGGGGTGCCGACGACCTGGTAGGTCCGGACCCCCTGGACCGTGACGACCGTCACCTGCGGGGCCCGGAACACGTGCTCCTGGTTCCGGGTCCGCACGACGACCTCCTCGACGCCCGGGAGCGGGTCCTGCGTCATCCCGAGCCGACGCATCATCATCTCCATCTGCTTCGGGTTCCGCCCGG
>JASHQF010000042.1 GCA_030037695.1 Thermoplasmata archaeon
GCTCCCTCCAGCTTCTCGGCGAACCGCTTCGCCTCCGCATACAGTACCTGGGCGCTCTCGCGCGGCGACGGGGAGAACGGAAGCTCGAGGGGACGCGACCCCAGGCGCACCGGGATCCGCTCGGGGACGGGATGCCGAGCGGCCGCGGAGCGCAGCGCGGCCTCGGCCTCGGCATAATGGGCGAACACGGCGTCGGCATCGAGCTTGCGCGCGGCGGCCGACTCGGTGAGGGCACGGACCGCCTCGACCTGACGCTCGACGAGCCGTTCCAGCTCCTGCCGCCGGGCGCGCGCCGCTCGGGCCTCGGGCGCCTCGACGGGGGGCGCGACGGCGGCGAAGAACCGGGCCGCCGCTTCGGAAAAGGTGCCGAGCTCCTCGATCTGCGTCCCGGGGACCTCCGCCCAACGATGCGGGCGGTACGGCGCGGCCTCGACCGGCACGCCCGCCCGTTCGACCACGAACCCCCGCGGGTTGTCGCCGATCTCGGCGACGAGCTCGGCGAGCGTGCTCCGCACCGACGACGCGGCCGCGGCGACCGTGGTCGCGCTCGGTTCGGTGCCGCGAAGGTGGGCCCTTGCGAGGACCTCCTCGGCCACCGGGCCGCCGAGCCCGAGGCGGGCGGCGAGCGTGCTGGCGAGATCGGTGCGGGAGGCGCCGAGGATACGCTCGATCTCTCCGGCCCCGAGCGTCCACGGATCGGGGCGGGCGGGGGGCCGGGCGTACGGGCGACCGACCCGGACGTCCCGATGGGCCCAACGTCGCGGCGAGGCGACCGCCGCGATCGCTCCCCCGCGCGAGACGAGGACGTTGCCGGCCCCGAACAGCTCGGCCGCGAGGACGAGCTCGCCCGGCTCGGAGGCGCGCTCGAGGACGATCTCGAGGTAGCGCTCCCCCATCGGATCGACGACCGTTCGGAGGGCGGCCCCGGTGAGCAGGCGACGGAGCTCGCGGGCGAACGGCGAGAGCTCCTCCGAGCGCTCGGCCGGGAGCTCTCGGAGCGCGGCGTACCGACCGGGCACGATCGCGAGCTCGCGGCGCCCCGCGCGGGGGCTTCGGAGCACGACGGACCAGCCGATCCCCGGGAGATCGTAGGACTTGTCGACGTGCGCGCGGCCCAGCGCTCGGAGCTCGCGGACCAGGGCGAGCGTGTCGAGCGACGTGAACCGATCTTTCGGGGTCGGGGCGTCGACCATCCTGGCTCGCCGACCGGACGCTCGACGCCCGGCACGGGCTTAAGGGTTGGGCGACCTGCCCGGGCGGTGCCGGTGGACGGGGAGCGCACCGCCGAGGAGTGGCGGAGGCACGCACGGGAGTTCGTGGACCGGGATCTCCATCCGATCGCCGCACGGATCGACCGCGAGGACCGGATCCCCGAGGAAGCGATCCGGGCGCTGGCGCGCGAGCGGTTCCTCGGCCTCGGGATCCCTCCCTCCTGGGACGGCGCCGGGGGCGACGGACGCTGCGTGGCGGCTGTCCTCGAGGAGCTCGCCCGCGGGAGCGCCGCCGTCGCGGTCCTCGTGGCCGTGCATCTCTCGGTCTGCGCGTCGCCGATCCTCGTGTGGGGCTCGGAGGCCCAGCAGGAAAGGTACCTCCGGCCGCTGGCCCGCGGCGAACGGATCGGGGCGTTCGCGCTCACGGAACCGGGCGCGGGCTCCGACGCGGGGGCGCTGCGCACCCGCTACACCGCGGGACCGGACGGGTTCGTGCTCGCCGGGAGCAAGATGTTCATCTCCAACGCCGTCAGCGCCGGGATCGTGGTGTTGTTCGCCACCCGGGACCCTGCGCTCGGGCACGCCGGGATCTCCGCCTTCCTCGTCCCGCCCGGGACGGGCGGGTTCTCCGTCGCCCAACGTCTCGACAAGCTCGGGCTCCGCGGGAGCGAGACGACCGAGCTCGTGCTCGAGCGGGTCCGGCTCCCTCCGGACGCGCTCCTCGGGCCCGAGGGGGCGGGCCTGCGGATCGCCCTCACCTCGCTCGCGGGGGGCCGGGTCGGGATCGCCGCGTGCGCCCTCGGCGTCGCCCACGCCGCCTTCGAGGAGATGCGGGCTGCGGTCCGCGACTCGGACGACCCGTGGAAGCGGCATGCGCTCGCCCGGGCGTACGCCGAGCTGGCGGCCGCCCGTTCCCTCGTCGGGGAAGCGGCCGACCGACGGGACGCGGGCGCGCCGTTCGTGATCGAGGCCTCGGTCGCCAAGCTCGTGGCGTCGCGGGCGGCCGTCTCGATCGCCTCCGCGGGCGTCGATGTCGCCGGCCCGGCGGGCGTAGGCGGGAGCGCGGAGCCGCAGCGCCTCCTGCGGGATGCGCGGGTCTTCCCCCTCGTGGAGGGGACGACGGAGGTCCAGGAGCTCGTCATCGCCCGACGGCTGCTCGGTGAGGAGCCCGCTCGGGAGGCGGGCCCCTCGCGGGGGCCGGACGGGTGAGTCGAAGAAAGACCGGCTCGGGGCCCGGGTCGGTCCCGGGTCTTCCCTCGGGCTCGACGGCGGACGACGCGGCCTCCCGGGAGCCCCCCGCCGCCGAGAGCCCCCCGGGCTCGCTCGAGTCGGCCGGGCTCGCTCCCGAGATCGCGGCGATCGTGCGCGCGGGGGGGATCGATCGCCTCTATCCCCCCCAGGCCGCGGCCGCGGGGCCGGTGCTCGCCGGTAGGAGCGTGCTGCTCGCCTGCCCGACGGCGAGCGGGAAGTCGCTGATCGCCTACCTCGCCCTCCTGCGGGCCGCCCGCGCCGGGCGGACCGGCCTCTATCTCGTTCCCCTGCGCGCCCTCGCCCACGAGAAAGCCGAGGAGCTCCAGCAGTTCGCCGACCTGGGGTTCCGCGTCGGCGTCTCGGTCGGCGATTTCGACCTGCCCGCCGATCGGTTGGAGAAGGTCGACATCCTGGTCGCGACGAGCGAGAAGGCGGACGGCCTGCTCCGGCGCAAGAGCCCCTGGCTCGACCGGCTCGGCGCGGTCGTCGCCGACGAGGTCCACCTCCTCCGCGACCCCGAGCGGGGGCCGACGCTCGAGGTCTGCCTCACGCTCCTGCGCCGGCGGAACCCCGAGCTGCAGATCGTCGCCCTCTCGGCGACGGTCGCGAACGCGGCGGAGGTGGCGGCGTGGCTCGGCGCGCAGCCGATCGAGAGCGATTTCCGTCCTGTGCCGCTCCGGCTCGGCGTCTACCGCGAGGGCCGGATCACGTTCACGGACCTCACGACCCGGGAGGTCGCCCCGCCGGGGGAAGCGGTACCGCGTCTCGTCCGCACGATCGTCTCGGAAGGCGGCCAGGCGCTCGTCTTCGTCAACAGTCGGCGGTCGAGCGAGCAGCTGGCGCTCGCGCTCGTGCCCACCGTCGCGCGGTTGCTCGGACCCGAGGGTCGGGGCCGCGCGCAGCGGGCGGCGGAGGAGCTCGGCACGGTCTCCGAGGAGGAGACCGAGGGGGTCCGCCGCCTGAGCGGCCTGCTCCCCTCCGGCGTCGCGTTCCACAACGCCTCCCTGACCCATGCCGAGCGCCAGATCGTCGAGCATGCGTTCCGGGACCGCGTCCTGAAGGTGCTCGTCGCGACCCCGACCCTCGCCGCGGGGATCAACTTGCCGGCCCGGCGCGTCATCGTCCGGGACACGACCCGCTACGACGATCGCCTCGGGCTCCAGGCCCCGATCCCTGCCCTCGAGGTGCACCAGATGCTCGGCCGGGCGGGCCGCCCCCGGTTCGACCCGTACGGGGAGGCGCTGGTCGTCGCCCGCACCCCTGAGGACGAGGAGCGGTTGATCGACGCCTACCTGGCCGCGCCCCCCGAGCCGATCGTGAGCCGTCTCGCCTCGGAGGCCGCGCTCCGCATGCATCTCCTCGCCCTGGTGGCGAGCGGCGCGGTCACGACGGCCGAGGAGCTCGACGGCTTCTTCCGCACGACGTTCTACGGCCGTACCCTCCCGATCGCCGAGCTGCGCGAGGTCGTCGCGGCGGTGCGGAGGTTCCTCGAGCAGCACGACCTGCTCGTGCCGGGCGCGTTCCTGCGAGCGACCCGGTTCGGGACGCTGACGAGCGAACTGTATCTGGATCCCCTGAGCGCGGTCGCGCTCCGCGACGTCGTCGAGCACGCGCCGCTCGGCGTCGGCGACTTCCCGATCCTCGCGGCGATCGCGGCGACCCCGGACCTGCCGCCGCTGTTCGTCCGGCGGGCGGACGAGCCGGAGCTCCACGCCCGGTTCGTCGACGAGGCGGAGGAGCTGCTCGTGCGCCCCGAGACCCCGCCGCTCGACCTCGCGTTCGGCACGTTCCTGGCCGGCCTCAAGACCGCCTGCGTCCTCGAGGGATGGATCGACGAGACGCCGATCGTGGAGCTCAGCGAGCGTTTCGGCATCGGGGCGGGCGACCTCCGGACGAAGGTCGAGGACGCGGAGTGGCTCCTGTTCGGGGCGAGCCGCATCGCGGGGACGTTCCAGCGCCGGCTCGCCCGCACCATCGACGATCTCGCCCTCCGCGTCCGCTACGGGGTCAAGGAGGAACTCCTCGACCTCGTGCGGCTGCGGGGGATCGGCCGGGTCCGAGCGCGGCTCCTGTTCCGGGCGGGTTTCGCCGACCGGGAGGCCCTGCGCGCCGCCCCGGTCGAGCGGATCGCGCAGGCGCTCCGTTCCCACCGCCTGGCCGAGATGGTCGTCGCTCAGCTCACGCCCCGGAAAGCAGCTCGGGAACCGGCCCCCGACGTACGCCCGGAGGAGCGAGTTCCGGCGACACCTCGCCGCTCGCCCCGGCGACTGGACGAGTTTGGACCCGAACCCGGGCCGTGACCCACTCGTCGAGCGGCGTCAGCACACGGACGACCGAGCGGGTGCCTCCCTCCCCGCCGGTCCGTATCTCCCGTCGGACGTACCCGGCGCGCTCCAGCCGGACGATCCGCCGCCACAGGGTCGTCGGGGGGAGGGGACGACGGCCCTCTTCGAGGGCGTACCTCGCCTCGAGCCGCCGGACCTCCCCGAGCCGGGCGGAGACCCCGTCGCTCGCCCCCCCGATCGCCCGAACGACCCGCGGCTCGATCGGGATCCCCGGATCGCGCCGGAGATTTCCGAAGCCTCGCGGGGTCGCGGCGCGACCCCCGAAGAGCTCGCGCCGCACGAGCTCGATCGCCCGGCTCGCTCCCCCGCCTTCCTCTACGGCCCGGGCCAGGATGGCGTCGACGAGCGACGGGGGCGGGGCTCGCCCGAGCGCTCGCTCCGTCCGGTCGCGCGCGATCTGCCGTAGGGCTGGCTCCGCGTAGGGGCGGAGCTCGAGGTACGGCCCGAGCGGCACCCGCGGCTCGAGTCCGGAG
>JASHQF010000043.1 GCA_030037695.1 Thermoplasmata archaeon
CGGCGGCTCGAAGTCGGGGTGCTCGGCGAGGAGGCGCGCGAAATGCTGACCGATGTACCCGCTCGCGCCGAGGATGGCGGTCGGGAGCCGGGCGTCGCTCACGAGAGGAACCCCCCGACCAGGGCCAGGTCGGCGAGCGCCACCGCGGTCACGCCTTCGAGCACCACGACCGCTCGGGGGACGATGCACGGATCGTGCCGGCCCGTGACGACGAGCTCTTCGGCCTCGCCCGTCGCGAGGTTCACGGTCCGCTGCGCCTTGGCGATCGAGGACGTCGGCTTCACCGCGACCCGAACGACGATCGGCATTCCCGTGGCGAGGCCCCCCAGGATCCCCCCGGCGTGGTTCGTCGCGGTACGCACGGCCCGGCCGTCCCAAACGAACGGGTCGTTGTGCTCGCTACCCCGCATCCGGGCGGCACGGAACCCGGCGCCGAACTCGATCGCCTTGACCGCCGGGACCGAGAAGACGGCGTGGGCGATGACGCTCTCCACCGAGTCGAAGAACGGCTCCCCGAGGCCGACCGGAACGCCGGTCGCCCGGATCTCTACGACCCCTCCGAGGCTGTCGCCCTCGCGCCGGGCCTCCGCGATCGCGGCCTCCATCGCCGCCGCCGCCCCCGCGTCGGGCGATCCGACCTCCTGGGCCCGCGCCCGCGCGGCCAGCTCGGCGAGCGGCGTCGCCTCCGGGATCTCTGCGGTGACGGGCCCGATCGAGCGGGTGAACGCCGCGATCTCGATCCCTCGACGGCCCAGGAGCGTACGAGCGATCGCCCCGGCGATCACGAGCCCGACCGTCATCCGACCGGAGAAGATCCCGCCCCCCGAGAGGTCAGCCTCCGGTCCGTAGCGGACCCTCGCCGGGTAGTCGGCGTGCCCCGGGCGCGGCGTCTCGCGCATGCGGTCGTACGGTTCTCGGCGGACGTCCTCGTTGGCGACGTGGGCGCGGAACGGGGTCCCGTCCGCCCGACCGCTGCGCACCCCGCGGTCGACGACGAGCCGATCCTCCTCCTGCCGTCGGGTCGCCAGGCGGCGGCCCACGGGACGCCGGCGATCGAGCTCCCCCTGGATCGCCGCCGCGTCGATCGGGGTACCCGCCGGGATCCCCTGGATCTCGACGCCGACCTCGGGCCCGTGGCTGCTGCCGAAGATCGTCATCCGGAAGGCGCGTCCGAACTCCATCATCCGGGCCGGACCCCCTCCGAGATCCGGGCGAGGTCGTTCCAGAACCCCGGGTACGATTTCTCCACGGCCGTCGCCTCCCCGATCTCGACCGGTCGATCGGCCGCCAGCGCTCCGACGGCGGCGCTCATCACGAGGCGATGATCGCGGAACGTTCGGCGCGGCCGGCCCCGCGGACGGGCGGTCCCACGGACGAGCAGCGCGCGTTCGGTTAGGGCGCCCGACGCGCCCATCGAGCGGACGAGAGCCAAGGTCTCGGTCCTCCGGTCGGACTCCTTGAACGCGACCTGGGGGGCCCCCTCGATCGCGCTGACCCCGTTCGCCGTTGCGGCGAGGACCCCCGCGAGCGGGTAGAGGTCGGGCGAGCCCGTGAGCGCGATGCGGAACGGCAGGTGCTCGCCCCCCGTCACGGTCACCCTGTCTCCCGCAGCGCGCACCTCCGCGCCGTACGCCCGAAGCAGGTCGAGCACGGCAAGGTCGGCCTGAGGCCACCGGCGCGAGATCCCTTCGACCGTGACCCGGCCGCCCGCAACGGCCGCCGCGGCCCAGAGGTACGCCGCGGAGGACGCATCTCCGGGAACACGGAATCGGTCCGAGCCGAACACCTGCCCACCGGGGAGCTCGAAGGTGGCCCGGCGCCGATGGAAACGCACCCGGTGGTACCGTAGGACGGCGAGCGTCGCTTCGATGTAGGGGACGGAGACGATGCTGCCCTGGAGGAGCAGGGAGGAGTCGGGCCCGACCGTGGGCAGGACCAGGAGGAGCGCCGAGATGAACTGGGAGCTTTGCGAGGCGTCGATCGCGACCCTCCCTCCGTGGATCGGGCCGCGGATCTCCAAGGGGAGGGCGTTCGACGCTGCCGCAGGGCGAAGATCGGCGCCCAGGGCGCGCAGCGACTCGATCAACGGTCCCATCGGTCGGGCCGGGAGCCGCCCTTGCCCCGTGAACCGGATCGGGGTCCGTGATGCGGCGACGACCGCCGCGAGCAGTCTCAGCGTTGTCCCGGACTCCCCGCAATCGATCGTGCTTCGCGTCCGGGAGTTTGGGGACGCTCCGGGCTCGACCTTCCACGCCCTTCGCTTGCGCTCGGTGCGCGACCCGAGCTCGAGGAGGCCCGACGCCGTGCGGAGGGTGTCGTCCGAGACGAGCGGGCGCTCGACGCGGTACGCCCGGCCCGCCAGGTGCGCCGCAACGAGGGCTCGGTGGGTGTAGCTTTTCGACGGCGGAGCCAAGACGGTTCCGCTGACGGACCCTGGACGTACGCGGACCCGGCTCATCGTCCGCGGACCTCCGACCCTGAGCTGCCGTTGTGCAGGGACACTCGGCGTACCTCTCCGTCGCCGCGAGGAAGGACCGACAGCACCTCGGGGAAGGCGGACGGGGGCGCGACGAGCGCAAAGGAGGGCCCGAGCCCGCTCGCACCCGCGGCGAGCGCGCCGAGGCGCCGGGCCCCAGCCCGGAGCCGCCCGTACTCACGGTACCCCATCACTCGCTCGACCAGCTCGGAGTTGAGGTCCATCGCGCGCGGCCAGTCTTCCGCCAGGACCGCCTCCACCGCCCGGTGGGCCGCACCGGCCTCAGCTCGAAACGCTCCCAAGGTCTGCGGGGATGCCGGATGGGTGCCCGTCGGTATCCAGAGGCCGACCTCGAGGTCGGAATCGATCGTCGCCACCCGGATCGGGCGATCGTGAACGTTGTCGGTGATCACGAGGCCCGCGGTGAGGCCCGCGAGAGCGTCGTCGAACGCTCCGGTCGCGCTCGCGCCGGCGCTTCGCGAGGCCCCGGCCGAGATCGCAGCGACCTCCACCGGCAGCGGCTGTCGCCCCGCGGCCCGGGCGACCGCAAGGACGATCGCGGACGCGACCGCGCTCGAGCTCTTGAGCCCCCGCGCCGGTGGGATTTCGGACCGGACCGTGAGCTTCGTCACGGCGAGCCCGGGGTCCGCGAACTCCGCTTCGGCCCGGCGGACGGACTCCTCGACGAGCGGCGTCGCCGACGAGCGGGGTTCGATCTCGGGGCGGGTCGAGTTACGAGCCACCGTCTCGAGCTCGACCTCGGCGCGGACGGGGAGCTCGATCCCGATCGCGCTGCCGATCCCGGTCGGGAGGGCGTTCACCACCGTGATCGCACCGCGCGCCGTACCTACGCCGCGCATCCCCCCTCCTCGAGGGCCGCCTCCACGAACTGCGCTTCGGGCCCCTCGTCCCACCAGACCTCGAACGACGCCGCGGCCTGGTAGACGAAGAGGCGCCACCCGTCTTCGTAGGCGCTCCCCGCCCGGAGGGCGGCCTCCTTGAGGATCGGTTCGTCGGGCCGGTAGACCCAATCCAGCAGCAAGCCCCCCGGGGCCAAGAGCGGACCGATCGGAAACGCGAGGGGGTCGCTCCCCTTGCGACCGGCCGGCGTCGCGTGCACGAGAAGGGCGGAAGGTTGAGGGGCGAGGGGGTCCCCCAGCTCCGCGCCGAACTCTTTCGCCACGGCCGCCGCGGTCTCGGTACGACGCGCGATGACGGTGGCGTGCGCCCCGACGGTGGAGGCCGCCGCCAGCGTCGCCCGAGCCGCTCCCCCCGCGCCGACCACGGTGAGCGAACGTCCGTCCCAGCGCCCCTCGTT
>JASHQF010000044.1 GCA_030037695.1 Thermoplasmata archaeon
CCAGGACGGAGTCGCCGACGTGCAGGTACCGCTCCGTGTCGCCGATGTCGACCTTCCAGGGGGTCCCGGTCATGTGGAGCGGGGCCCACCGTGGCGCGCCGATATCGAGGAGCCAGAACGTCGTCTGGGCGTCGGTCACCGTGCCGACGACCGTGTCCCCCGGTTTCGGGACGTACCGTCCTGAGAGGGGGACGACCTCCGCGGCACCCTCGCGGTCCTGGACGAGACCGAGGACGCTGGCGTAGACATGCCCGCCGACCCGGTACGTGCCGGGTCCGGGCTTCAGGCCCCGACCGGGGATCTCCTGACCAGGAAGAACTAGTATCCGCTCGCGCTCGGCATCCGCCGAGCTGGCCCCTGGGCCCCTCGAACGAGGGCCGGGCCGATGACCTCTAGCCATGTTGCTTGCTGCACCGGGGGCGCGCGACGGGGGCTCGCTATTTAACCAAAGCGGTCTCGGCGGTCCCCTTCGTCCTCGCGCTGAGCTTCTCGTAGAGCTCGGTCTGCACGCCGGCCGGGATCTCGACGATCCCGCTCCACGAGCCGTTCGCGAGCCACGTCTCCTCGACGAGCCGCCCAAGGCCCTTCAGCTCGCCGATCACGCGAGGGTACTGCTGGGCGGGGAGACGCACCTGGACCTTCACGACGTCGAAGCGGATCGGGATCAGCGGCCGGAGCTTGGCGAGGACCTCCTGGACCTGCGCGTCGACCGGCCGGAACGGGTCGATGTGGACCTTCGCCTCCGTCATCGCCGCCTCGATCCGCGCCGGCGGATGCGGCGCCCCGGTCTGGGGGTTCATCGCGTTCCGCGCGATCGTCGCGACGATCTGCCGTCGCTTCGTCTCCTGGAGGCGATGCCGCTGCTCGGTCGTGACCTGGACCTCGCCTTTGAGGACGATCTGGCGGGCGATCTCGGCGAGGTTCCGCGTGTGGAACGTCTTCTCGAGGTGCTCCTCGGAGATCTTGTCCCCCTTCTTCGCGTCCTTGAACACCTGGTCGAGCGCCAGCTTGTCCGCGAGATCGACCGTCTTGCCGTCCTTCAGCTCTTGGACGGCTTCGGGGTCGACGAGCACCTCGAACCGCGATCCCTGCGTCTCCCAGCGGGCGATCACCGCGTCGTCGACCTTCACCATCGGAAGGTCCTCGGCGCGCCCGCTACGAGCGCCCGCCTCGGCCCGAACCGCCACCGGCGGCCGGTAGCCGGCCCGCGAACCGCTGGACCTCGTCGGGAGGGAAGCGGGTGAGGCCCGTCCCCTCCTCGACCGTGCAGACCTCGACCTGGGAGAGGTTCCCGCCCTCGTCCAGGCCCGCCCGCAGGCCCTCGAGCGCGAGCAGGATCGCCCCGTCCCGGTCGAGGCCGGCCCGGTACTTCTGCTCGAACAGCTCCATCACCGGTCCCTTGTTACCGCCCGTGCTCGCGGCCCGGAAGTTCGTGAGCGAACCGGACGGCTCGGTCTCGAACAGGTGGATGCCGTCGTCGTCGTAGCCGCCCACCAGGAGGGCCGTGCCGAACGGTCGGACCCCGCCGAACTGAGTGTACTGCTGCTTGTAGTCGCAGATCCGCCGGACCAGCATCTCGACCGACATCGGCTCGGCGTACGTGACCCGGTTGACCTGGGCCGCGAACCGGGCGTAATCGACCAGGACCCGGGCGTCCGCGACGAGGCCGGCGGTCGCGCAGCCGATGTTCTCGTCGATCTGGTGGATCTTCTCGAGGCTCGCTGCCTCCGCGAGCTTCGGGTTCGGGATCCGTCGATCCGCGATCAGGACGACGCCGTTGGAGTACGTCACGCCGGCCGTCGTCGCGCCCCGCCGGACCGCTTCCCGGGCGTACTCGACCTGGAACAGGCGGCCGTCGGGCGAGAAGACGGTGATCGCCCGGTCGTAGGCCATCTGGCCCGGTTGCATCTCCATGGCGACTCGCGGGCGCGCCACCGAGGGTGGGCTTATAACGGCCCCCGTCGCGGTGGCGTCGGCTTTAGCCGGTGGCGCCCGGAGAGCGGGCTCCGCCGTCAACCGTAAGAGCCGGGCCCGACCGACGGAGGACGTGGCCGCGCCGGCGCCGGATCCGCGTCGTTCCCGACTCGCGAACGCGCCCTCGACGTACCTCCGGAGCGCGGCCGGCCAGGCGATCGACTGGTACCCGTGGGGGTCCGAGGCGTTCGACGTCGCGCGACGTACCGGCCGGCCGATCCTCCTGGATATCGGCGCCTCCTGGTGCCACTGGTGCCACGTGATGGACGAGACGACCTACGCCGATCCCGAGGTCGCCCGTCTCCTCGGCGAAGGGTTCGTCGCCGTGAAGGTCGACCGTGACGAGCACCCTGAGGTCGATCGACGCTACCAGCAGGAGGTCGGCGCGCTCACCGGCGAGGGGGGATGGCCCCTCACCGCGTTCCTGGCCGAGGACGGCAGGGTGTTCCTCGGGGGCACCTACTTTCCACCGACCGACGGCCACGGACGCCCCGGCTTCCGCCGCGTCCTGCGCGACGTCGCGCGGTGGTGGAAGGAGGAGCCCGGGCGTATCCGCGAGAACGCCGACGGGATCCAAGCGGCGCTAGGACGGCTGATGGCCGCCCCGCCGCGGACCGGCGGCGACCTCGGCGGGTTCGTCGCGTCGGTCCGCCTCGGCCTCGCCGCACGCTACGATCCCGCGAACGGCGGGTTCGGGGGGGCCCCGAAGTTCCCGCACGCCGTGGCGCTCGAGTTCCTGCTCTGGGACGCGTACCAGGGCGGGGCCGAGGCGAGCACGGCGCAGGCGCACGAGACGCTCACGAGGATGGCCGACGGGGGGATCTACGATCAGATCGGGGGCGGCTTCCACCGGTACTCGGTCGACGACGGCTGGCACATCCCGCACTTCGAGAAGATGGCGATCGACAACGCCGAGCTCCTGCGGGCGTTCGTCGCCGGGGCGCGCCGGTTCGGGGATCCGCGTCTCGAGGAGACCGTCCGGGGGATCGTCGGCTGGCTCGGTTCGACGTTGGCCGATCCGGCCGGAGGCTGGGGGGCGAGCCAGGACGCCGACAACGCCCCGGGCGACGACGGGAACTACTTCACCTGGACCCGCGCGGAGCTCAGGACGGCGCTCGACCCCTCGGAGCTGAAGCTCGTCCTGCGCACGTTCGGGGTCGGTACCGACGGCAGGATGCCCCACGACCCCGAGCGGAACGTGCTGTTCCGTCTCCTTCCGCCCGAGGAGGCGGCGGCCGGCCTGCCGCTCGATCGCCCCGTGGCCGACGTGCTGCGGGACGCGCTCGCCCGGCTCCGGGAGGCACGCGCCCGCCGTCCGGCGCCGGCCGTGGATCGGGCGCTCTACGCGGCGATCAACGGCCGGATCGTAGGCGCGCTCGCGACCGCCGGCGAGTTCCTAGGAGAGGCGGGGATCCTCAACGCGGCACGAACGGCCGCCGACCGCTGGCTCCGGGAGGGTCTCTCGGAAGAGCGGGGCGTGCCGCATCGCCTCGGCGCTGACGGGCCGTCGGGCTTTGGACTCCTCGACGACCAGGTCGCCCTGGCCTCGGGCCTCCTCGAGCTCGCGGTGCCCACGGGCGACGCGCGGTACCTGGACGCCGCGGAGTCGCTCCTGCGCCTGGTCGATCGGGAGTTCCGCGGAGAGGGCGGGCTCCTGCGCGACCTCGCTCCGTCGCTTTACGACGGGCCGGTCGTGGCGGGGCTCGCCCGGCCGTCGTACCCGCTCGAGGACAGCCCCCACCTCTCGGCGAACTCCGCCGCGGCCCTCGCGTGGATCCGTCTCGGCGCCCTGCGGCACGACGACGCGTGGACCGACAAGGCCCGGGCGCTCGTCCTCGAGATCGCGCGTCGGACCCACGGCGGGGGTCTGTTCGAAGCCGGCGCCGCCCTCGCGGCCGGCCTGCTCGAGACCCCGGCGGTCACCGTCGTGGTGGAGGGGGACGGGCCGAGGGCGGAGGCGCTGCTCACGGCCGGACGGCGTAGTTGGCATCCGCAGCTGTTCGTGTTCCGGGGCCGACCGCCCTCGGGGATCCCTCTCCCGACCGAAGTGCCCCCGACCGCCGCCCCCTCGGGCGAAGCTCGGGCCCTCCTCTGCACGGGCCGAACGTGCGCTCCGCCGATCACGGACCCGGCGGCCCTGGCCGCGCGGATCGCGGCGTCGGGGCGGCCCCCGGCTGCGTGACGATCGGGCCGAGGTCGGTCCCGTCCAGAAGGTAGGCGCGCGCCGCGCCCAGGGCCAGGAACCTTCGGTAGAGGAACGAGCGCCCCCGCGCCGGCTTCTCCCGGTTCAATGCCTCGATGCCGGCCAACGGATTGAACGCCGGGAGGATCACGATCTCCCGCCGGCCCATGGGCGCGCGCCCTCGCGCCCCCAGCGGGACCCGCGGGGGGACCTCGGCACGGATCCAGCACCGCCGCTTGCCGATCGCGTCGTCCGCCGTCGGAGCGAAGCGGAACCCGGGATGCAGATGGCCGGCGACGAGCGTCGGCGCGCGGAGCACCTCCTCGGACGGCCAGCGGTGTCCATGGAAGATGCCGACCCGATCGAGCACCACGCCGGTCGGAGGATGGACCACCACCTCGCGGGGAAGATACGGCACGAGGCCCGTGTCGTGGTTGCCGAGGACCAGCTCCACGCGGAGCCCTCGCTCGAGGAGCTCGGAAAAGAATCCGAAGACGACGCGCCGCAGCCCCGGGGGCACGCCGACGATCGGATGCTTGGCATCCCCCGCGATGAGCACCGTCGCCGTGGCGGCGCGCTCGGCGAGCCGGACGAGATCGAAGGCGAGCTGCGCGGCCGAGCCTCCGGGAGGTCCGCCCGGAACCTCCTGGGCCGCCCCCAGGCCGAGGTGGAGGTCGGCGATGACCAGGGTGCGCGCTCGTCGTGGGCCCCCGGCGCCCACGAGGAGGGCCGGGGCGTTCGGCACCGGTCGCACCGCTCCGGGCACGAGGCGCCGACCCGGACCCAGGGGATGACGGTTCTCGCGTTCCGTTCCGCCGGGCGTTCCGACAGCGCGCAGCGTGGGTATTTATATAGAAGCCGTAGCTGAATTCGAGGGGGTCGGCTTCGGTGGCGCGTCCGAGGGATCGCTGGATCGAGCGGCTGCGCGACCGGCTCGAACGGGCCGGGTTCTACGTCACGACGACGACCGGCGTGCGCCCCTCGAGCTTCGACCTGGTCGCCCGGCGGGACGCGACCCTGCTCCTGGTGAAGGCGCTCAAGAACATCGACGCGCTCGACGCCGAGGAAGGGGCTCGGCTCGCGGAGCTCGGTGCGGTCTTTCCGGCCACCGTCCTCGTCGTCGGCCAGAGGAGCGGGGCGGCGGTACTGGACGACGGGGTCGTCTACACGCGCTACGGGGTCCCGATCGTCAACGAGGCGACGCTGCGCGACTTCCTCGAGAAGGCGCTCCCCCCGTTCCTCTACGCGAGCCCCGGCGGCACGTTCGCGCGGATCGACGGGGAGCGCCTGCAGTTCCTCCGCCTCGCCCGTGGGCTCTCGCTGGGCGCGCTCGCGACGATCGCCGGGGTCTCCCGACGTGCGATCCAGCTCTACGAGGAGGGCCAGGGGGCCGAAGCGTCCGTCGTCGAGCGCATCGAGGCGTACCTCGACGCCCCGATCGTCCGTCCGATCGACCTGTTCGGTCGCCGCCCGCCCGAGCGTGGGGCCTCCGGCCCCCCGCCCGCGCCGGGCGGGAAGGAGGACGGCCCGGAGCGTCCCCTCTCGCCGACCGGCGACCCGCTCCGCGATGGGGTGTTCCGGCAGCTCGACGGGATGGGCCTCGAGGTCACCGTCACGATCCGGGCCCCGTTCGACGCGCTCGCCCGCGCCCGGGAGATCCTCCTCACGGGGGTCGGCAGCTTGCGCAGCGCCGCCCACCGCGCCGAGGTGCTCAACGGCATCGCCCGCGTCGCCGAGGGCCACGCGATGTTCGTCGTGCACGAGCGGACCCACCGCTCGACGATCGACGGGGTGCCGATCCTCACCGTGACCGAGCTGCGTCGGCACCGCGACCCGGAAGAGCTCCTCGAGGAGCTGGAAGCGAGGGAGGACGGGTGATCGCCCGGACCCTCCCGAGCCCGGGCGGGTCCGAGCTGCTGCTCCTCGCCCCCGTGCGCGGCTTGGGGAGCGAGGTCGCGCCGTTGGTCGAGGCGCTCGAGGCGTTCGCCCCCGACGCCCTCGGGGTCGGGATCTCGCCGGAAGAGCTCGCCGGGTTCCAGAACTACTTCGTCGACGCCGCCGTCGAGCCGCTCGTCCCGCTCACCGGCACGGAGGTGAGCGAGGTCCGGGGTCTCTGCCGTTTCGGGGAGGTGCGGGTGCCGAACCCCGCGGTCCTCGCCGCGCTGGAGTGGGGCCGGGAGCGGGGTGTGCCGGTCGCCGCGCTCGATCCGAGCGAGGAGGAGTCGGCGTCGATGTTCACCGAGCACATCGGCTACCTCGAGCTCGTGCGCCGCACCGTCCACGAGCGCCGGCTCGGTCGCGAGCCTCCCCGCCCGTCGTCCGCCGACGCCTTCGCCCTGGAATGGGACCGGGACGCGAACCCGGGCCGGGGCTCGGCGCGGTTCGCCGAGGCGCGCGACAGCGTCTTCGCCGCGGCGGCGCGGCGCCTCGTCGGGGCCG
>JASHQF010000004.1 GCA_030037695.1 Thermoplasmata archaeon
GAGCTGGTCGGTCGAGCTCCTTCCCGCCGCGACCAGCGGCGGCCCGTTGCCCGTCACTAACTCCACGAACGGGACCGCCGTCAGCTTCCGGGTCCCGGCGGGAGCCCTCTACGAGTTCGAGGTCTCGGGCCCCGGTCCCGAGTACCGTGTCGTCCCCGACGAGGGGCGGATCCACATCTCGGGCCGAACGAGCGACCAGAAGGCGGTGAGGTTCCGGCTGCTCACCGAGACCGTCATCTTCCAGGAGCACGGGCTCCCGCTCACCGGCACCTATCGGTGGGCCGTGGAGCTGGTCAACGGCTCGACCCCCGCCGTGTCGTTCCCGTTCTCGTTCGAAAGCCGACCGGGCGCCGGCATCGAGTTCAAGCTGCCGATCGGGACGTACCACTACACGGTGTTCTCGCCCGAGGGAGAGACCCCGACCCAGGCGAGCGGTACGTTCACGGTCACGGCCGCCCCCTCAACAGCCCAGCGGATCCCGGTGACGTTCACCTAGGTCGTGCCCCACCGACGCCCCCGGGAGCAGGTCCCCCCGGTCGCGTCTACCGGGGTGGGGCGACCGTCGAAGGCCTAGGCGCCGTGGCGAAGACGGCGCGGAACCCCTCCGCGCCGCGTACCGAGAGGCCCGCCACGCCGTCGGCGAGGGCGGCCTCGCCGGTCTCCACGGCGCGTCCGTCCACCGACCCCTGGCCGGCCAGGGCGTAGACGACCGCGCGGCGGTCGGACCCGACCTTTCTCACGGTGGTGCTGTCCTGAGGGAAGAACCACGCCTCGGACTCGAGACCCGAGGCGGGGACCATCGGTCCCCTCGACCCGGTGAGCGGACGGACCTCGACGTTGTCGACGGTCGACCGCGGTGCCTCGGGGCCGGTCGCCTGGAGGCGGGGAGGATCGTCGAGCGGCCGCGGCAGGTCGAGGACCAGGTTGAACCATCGGATCGAGCCCCCCTGGCCCGGCGCCACCTGGTGGTGGGCCCGCGCTCCGGCGGTGAGCAATCGAGCGGCCCCTTGGGCGAGGCGCTCTTCCGGCCGGTCCTCGAGCTGGTAGGAGGCGAACCCCTCGACGACGTAGGTCATCACCTCCTCTCGGAGGTGGGCGTGGCGGGGGAGATGCCGCCCGCGGCTCGCGATCCCTTCCACGACGCGGCGGAAGGGGGGCCAGACGGGCTGCGTCGCCGTCGGGACGACGGTGCGCGTCGTGACGGTCCCCTGCTCGATCTCGCCGACGACGACGTGGATCGGTACGGGAGTACCGGGCGGAGGCACGACGGGCGCAGTTCCCGCGGCATGTTAAAGGGTCGTCCGGAGCCCGGGCTCGCCGACGCCGAGCGGGTACGGAGCGCCCAACGGTCGCCAGGCCGGCTCGTTTAGTAGGTCGGCGGGCTCGAACGTCGCCGTGATCCTCCCGGGCCTCGTCTCCGTAGCGTTCTACCGCCGTCGGCCGGGCGCGCTCCAGATCGGGCTGGGCCTCGCCTTCACCGTGGTCGTCTCCGGCCTGCTCGGGTACTGGCAGGACGAGGGCAAGTCGTTCGTGTGGGACAATGTCGCGCTCGCGATCGTCGGAGGCGTGGTCCTCTACGTGGCGATCCTCGTCTACCTCGTCTACGTCTACCTGCCGAAGCGGGCGAGGAGCGCGACGGGCGCCGCGTCCCCGCCGAGCCCGCCCGTTCCCTGATCCGTACGGGCCCGGTCGAGTTCGGCCGGTCGCCGTGGCTCAGCTACGGCGAGCCGTGAGCCGGTCCACGCCCAGGAAGAGCACGATCAGCTCGGCGGCGAGGAGGAGGCCCACGACCAGCCCGAGGACCAGATCCGGTTCGGAGGGTCCTCCGGCGTAGAGGATCAGCCCCACGAACACGGCCCCCCACGCCGCGATGCCGGTGACGATCCCGTACAGCAGCCCCCCTACCGTCTGGAAGAAGGCGACCGGCGGGCTCGGCGGAGCCGCGCCCTGCGAAGGAGCCGGAAGGTGAGGGCGGGTCATCGCCAGGTTCAGCACCGCTCCGACGAACGTCGCTCCCGCGAGGAGGGCGCCGAGGTTCGCGACGGAGCCGAGGTAGGTGCCGGTCTCGCCGGCGAACGCCGAGGCTCCCGTGAAGGCGAACAGCAGCCCCATGCAGGCACCGGGCGCGAGACGCCAGACCCCGCGAACCGCGGTCGGGTACTCCAGGTCGGGCTTGTCGCCGCTCCGGGATTGGCGTCGGGCGGTGAGGCTGCGAGGGATGACGATCGCGGCGAGGAGGAGCGAGACGAACGCCCCCAGCTCGATCGCGAGGATCCGTCCTCCCCACGCCCCCGAGGGGCCGAACGGCGTGTAGCCGACGATCCATCGGACGAACGAGGCCAGGGTGCCGATCGATCCGAACGACCAAAGGAACAGCCCGAGGACGGCGCCGAGCCACACCACGCCGGCCGCCAGGGCCCCCGCCGCCGCTTCCGAACCGCTCACGAAGCCCACGGTCCACCCCTGGTCCACGGTCGTGAGCCACGAGAGCACGAACCCGACGATCCCGCCGACGGCCACCGTCGTGAGGGGGAACCCCAGGTAGGTCCCCTGCGACCCGAGCAACCGTCCCAGGCTCGACGGAAGGTCGGCCCGGGTGGCGTAGAGGAGCACGCTCGATACCCACGACCCGATCCACCCCGCGAGGAACGTGGCCCGCCAGTAGTCCCACTCGCTGCCGGCACGCCATCCGAGGCCGATCCCGAACCCGAGGCCGGCGAGCGGATAGCCGAGGAACGCGCCGTAGATCCCCCCCAGGTAGAAGCCGACCGCCGCGCCCGCCACGGTGCCGGAGAGCGGTCCGCTCAGCGCCCGGAGCGGGCGGAACGCGGCAGGGGCTGCGGTCGCGGGTGTCGATCGAGGGGCCCCGTCCCGAGCCCCGGGAGTGCCTTTTCCGCCGCCCGGGTAGAGGGCCCCCGCGAGGAGCCCGACCACGAAGGTGATCAGCCCGGCGAGGAGCGCGATCCCCCAGACCGGGACGGAGGGGAGGAACGAGACGAGGATGTCGGAACGCCCCATCGCATCACTGGCTGCCCTTCGGGCCCGGGCAGCGCGTACGGGGGCTCAGCATCGGGTCGACCCATGAATACCTGTCGTTAGGGCTGGATCGTCGGAGGGCCGTGCCCTCCGCTCGCCGGCCGACGACCTCGCCAGTTCGGCGGACCCCGAGTTGGAAGCTCGGATCGGCGAGCCGGTTCAGCCCGAACTCCGAGGCGGATTCGCTGCGGTGAGCTCCGCCCCGGGTCCCGGCGCGGTCTGTCGCCCGGTCGGGTGCCCTACCGGGGACCCCCCCGTACCGGAGAGGTCGAGGGACGGGCGCTGCGGACGCCAACGTTCGAGGGACCGCCTCGCCTCCGGGAGGGGTCCTTCAGGTCCACTTTGCCGATCGGCTCGAGCAACCAGACCATCGTCGGGGCAGGCGTCTTCCCGCTCGTGGGGGCCGACCGCGGAAGGTGCGCCGGGCGGATCTCGGGCGGGCGCGCGGGCGCCGGGGCGACCCGAGGGCGCGGAACGGGCGGCGGCGCGAGGCGCGGCAAGGAGGGAACGGTCGATCCTCCGGGAGGCGGAAGGCGCCGCGACGGGGGTCCCGCGTGCGGCTTCGGCTTGCCGGCGTTCCGACGGGCCGAGCGGCGCGCGGTCGTCACCCCGAGGAGGACGCCTAGGATCCCGAGCCCGAGGAAGGCGAGCGCCCACGACGGGAACTCCCACCCTCCGAGGCTCGTGAAGATCGACCGCTCGGAGTTCGAGCTCGCGATCACGAACACCGCACCCTTGGTGTTCGCGCCGGTGAGGTTCGCCCCCGTGAGGTTCGCGCCCCGCAGGAAGGCGCCTTCGAGGTTCGAGTTCTCGAGGTTCGCGTCCTCGAGGTTGGCGTCGAACAGGCTCGCCATGCGGAGATCGGCCCCCTGGAGGTCGGCGGCCTCGAGGTCGGCGAACGGCAGGTTGGCCCACCGCAGGTCCGCGTGCGCGAGGTACGCCCCGGCGAGATCGGCGCCGGTGAGATCGTCGCTCGTGAGGTTCGCCGCGGAGAAGTTCGATCCCGGGGCGTAGATCCCGGCGAGGATCGACCACTCGAGGTTCGCGTTCGAGAAGTTCGCCCCCGGGGCCACGACGTTGGCGAGGTTCGAGAACTGGAGGCTCGCGCCGACGACGTCGTCCAGCGTGAGGTTCGCCCGGAACAGGTTCGTCAGCTGGAGGTTGTCCCCGGAGAGCTGGTCGCCGAGGACGGTGAGGCTCGCGGTGCCCACCCGGGAGACGTTCTCCGTCGTGCCGGTCACCGTCAGGGTGAACGACCCGAGGGCGCCGACCCCCGACAGGTCCGCTCCCTCGAGGTTCGCCCCGAAGAAGTCGGTGCCCACGGTGTCGGCGCCGGCGAGGTTCGCGTCCTTCAGGTTCGCCCCGACGAGGCTCGCCCCGGCGAGATCCGCGTCCGTGAGGTTCGCCTGCTGGAGGTTGTCGCCCCGCAGCGAAGCGCCGGCAAGATCACAGTGCGCGAGATCGGCCCGCTGGAGGTCCTGGGGCCAGGGGCCGTGCACCTGGGGACAGCTCACGTAGCCGCCCGACCCGGCCGTGGCAAGGGTGAACGAGAACGTCGACGGGATCGCCGTGCTCGACGGGAACCCGGTCGCGGTCATCCCCGTCGGCACGCCCGCGAGCGACAGGGCCGCGCTGGGAACTCCCACGGTCGACGAGCCGGGCACGAGGCCCACGTTCACCGTGATCACGGCGGACGACCCCTGCGCCAGGGTGAGCGCATTCGGCACCAGCGCCACCGAGAAGTCGAACAGGTGGAGACCGACGGACGCCGAGCGGGAACCGCCCGCGCCGCCCGGGACGTTCGCCGTGACGACCGGCGTGAAGTCCCCGAGCGAGCCGGACGGCGGGCCCCGGGTCTGCACCGTGAGCGACTGGCAGTCCTCGAGCGTGGAGATCGTGCACCCGGTAAGGGTGGGGACGATGCTCACCGCGCTGAACGTCGCCGTGGCGTCCCCGGGGATCCCGAGGTCCGAGAGCAGCGCGGCCGGGATCCCGACCGTCGACGAGCCCGGGACGAGAGTGAGATTCAGGCTGTAGACCGCGGAGAGGCCCCGGACGATCGTCTGGCTCGACGGGGCGAGGTCCACGGTGAAGTCGTAGACGTGGACGTGCGTCGTGTTCGCGATCGCCAGGCCGTAGAACGTCCCCTGGAAGATGAGGGTGAAGTCCCCCAGGGCGGTCGACGGCGAGGTCGAGATCTGCAGGGTCGTCGTCCCGTTCGGCGTCACCGTGGACGAGCTGAGCGACGCCGAGGCGCCGCCCGGCACGCCCGACAGTACGCTCACGGTCACCGGCGCCGCGGAGCCGCCGAGCAGGACCACGTCGATCGTGAAGCTGACCGTCCCACCCCGGAGCACCGTGAGATCGCTCGGTTCCGCGAAGACGTTGAACGTCTCGGTGCTCTCGGTGAACGTGATCGCGGAGCCGCTGGTCTGGCACGGCCCGAGGAACAGGTTGTTGGTCTCCCCCGTCTGCGAGTACGACGTGCAGCTGGGGGTGAGCGGAGCCCCGCTCGGGCTGGCGATCGCGGTCGAGACGTTGAGCGTCCCCTGGCCCGTGAAGATCGCCTCCGACCCGCCGCCGTCCCCGAAGACGTTGAACTCCGCGTACGTCCAGGACGGGGCGAGGTCGGCGATGCCGTCCGGCGCGACCACCGTCGAGGAGCAACCCAGGCCCGCGTTGCTGCACAGTTGCAACGTGTCGTTCGTGCTGCCCTCGTAGTCGGCGGTGGCGTAGAACTCGAGCGTGGTGAGGGGGGCCGTGAGGAACGACGACGGGACGTTGAGTCCCGGAGTGTGGCCGTAGCAGTTGCTGGGCTGGGTCGGAGTGACCTCCCAGGTGATCCCGTCCATCGCCACGGTGCCGTTGCACCCGTTCTTCGACGGGATGGAACCGATCAGGACGTACCAGATCCACAGGACCCCCGAGCTTCCGGTCGGGTCGTTGTAGTAGACGAACTGCTCCCACGAGGAGCCGAAGTCGGAGGTTCCGGTGAACGGCGTGCTGACGAAGGGGAATAGGTTCGAGTTGATCTGCAGGCTATAGCAGCCGTTCTCGGGATCGGTGCTGCAGGCCGAGGCGTTCTGATTGTACTCTCCGGTGAGGCCGAGCGACGCGGGGAACGTCCCGGTCGCGTTGCCGATGGTCGTTCCGCTCGGGGCGACGGCGCTGTAGTCCCCGTTCACGAACGATCCCCCCGGCGCCGAAGAGCCCGCGGCGGGGGAAGTCGAGTCGAGGGAGGTCAGGGCCGACGCCAGGACGCTCGAAGGGATCGCGCCCGGGGCCCCGGAACCGATCGCGGCGGAAGGGGTTGCCGCCGCCGTAGGCGAGCTGGGCGCAGCCGCGGCCGTGGAGGCGGTACTCGAAGGGTTGGAATGGGGGGCGCCCGAAAGGGCCGAACCGAGATCTGCGGGACCGGAACTCTGAGCTTGGAGCGGATGGGAAGCAAGTCCGACGGAGGTGACGGCCAGGATTCCGCTAGCAGGTACGACGACGGCAAGGCCGATCGCGAGCAGGACCGCGATGCGACGAGGGGCCATGGGTCGCGGGAAGGTCTTCCGGGTTATACAACTTCGGGCGAGTTCGGCGCGCGACGACGGGCGTCTCGGCCGTCCCTCGTGGCGGAGGCTCCTTACCTGTAAGGTGGGATAGCGACTCTACGAGTTCCGGACGATCCTCGGGGCCCGCGGATCGGGGCACGTCGCGCTCGTTCTCGCTCGCCACGAGGCGACGGCGATTCGGTATCCTGCCAGGGGACCGACTGCCCAAGGGTACACGCTCGGGCACCGGTCCGCGACTCGGGGGATCGCCCGGCGGGTCCGTCGGCCTGCCTTGGACTCTTAACTCGGTCCTACCTCCGCAGCCTCGGTGGGTTCGGATGAAGGCAGAGATGAGCGTCATGTTGAACGTGAAGGACGTCGAGCGGTCGGTGAAGTTCTACACGGCCCTCGGATTCGACACACGATGGGAAACGAAGGGCGAGGACGATCGCCTGGCCTACGCCGGCGTGGGGATCGGGGAGGCCGTCATCGCGTTGGGGCGGATCCCGAAGAACCCCCGGTCGATGTCCAAGGATTACGCCGACTGGGTCGGCACCCCCCTGGGGGCCGGGGTGATGATCACGATCGAGCTGAAGGGCGTGGAGAAGGTCTACCGGTCGGCCCAGAAGGCCAAGGCGCCCATCGACTCTCCGCTCTCGAAGCGCCTCTACGGTACGGCGTTCATGCTCAACGATCCCGACGGCTACGTCGTACGGTTCCTGCGGCCCACCGGCGTCTACGCCTGAGACAGACCTTCCCGTCGCCTCTGAGGGATCCCAGGGCCGACGAGGAACGACCCACGCCGTTATGCACGGTGACGGGTGCTCGACCCGCCGGGTGAACCCACATGCCTCCGACCGAGAGTCGCGTGTTGAACCACCAGTACTACATTCGCGCCCCGCCGAAGAAGGTCTTCGAGGCGATCTCGAGTCCTGCCTTGCTCACCACGTGGCTCGCGAACACCGCCGACCTCTCTCCCCGGAAGGGAGGGAGATACTCGCTGGGCTGGACCGACGGTCCGACCCATACCGGGGAGATCGTCGAATTCGAGCCCGGGAAGAGCATCGCCTTCGCGTGGGAGTGGCCCGGAGTGTCCCTGAAGGGGACCGTGTTCCGACTCTCGGTCGAGCCGAAGGAGGCAGGATCCCTGCTCGTGGTGGAGCACTCGGGCTTCCCCAAGCTCGAGGAGTGGACCGATCTGTACGGGGGGGCGGAGTGGGGGTGGACCTACTTCGCGATGAACCTGAAATCCGTGCTCGAAACCGGTAAGGACCTTAGAACCAAGTACGACGGGTAGCTGGCAGTTCTGCACTCGTGGGAGCAGGGTTCGACACGCGGCCCTGAGCCTCGGCGGATTCCCCCTCGCATGGTCCGCTCCGCTAGACGGGGGGATGGCGGAAGCGCGCCGCCCTCCCCTACGCGCTGAACCTTATCGTCACCGGCGTCGGTGACGCTCCGGAAACGAGAACGTGCCCCGAGGCCGGGGTAGCACGGTACCCTACCACGCGGTGGACGGAGAACGCATGATTCCCGTTCGTCAGTACTAGGACGACCGTGCTTGTGCTCGACGTTCCCACGATGCCCTGGGAGGTGATACTCCAGGTGAATACGCCGGTCAGGCCGGTCTCCTCGAACGAGACTGGGTATCCAAACCGGATTTGCACGGTCTTGCTCGTGGTGAGGGTCACGTTCCCTGCGCTCTGGACGATCCAGGAACTCCCCACCTTCTCGAGGGCCACCATGCCGGTAGGGGTCGTGATGGCATACGGATAGGTTCCAGGGGTAAGGTTCTCGATCGACGCCACCCCGCGGGCGTTGTTGCACCACTGTGTCGGCGGAACGACCGCAAAGCACCAGGTCGAGTTGTTGGTAGAGCCGGACTCGTGGAACGACAAGGAGTCCGTTGCGCCGCGGGAGAAATCGACGGTAAGGTTCGCGCTCCCGCCGCTGACCGACACCGCACCGTACGCCGTGGAGTTCACGACGCGGTAGCCCCTGGGTCCCGTGACCAAGAACCTGTACGTACCGTTGGGTAGGCCGGTGGTGAAGGAGGTCGCTCCGGGGCCAAACTCCCGCCCGAGGCCCTCGAGTTCCACCGACCAACCGTAGCGATCCAAGGTGCGGGCAGGCAACCCGCGCTCGGTGAAAGTTACGTTGTAGGAGGGGGGTACGGAAAGGATCGAAATGGTCCCTCCCAAGTAGTTCGCGACGTAGGCTCGCGACGTCGCCGGATCAATAGCGATGCCAACGGGGTCGTCTCCCACCCGGACGACGGCCACTACCTGATCAGTGGAGTCACTAATGAAAACCGTGCTGTTATCCTCGAGATTCGATGGAAAGTTCCCGATGAACACGTTGACAAGGATCTCGCCGGAGTTGGCATCGTAGGCCATTCCACCGGTCGCATACCCTCCAAGATCAATCGTACCCACCACCGAGTTGGAACGGGTCGACACCACCGTCAGGCTCGGTCCGTTCTGGGAGGCAACGAACAGCTCCCCCTTGCTTGAGTCATACACCATCCCTACCGGATATACTTGGAATCCCAACTCGATGGTTTTCACCACCGTGTTCGTCATGTCCGAAATGACACTCAGGTTGTGGGACTCGTTGGCGACGAACACCTCCCCCGACGAGGGGTCGTAGGCCAGCGCCGTAGGGGTGTCCTGATAGTTTGAGCCCAAGTTGATCGTCGCCGCGACGGAATCGTTACTATCCGAGATCACGCTGATCGAATTTGACCCCGCATTGGCCACGAAGATCTCGTGCCGACCGGAATCGTAGACCGCCGCGAACGGCGCGATCCCGACCGGGATCGTAGCTACGGACGCGTTCGTCGTGTCGGAGAAAGCCTGAACGGAGTTCGTATGGTTGTTCGTCACGAATATCTCTCCCACACCCGGATCGTAAGCGATCCCGGTGGAGATCGCGCCCGTCAAGCCCAGCGGGATCCGATTCGCAACGGTATTCGCAGTCTCCGGGATGACGCTCAGCGTCCCGTTGTATCCCACCGTCCCGGGGTAGTTCGCAAAGATCGGTACGCTGGCAGCGAACACTTCGCCCTTCGAGGCGTCGAAGGCCAGGGCCAGGGGAATGGTCCCGAGGTGGATAGACGTGACAAGCGAGTCGGTCGAAGCGGAGATCACCTCGACCGACGACGACGCGTAGTTGGCCACAAAGACCTCTCCGCGCCCCGAGTCGTAGGCAACTGCGAGAGGCAAAAAGTTGCTCGAGAGCGATGCGGTCACGGTATCGTTCGAGGCGGAAATCACGTCTGTGAGGTTCGAGCTGCTAACGGTACAAACAGATCCGCCTGTACGGGATCGTAGGCGACGCCCGAGGGCGTGCCCCCCAGAGGAATCGAATCGATCACCGAATTGTTGGCATCCGAGATAACTGTCACGTTGTCCGAACCATTGTTCGTGACGAAGATCTCACCCTGCGCGGCGTCGTACGAGAGATCGTCCGGAGACCCACCCACCCGCACTGTCCCGATTACGGAGAGATTGCCGAGAGACACGATGCTTACATTGTCGGATCCCGTGTTCGCGACGAACAGCTCTCCTGCTCCCGCGTCGTACGCGATCGGGCCGGGGTCCGTTCCGACCCGAACCGACGCCCCCAACGTGTCGTTAGCAGCGAAGACGGCTTGGACCGTGTCACCTGCTGTCGCGTACACCTCGCCACTGGCTACATCGAAACAGACGCCGCGAACTGGGCCGACGGGCAGACTAACGTTGGCGATCACGGAGTTTGTACTGTCGGAGATCACGGCCAGGGTATTGTCGGGGGGGAACGCGTCGAACGGGGACGCTGCGAACAGCTCGCCCTGCGTGGGGTCATACGTCATCTGGCCCAACGAGGCATTGAAGCTCGACACTATCGTGTCGGTGACATCCGACACGACCGTGACAGGACCGCTGATCCCCGATACGAAGAATTCTCCCTTTCCCGAGTCGTAGGCCAAACTGGCAGGTCCGAGATTGTTCGATGAGGTGAGGTTGAAGTTCCCCGGAATCAACGAATTATTGGCGAGCACCAGGGTGTCGAGCACCGACGGACTAGCGGAGGCTGGCTGAATCTGTGCCGCGCCTTGGGTAGCGGCTCCCGGGAGAACGAGGGAAGAGCCGCTCACGCCCATGGTGCTCGTGACCGAGGAGCTGCTCCCCCCCGAGTTCACCAGTCCCGGGTCAGGGTAAGCCGTCAAACGAAGTGACGCGACAGGGCCCGTCAGAGCGCAAATCGCCAAGAACGAAAGGACAAACGTTTCCAACTTCAAACTATTATGCCGCGCCATATGACGTATTACTCCTCGATCAGCTCCCCCGGCGGAGCTGACGCCGGGGGCGACCGGTAGCGGACTGTTAAATTTATCGGTAAATTCTCCCCCACTGCTACGCGAATCCGGAGGCGGTGCTTACAGTATTAACAGTCGGATGACTCGGCGCAGCAGGGCCGTCCTACGCGACTGATTTAGGATGGGCTGTCCGCACCCTGCGCAGGGCTTTGCACGGCCCCCGGCGGCAACTTTGCTTCGTGCCGGTTTCGCTGCCACCAAGACTGAGGGACGGACATTCGACCCGGGGCGCGTCTCCCTTTTGGGGCGGGAGTGCAATGACCAGCTTCGGCTACGGGATCGCGGTCAAGTTGGACGGCTCACGCGCGGTGGGTAGTGATTCGCACAACACGGTCCGAGAAGGTCGAGGTTGCGCCATCGGGGATGAGTGGTAGCAGGCCGTCCCTCTGCAGCTGCGGTTAATACGAACTCTGCCTCGGGACGACATGGAGCCCTCACTGAGTCCGAAACTCGCGCCGTACCTCGTGGCTCAGGACGCCCCAGGGTTGATCAAGTTCATCGAGACCGCGATCGGTGGGAGGGTCTCTTTCAAGGAGGTTGACGGCGAAGGACGGCTCGGCCACGCCGAGGTCCGGATCGAGGACGGGCTTGTCATGATCGGTGAGGCGCCGAAAGGCCGCAACTCGTTCCCTGCGATGCTTCACCTCTACGTCCCCGACTCGGACGCCGCCTACCGACGCGCCGTGGGCGCAGGAGCTACGGAGATCCGCCCGCCGCGCGTCGGGCCCGATGGCCTCCGGAGGGGAGGCGTGAAGGACTCGTGGGGCAACGAGTGGTGGTTCTCCTCCCACCCTCCTACGACGTAACCCACCGCGGGCGCGATCCCTCCCTCGCTGAAGCGGTAACCCTGTGGGCAAGGTTCGTTCCCACGGATCGCTCCCGAACGGGGAGGCGGCGCGGGAGGAGGCCCGGGGCGGGTCGTTAGCCGATCCTCTTGCCACACTTGGTACAGAAGGATCCTCCAGGAGGGAGTGGGCTGCCGCAGCCCGTGCAGAACGCCGAGGCGCCGGTCTGCCCCGGTGGGCTCCGATCGGGAGTGGTCGTCGCCGCGCTCGCGTGCTCGGGCGAAGCGGCCAGGGCCTGCAGCTCCGGTAGGTACGGGGTCATCCGGCCGGCGTAGGGCTTCAGGAGCGACAGGAACGATCCCGCTCCCGCACCACCTCCGGTCGGCAGCCCGATGGCCACGTCCAGGATCTTGCACCCCTCGCCCAGGCGCTTCTCCTGGCGTCGGGCGACCCACCCAGGAGCACTCTCGAGCCGGCTCTCCCACTCGGCAGAATTCAGGGGGACCCTTGCGATCTTCAGCGCGATACCGGCTTCATGACTAGCCGAGGAGAGCGGGACGTGGATCGTCGCCGCGCCCAGCTGGTACCCTCGGGCGCTCAACGGAGCCAGGTCGAGAAACAGGCTCACGCCCATGGTGCCTTGCCCGAGCAGGCGCGCATCCGCACGACGTAGCATCGCGGCGCGGTACGCCTCTCTCGTCGCGCCCCACTTCGATTGGAGTTCGGCGGAGGGCGCCCAACGTCGTTCGTGGATCGCTTGACGGGCGAACTCCGGATCGAAGATCCACTCGTGCGCGGGGATGGGCTTGCCTGACGTCTCCCGCTGGATCCGGTAGTCCGGGACGAGGATCCGCTTGTTGGTGACGGCGAGCGGCAGGCGCGGCTGCGGGCCGGTTCGCCCCCGCCGGTGATCGAAATCGGCTAACTTCTCCACCTCTCCGGGTGGATAGGCCGTCGGCGCGCCCTCCGCGTAGATCTGAGGGGTCGTGGTCGCAGCGACCACCACATTCTGGAGGACTAGCACGGGAGTCTCTCCCGGAGCGAGGAAAGCTTCCAAGGGCGGAATCTCGCTCATTCGGAAGAACGTTTGCCGAGCGCCGCGTGCGATAAAGGCCCTTGGGGGATGAGACCCGCAGCCCCCGCCCTCCTACCCGTCCTCGCCAGATCCGACCATGCTCGCGAGTCCGGCGGCGGGTACGGGGCCCGCATCCCCGCTCGTGGCTCGAACTTCCGGCCGAACAGAAAATCGAACGACGTCGAGAGGATCTCGAACGGGTCGAGGGAGGGCGGGACGACTTGACCCCGGTGCCGAGGTAGCTGAAGCTGGATCCGGGGGGATGGCTCCGCACGGGCCGCGAGACACCCTCCGTCGAGCGCTCGTACGAAGCGATGTGCGATCAGCCGACGAACCCAAACTTGCGAAGGAGCTCGGGGAACCGAGGGTCGGACCGGATCCCGTCGACGAAAGGGTCCGACACAAGGTCCTCAACCCCCAGGACCGTTTGTTCTTGGTAGGCGCGATCGAACCATTCGAACGCTCGGTCGTTCTCCCCGATCGCTGCGAAGGCTAGCCCCAGCGGGCCCGCCGGTACCTTCCC
>JASHQF010000045.1 GCA_030037695.1 Thermoplasmata archaeon
CCCGCCGCCCCGGCGGCGTCGGCGGTCCAAGGCCGCCAAGTCGGCCGGAGCCGCCGACGCCGCCACGGCGGGGGGCGCCGCCGCCCCGGAGAAACCGAAGCGTCGGACCGTGCGGCGACGCAAGGCCCCCCCCGTGGTCGGAGCGGTCGAGGAAACGGTGCCTCCTGCGGCGCTCGGGAACGAACCGCCGAAGGATCCCCCGCCGGAGGGCGGATGACCGACCCCGAACTGCCGGCCGAGCCGCGCGTCTCCATCGGGATCGCCGGCCTCGACCGGATGCTCGGCGGCGGCCTCATCCCCGGCCGGCCGTACCTCGTCACGGGAGGGACGGGCAGCGGCAAGACCCTCCTCACGCTCGGCTTCCTGCTCGAGGGACTGCGGCGCGGCGAGGAGGTTCTGCTCGTCGCGGCCGACGAGCCCCCGGCCGAGATCGTGGAGAACGTCCGCGCGTTCGGCTGGGACCTCTCCGCGGTCCGCACGCTCGATGCGAACCCCGGGCTCCACGGGTACCGTCGGGGCGCGGCGGTCCAGGAGATCCGATCGATGACCGATCTCAAGTCGCTGCGCGATCTCGCCGGGGACGCCCGCAAGGCCGCCGACGCCGAGGAGATCGCGATCCAGTCGATCCAGCTCAAGCTCAGGCAGCAGATGGCCGGGGTCCCGTTCCGCCGCGTCGTCGTCGACTCCCTCTCCTCGATCCGCCGGTTCGCCCTCAAGCCCACCGCGGAGCCGCAGGCGGAGCGCACCGAGGTCCAGTCGCTGCTGCGGTTCCTCGCCGAGCGGGGGACGACGACCCTGATCACCTCGACCCCGGGGGACCCGGCGGTCCTCACCCCCGAGGAGATCCTCACCCGGGGCGAGATCCTGCTCACCCGCAAGTGGATCGGCGACCGCTCGGTCCGTCAGCTCAAGATCGTCCGGATGCGCGGGGCCGCCCACGACCCGGAGCGGCGCCCGTTCGCGATCACCCCGCAGGGACTCGTCGTCGGGTAGGGGCCGGGGAGCCGCCGGGCAGCGGCCCCAGCTAGGGCAGGAGGCGGGCCGCGGCAGCGCGCAGTCCCGCGGCGCGGCTCCGGAACCGGGGAGCCACGTAGGCGCCCACCGCCCACTCGGCCGGGGGGCGCGAGGAGAACGCTCCCCACGGCATGTGCCGCTCGAACGGACGCGCCCGACGTGTCCCGTCGACCAGGAGGACCGTCCGCCAATCCTCCGACGGGTCGGTCCGCGACTCGAGCCCGGCGAGGTCGAGGAGGACCGAGCCCGGGGGGGCGTGCAGCCGCTCTGCCAGGAGGTCTTCGAACGCGCGCCGTCGCGGCGGGTCCCGGGCGAGACGGAGCCAACGGCTCCGCGCGCCCGACGGGAGACGAGGCCATCCGAAGGCCCGCTTGTACAGGCGCCGGTCGAGCAGGCCGCCGACGAGCGCCCGGCCCGCGCCCGGGACCCCCGAGAGCCGAACCAGGAGTTCCGCGTCGCGCCAGGCGAAGAACTCCTCGGCCGCGCCGGGGTAGCCGGGGTGCCGCTCCACCGCGGCCTGGGCCATCATCTCCGCGGCGCGGACGGTCTTGTGGTAGTACACGGACGAGTACATCAGGGAACGACCGAGCAGGAACCCCTCGACGGCGTTGCGTCCTTTCTCCGCGAAGGCGAGACGGCGACCCGCAGGGCGGAGCGTCTCTAGGAGCCGGACCGCGTCGACGGCGCCGTGCGCGACGCCCGTGTAGTGAGCGTCCCGCTGCAGGTAGTCGATCCGATCGGCATCGATCGCCCCGTGGAGGATCGCGGCCGGGAGCCGGGGCGGCCGCGCCGGTCCGGGTTCGACGAGGCGCGCTACGTCCGACGGCGCGAGCTCGTGCTCTTCGAGCACCGACGGAACGGTCGTCCGGTCGCGGGGCCACAAGGGATCCACACCCCGGATCCGGCGCGAGGAGAGAGCTTCGTGGCCGACGCCCAGCACCTCGCGCAGCGGCCCGTCGAGGGTGTGGGAGAACGGACCGTGTCCGAGGTCGTGGAGCAGGGCAGCGGCGCGGACCGGTTCCGCCTCTTCGGGCGCGAGGGCCAGCCGCTCGGCCATCCGCGCGGCGACCCAGAACGTCCCGAGCGAGTGCTCGAGGCGGGTGTGGTTCGCCCCGGGAAAGACCAGGTGGGCAAAGCCGGTCTGGCGGATCCCCCACAGCCGCTGGAACTCCGGGGTCGACAGCAGGTCGAGCTCGAGCGGGCCCAGCGCGATCGTCCCGTGGACCGGGTCGAAGATCGACTTGCCCATCCTCGCGCGCCCCCTCCTCGGAACCACGAGGTCAGGGAGGGGCGCTCGGCATTAAGCGCGCCGCGGCGGGGGGACCGGTTCGCACGTTCCGGGAGGGCACGGGGGCGCGCCGCGAGGCGTCGTCGCCTTCCGAACGGCTGCGGGCGACGGCGTTCTGGGCCCCGCGCCGCGGGATCCGCACGAACACCCTCGAGCCGAACGTATTTATCGCCTCGAACCCGTCGAACCGCGGCGATGGCATCGGCTGCCCGCTCCGGTCGCTCGCTCCCTCCGGTCGAGGAGGTCCGCGAGCGGTACCGCGAGGCGGAGCGGGCCGAGGCGGGCAGCGACCGGACCCGCTACGTCGAGGCGATGAAATCGTTCCTCGCGACGACCGAGCGGCACGTCGACGCGCTCGCGAAGGAGGGGACGGAGGTCGCCCCGATGCTCGACGAGGCGGCGATGGCGTTCTACCGTGCGTCGAACCCCGAGCTCGCGGAGCGCGCGATCGACCTCGGCCTGCGGCTGAGCCCGGGGACGGCGACGCTCCTGCACCACAAGGCCCTCGTGCTTCTCTCGCTCAACCGCGACCTCCCCTCGGTCGTCCAGCTCACCGACCGCGCCCTCGAGGCCCGGCCGCACGACAAGAGCCTCTGGGCGACCCGCGGGGACGCGCTCCGTCTCCTCGGCCAGAACGTCGAGGCGGCGGACTCGTACCTGCGGGCCCAGGAGCTCGACGCCGCGTCAACGCGCTACGTCGATCGGGCGCTGAAGCTCGTCCCGAACCATCCGCGCGCCCTCCGGCTCAAGATCGAGCTCGCCCGCTCCCGCGGCGGCGACCTGCCCGCGCTCGCCGCCTGTGACGAGCTGCTCAAGGCGAACCCCGACGACCTCGACCTTCACCGGGCGCGGGCCGACCTCCTCTTCTCGCTCGGGCGGCTCGACGATGCCCTCGAGTCGGTCCGCAAGGTCCTCGCCCAGCACCCGGACGACCCGTCGCTCAAGCTGTTCGAGGCGCGGATCCTGTTCCGCCGCGGGCGGGCGGAGGAGGCGGCGCCGATCGCGGAAGCGCTCGTCCGCGGGAACGACGGCACGAACGGCGCAGCGCTCGAGGAGATCGCCGCCCTCGCGGTGGAGGCTCGGCCCGACCTCGCGCTCACCGCCCGCAAGCGGCTCCGCGAGGTCGATCCCCGGAACCTGCAGAACCTTTTGGACCTCAAGTCGCTCGCCTCGAAGCTCGGGGACGTCGAAGGGGCCCTCGCCGCCTGCCGCGCCGTCCTCGAGGTCTCGCCCGACAACCTCGAGGCGATGCGCGGCATCGCCGAGCTCGAGGCGGCCTCCGGCCGGGCCGACGCGGCGCTCGACGCGTTCCGCACGATCGCCAAGGCCCACCCGCACGCGACCGGCGAGCTCCGCAAGGGGCTCGCGCTCGCTCAGGAGAAGGGGACGCCGGACGTTGTCCGGGAGTTCGCCGAGGCGCTCCTCGCCGCCGATCCCGGGGACGTCGACGCCCGGGCGGTTCTCGCGCGCGCCCGGGCCGCCGCCGGGGACGTACCGGGCGCGCTGGCGGCCCTGGACGCCCTCCTCGCCGCCCACCCGGGCGACGTGAAGTACCTGCTCGAGAAGCGTACGCTGCTCTCGGCCTCGAACGACCGGGCGGGCCTCGCGCCCGTGCTCGACGAGCTGTTCCGGCTCGACCCGACGCGGACCGATGTCGCGGTCGAACGGGGGAGCCTCTACCTCGGGGCCGCCTACGACCTCCCCGAAGGGTCGGCCGAACGGGAGGCGGCGGCCCGCACCGCGCTCGTCTCGTTCGAGCGGGCGTCGAGCGACCCGTCGGCCCAGGACGTTTGCCGCCTCGGCCTCGCGCGGGCGTCGCGGATCGTGGACGACCCCGAAACGGCGATCCGCGCCTACGTGGAGTTCCTGGAGCGCGGGGCGAACGGGGTCCGGGCGGACATCCGCCAGGAGCTCGCGCAAACGCTGCGCGAGGCGGGCCGGTTCAGCGAGGCGGCCGAGCAGTTCGAAAAGACGATCGCGGCCGGCCGGGACGACTCCGACCTGCTGTGGGGGGCGGCCGAGGTCTACGCCCACCTCAACGAGGAGGCGCTCGCCCTCCGCCTGCTCGAGCTCCTGCTGCGCCGCGAACCCGCGAACCCGCTGTACCTGAGGAAGAAGGGCCAGTTGCTCCTCCGGGCCGGCCGGCGGGAGGAGGCGCTCCGGGCGCTCCGGTCCGCGATCGACGGCTCGCGCGGCGATCCGCACGCCCACTTCGAGGTCGGCGAGGCGCTCCGGGCCCAGGGGGCGTACCCGGACGCGATCACGTTCTACCGGCAGGGCCTCGAGCTCGACCCCAGGAACCGCCACGGCCGGCTCGCCCTCGCCGAGACCCTCCTGCTCGCCGGACAGTATCCGGAGGCGATCGCGCTCGTCGACCCGCTCCTCAAGGAGGACCCGAACGACCTCGCCGCCTGGAAGGCGCGCGCCGACGCCTGGCGCGCCCTCGGTCGGCCTTCGGAGGTCCTGTACTCGCTGCGGGCGATCCTCCTCCTCGAGCCCGAGAACCCCGCTGGCCTCCTCGAGATGTACCGCCTCCGTCGCGAGGGCGGCGAGACGAAGGAGGCGTACGAGGCCCTGTCCAAGCTCCTCCAGTCGAGCGCCTCGGAGGCGCACGACCCCGCCCTCCACATCGAGCGCGGGGACCTCGCCTCGTCGCTCGGGCTCCCCGAGGAGGCGAACACCGCCTACGAGCGGGCGGCGACGCTCGATCCTGCGTTCCGCCTCGAGATCGCCCTACGGCGCGCGCGCCTGCGCCTGGGCGCCGGCCGGCCCGACCTCGCGCTCGAGGTCCTCGAGGAGGGCCTGAAGGCGAGCCCGGGCGCCCCCGCCCCGAGCTTGGCGGCGCTCCTTCTTCGCGCCGAGATCCTGGAGTCCCTCGAACGGCCCGCCGAGGCTCGGGCAGCGTTCGAGGAGGTGCGGGCGCGGGAGCCGAAGTCCCCGGTGGCCCTTGCCGGGGTCGCCCGTTCGATGATCGCCGAGGGCCGGCACGCGGAGGCCGTCGAGTTCCTCCGGGCCGCGATCCCCCAGCTCCCGCCCGAGGAGTCGCTGTACCTCCTGCTCGCGGAGGGGGAGAGCGGGCTCGGCCACCTGGACCGGGCCCAGGAAGCGATCCAGGCGGCGGTGGCCCTGCTTCCGAAGAGCATCGCGCTCTGGACCCGGCTCGGCGAGATCGGCATCGCCCGGCAGGCGTGGGCCGACGCGACGAACGCCTTCGCCCACGCGCTAGCGAACGCCCCGGACCAGATCGACATCCTCCTCCGGGCCGGCTTCGTCGCCGAGCGTCTCGCGCACCCGAACGAGGCGCTGTCGTTCTACGACCGGGCCGTCGCCGTCGCGCCGAACCACACCCAGGCGTGGACGAGCCGCGGGCTCGCCCTGCTCGCGGTCGGGCGCCCGACCGACGCCCAGGCGAGCTTCGAGCGGGCGCTCGCGATCGATTCCGACTTCGGGCCCGCGAAGGACGGTAAGCGCCTCGCGGTCCAGAAGACCCGCGACACGGAGATCGGCAAGCACGGCCGCGAGGCGCTCCTCCTCGAGGCGAAGCTCCACCGCACCGTGACGAAGAACGACCTGTTCGTCACCCTCCACGTCCCGTACGAGTTCCTCGACCCGGTCCTGCAGGCGATCGGACGGTCGCCGACGCTCGATCTCGAGCACCTCGATCCGGCCGAGGTGCGCGACCTCGAGACCTCCTCCTACCACCTGATCGTCGGCGCGTTGGAGCGCCGGCCACCCGGCGTGGAACGCCGGGGCCTGAGCCTCGCCGATATCGCGGTCCTCGCCCCGAACCTCTCCCTGGAGCAGATCCAGCGGCTGTTCGGCTACCTCCGCGCGGTGCTCGAGGCCGAGCTCAAGATCGACAAGCTCACCCTCCCGCCGGACGTCGAGGAGCTGGCGCGCCAGGCGATCACCCTGCCGGACGAGCAGCGCACGCTGTTCCAGCTCGTCCGAACCCTCCGCGTGGGGATCCTGAAGGCCCGCCTGATCAAGGCGGTCGAGGAGGCCGGCTCCGCGGTCCACGCGCCGCTGCCGTCCCTCGACCTCGGAGCGTACTCGCCCGAGTTCCGGGCCCCGCCG
>JASHQF010000046.1 GCA_030037695.1 Thermoplasmata archaeon
TGGACGAACGTCACGGCCGTGGGGTCGCCGCGCCCCTCCCCCCGAACCGGGGCAATGATCACTTACGACGCGGCCGACGGCTACACCCTCCTGTTCGGCGGTTTCCCTAGCTGCCTTTCGGGTTGCCACACCGCACCGCTGAACGACACGTGGAAGTTCTCGAACGGCGTCTGGACGAACATCACGCCCATGCGCTCCCCGCCCGCCCGGGTCGGCGGGGACCTCGTGTACGACCCGATCGACGGCTACGCCGTCCTCTTCGGAGGGGAATCGTGCCCGAGCAGCTGCTCGTTGTTCAACGATACCTGGGAGTTCAAGGCGGGCGTTTGGACCCAGTTGACCCCGACTTCGGCCCCTTCCCCACGGACGGGCGCGTCGATGGCGTTCGACGCGGCGGACGGCTACGTTCTCCTGTTCGGAGGTTTCAATTTCGGGAGCCGGCTTTCCGACACCTGGAAGTTCGTGGGCGGGCAATGGACCCTCCTCTCCCCCGCGACGTCGCCGCCGGCGCGCAACGCGGCATTCCTCGGGTACGACGTGGCGGACGGCTACGTCGTCCTGTTCGGGGGGTCGAACGGGGCGGTCCTGGGCGACACGTGGATCTACCGGGGCGGGGACTGGAGCCAACTGCACCCCGCCGTCAGCCCGTCACCCCGACAGGGTTCGGCCTCGCTGCTGTACGACCCGGCGCTCGGAGGGATGGTCCTCTTCGGAGGGACGACCGCCTCCACCCTCTCGAACCAGACGTGGGAGTTCGACGCCGGCCAGTGGATCCTTCTCGCGTCGGTCTCCGTTCCATCGGCGCGGGACGGCTGTGCCACCGCCGGGTCCGATCCGGCCGGCGATATCGTACTGTTCGCCGGGGCACCCTCGGTCACCGCGGCTCCGCTCGACGATAGTTGGGAGCTGCTGTCGGTCGGGGCCCCGCTGGCCCGCCTCTACACCGTGACCTTCTCGGAGAGCGGTCTTCCGGTCGGGACCTCCTGGTCGGTGGTCCTGAACGGCGCGACGCAGAGCTCCACGGGGACCTCGATCGCCTTTTCGGCGACGAACGGCACCTGGCCGTTCCAGATCGGGGCCCCCTCAGGATACCTAGCGAGCTCGGCGAGCGGCACGGTGCGTGTGGTGGGCGGCCCCGCCACCCGCTCCGTCCCGTTCACCTCGATCCCGGCCGGGAGCTATCCGGTCCGCTTCGACGAGCAGAATCTCCCCCCGGGCACGGCCTGGTGGGTGAACGTCACAGGTCAACCGTCCGCGGAGTCGACGGGGACTGTTCTCGCGATCGATCTACCGAGCGGGACGTACTCGTACACCACCTCGTCCGCCAACCTCTCCTGGCAGCCCCTCAACCAATCCGGTTCGGTATCGGTTGCCAGTGCGCCGCCCTCGACCATCGGGGTGCCGTTCGCCTTCGCCTACGAGATCGTCGTCCTCGCGCGGAGCCTGCCGGGTGGGTCGCCCTGGTCGGTCACGGTCGCGGGCGAGATCGCGACGCCTCGGCTTCTGGCGGCATCGTTCGTCTTCGCCTCGACGAACTCGGAGCTCGACCTCTCGCTGCCGAACGGGACGTTCACCCTGCACGTCGCCACGAGCTTGGCCGGGTGGGCGGCGACGAACGCCACGCAGAACGAGACGGTCCAGGGCGGCGCCTCGACTGAGCGGCTGAGCATCGTGTTCCAGAGCTCCACCGGAGCCCCCCCTCCCACGATCCTCGGGCTAGCGTACGTGACCTTCGTGGAGGTGGCCGCCGCCGTCGGCGTCGCGGCCGTCGCGGGGGGCCTCTTCGTACAGTTCTGGAGGGGCCCCGCGCCGCCGCCCAAGCCCCCCGGGCCGCGAGAAGGCGGCGGACCGGGTGCGCCACCCGCTCAGGGCGCCGGACCCGAGACCGGGAATTCCCGGCCGCCCCCGCCCGCGGCGCCCCGTTAACGGGTCACGATCGCCCCGCCCTGCGGGGCCGCGAACCCGGTAGATCGGAGTCGTGGGGGGTCGACCCCTCTTCGGCCCGCGATCCCGCCGGCGAGGGGACCTCGGGCTCCGGGGCCCCATCGCTGTCCACGGCGGCGGAGGCGGGGAATCCGATGGGCCGTGCGCTCCAGGATCCGTCCTTACCCAGGACCAGCGGGTCGACGGAATAGAGCCTCCATCGGCCGTCGATCCCCTTCAGCGTGCGGAGCCCGCAATCCACGAACGGCAGGTCGGAGCCGACGGAGAGGTCGCGCACGGTGCTCGAGGCGAGGACCTCGCCCCCGCGCGCCTTCTCGCACGCCCGCGCCGCGATGGTGACGGCGAGTCCCTCGATGTCGCCCTCGCGCAGCACGCATTCCCCGGTGTGAAGGCCCGCGCGGATCTCGAGTCCCAGCTGGCGCGCCCGGTCCCGGAGCGCGCAGGCGTACCGCGCGGCCCGCGTCGGGCCATCGAAGCTGATCGACACCATGCCGTCGCCGGTCGTCTTGACCTCCCGGCCCCGGAAGCGGGCGAGCTCGGAGCGGGCCGCGTCGTAGTAGCGGTGCAGGAGCTCCCCCCACGCTCGATCCCCGAGCGACGAGGCGAGGCGGGTCGATCCGACGATGTCCGTGAAGAGGATCGTCGCCAGGACCCGGGAGCTGTCGGGCGGGGCCGCCGGCTCGTTGAGGAAGACCCGGATCGATTCGGCCGCTCGGATCGCCGACGCGGGCGCCGCGTAGATGAGGGGGTCCGACCCCGGCACTTCCACTTGGCGTGCCCCCTCGATGTGATCGCAGAGGTACCGGCTGTGCCCGGCGCCGGAGCCGGAATCTCCCGACGGGCGAACGACCAAAGTCGGAACATGGATCGCCGAGAGCGTCTCCCGGACATCGATCGCCATGTCCATCCGTTCCATCGAGATCGCGGAGGCGGGCGAGGCTCCGTAGGTCAACATCCGACCGATCCATCGGACGAACTCCCCGTCGCCCTTACGACTGGGCGCGAGGGCCGCCGCGGTCCGCTCGATGAACTCGCGTTGCCCCCAGCTGGCCTCCATCTCGGCGAGGTCCCGTTCGTAGTCCGCGCGGGGCACGCCCCAGGGGTAGTCGTCCGCGTAGAGCGAGCGGGCGAAGGCGGAGAGCAGGATCAGCCCCTCGACCCGCTCGGGGTAGGTCGCGGCGAACAGCAAGCACATCGGCGCGGACTCCGAGATCCCGAGCAGGGCGGCCTTCTTCGAGCCGGAGGCGTCCATCACCGCCCGGATGTCGTCCGTCCGCTCTTCCAGCGTAGGGATGCCGACCGCTCGGTCCGACAGACCAACCCCTCGCTTGTCGAACAAGATGACGCGGGCGAACCGTGAGAGATCCCGGAAGAACTCGACCAGCGGTGGGTATTCCCACTCGACGCCCAGATGGGTGATCCACGGGAGGCCGAGAACGAGGTCGGTGCCGCGGTCTCCGAACACCTGGAAGGCGATGTGGACCCCGCCGCTCCGGGCATAGCGGACCTCCGGCGGCTCCATCTCGGCGGGCCAAGACTTGGCGGGGGATATAGGCGTGGAGCGCCCGAGCGCGTTCACCGGCGGGCCATCGCCGACCGCGCCGTCGGCGTGGGGTGCGGAACCTGCAGGGCAAGCCAGCAGGCCCCCCGAGCCCCGTTCGAAAATCCGCGGAAAAACGAGCTTCGGCAGGTCTATCTAGAGGCGTTTCAATCCTCCCCCGCGCCGGGGGCGGACATGTTGGGTCGAGGTGGAACTGCTCGGGTGTGGGTTGTAATACTCTTTGCAGCCGCGACGGCAGGCTCGATGGTTCTGTCGGGCGCTGTCGCTGGAAGTTCCCTCGTGGGGCATTCCTCACCTGCTTTTTCTGAACCCTCAGGCTCTGCCTCGGTCCTGGGAACGGCTGCGAGCGAGACTTCGAGAGGTTCGTCCCCCTCGGCGGGGTTCGCGGTGCCCTCCGAAGGCCCTTCCGCCGCCGTCCACACCTTCGCCTCCGGTCCGAGCTCGACGTGGAGCCAGTATCAGGGGGATGCCGCTCACGACGGCTCCTCACCGTACGTCGGACCTGCCACGAGCCAGAAGTCCTGGACGGCGACGCTCGCGTCCGGCGTGAGCGGGCTGGCGGCCTCCGATGGGACGCTCGTGGTGGATACTCCGAGCAACGGGACCCTGATGGCGCTCTCCCTTTCGACTGGACACTATACTGGGATGTTCTATGCGGGGGGTACGGGGGGACTCCGGCTGGTCTCGAACTACCCGGTTTACGACGGGAGCGCCGCCGAATACGCCCACTACGTCTACTCTTGCGGCATCGTTACCTGCAGCGTCTACGGCAGCAACATCGCGCAATGGTCCACCGGAGGTGGCTGGGAGAGTACGGGTTTCGGCATCAGCTCGGATTGGTTGCTGAGCGAGGCCAACTCCCAGGTCTTCGTGACCGCCTCAGGCTCGAACGCCCTCTATGCGCTCAGCTATGGGTCCGGAGCGATTCAGTGGACGGACCCCTTCCACTACGATCTGAGCACGCTCCCGGCGGTGGGTGCGGGCCTGGTCGTGGTAGGATTCTCCAACAGCCCCCTGGTAGCCGGGGTCCAGGCTTCAGGTGGGGCCGGGGCATGGAACTTCACCGCGGACGGAGCCGTGGGCTCTCCCGCGATCGCGTATTCCGCCGGAGATTTCTACTTCGGATCGACGTTGGGGACCTTGTACGCCGTGAACTCCACCGGCGTGAAGCTGTGGTCCTGGAACGACCACACCCTTCCGGTCACGACGACGCCCGCCGTCGCCTTCGGTGATGTCTTTCTGGGGGACTCGGCCGGGACGCTGTGGGCGATGAACGCGACCTCGGGAGCGAGTGTCTGGAACTTCAGCGCTGGCGCGGGGATCACAACGTCGCCGGTGGTCTCGGCGAACCACCTCGTCTACTTCGCCACCACCACGGGGTTGGTGGAGGCCGTGAACGCGACTACGGGGGCCCTCGTGTGGAGCGCCTCCGTGGGGTCGGCAGGGGTGGATGGGCTGGTGCTTGCGGACGGGCAGTTGATCGTCGAGAACGCGTCCAACGCGCTCACGTCGTTCCAGAGCTACCCCATCACCTTCGTTGAGTCGGGACTTGCGACCGGAGCGAACTGGTCCGTGACCCTCAACGGCTCTACCGAGTACTCCAAGACCGCGTCGATCACGTTCAGCCGGCCGCCGGGGACCTACCCGTACACCGTGGACTCCGTGGCGGGGTACAGTTCCGACCCGGTGTCGGGGACGGAGAACGTCTCCTCGTCGGGCGTCACGCAGTACGTCAACTTCACGCGAGCCTATCCCGTGACGTTCGTAGCCAGCGGTCTCTCTCCGGGAACCAACTGGACAGTGACCGCGGGGTCGCCTCCGGTAGCTAAGACGAACACGACGACCGTCCGTTCCCACGGGGGCCTGGTGTTCCTGGAGCCCCAGGGCCCCCTGACGTTTGCGATCACCGCGCCGTCCGGCTACGGGGTTGCGAAGGTCACCGGGCCGGCGTCGGCCAACGCGACCCAAACCACCGCCTCGGTGGCCACAGTTCCGCTCAACCTGGTGGTGACCTTTGGACCTCTAGAGATCCTCTATTTCAACGAAAGCGCGCTGCCGCAATTCCGCGCGTACTCGGGGGCCGTTTGGAGTGTCGCCCTCACCCCGTCGCTATCGCACGGGGGACCCCCGTCCCAGAGCGCTCACACGAACGGCACGTCGATCACGTTCCTCGTTCCGCACGGTGCGACGTATCACTACTACATCCTGACGCCCGGTTCGGAGTACAAGGCCGCGCCGTCTTTTGGAACCGTGGGGATCCCCGAGCACTACCTCGGGAAGATCGTAAAGTTCACGCTGCTCGTCAAGTCGATCGTGTTCCACGAGACGGGCTTGACCTCCCATCAGAGCTGGACGGTCACGCTCACCAGCGGTACGAGCCCGGCGATCACGTTCCCGCTCAGCGGCACCTCCACTGCCGGCGGCCTGATCAAGTTCAAGTTGCCCGTCGGAACGTACAACTACACCATCACGGCGACGGATGCGCAGACCCCGAGCCCGTCCCCGGGATCGTTCTCGGTGCTCACCGCGCCATCGCCTGCGCAAACGATCACCATCAGCTTCTCGTAGATCGAGAGAAGGCGCGCCGAGGGGCCGGGATCGCCCCTCGCCGCGCCGCGGGCTAATCTCCCCCGGTAGGTCCGATCGCTCAGGGTTGCGGGTGCGAGTTTCGGATGGCACCTCACCGGACGAAGGCAACCCCGTCTACTCCCTTGAAGTGACCGTCACCGGTCAAGAACTTGCGGGCAAGGGCTTGGGCCGCCGCGTAACCCCAAGCGTCTACGGTCGAACAGTCACGCCCCTGTGACCTCATTTGTCGTTGAAATTCAGCTGCCACTAACGAATTCTGATCGGGTATGGGTACCACGAACTGTAGGCAAGCCTCCGCATGGCGGCGGGCCTCCGCGGCAGCGACACGGGAGAGCATGACCGAGTAGACTTCCAGAACGTTCAGGGCAGAGGTTACTACGTCCGAACTCCGAAAGATTTCGGCATATCGAGCGCTCCCGGCGGCGCGGGCGAAGAAGGCGTAGGAGTCGGCAAAGTACTCAGCCAACATCCTCTCCTTCGTCCGCGAGCCTAGAGAGCTCGGTCGCGGTCGCCTTGCCCTGAAGGATTCCGTCGAACTCGTCGAGTTTAGGAGTGCGCTCTAGCGAGGCGAGTACATGGTCGCCCACTCGCAGCCGCAACTCCTTGGCGAGGGTGCTCGGGATGACGAGCGCTAGCGAATTCCCCGTGCGTCGTACCACTAAGTCGGGCACCGTCAACTGTATGACGTCACGTCTTACAAATAGATTCTGGAGCGGTTGGACGATGGACGTTGGCCCGTCCTACCCTCGGGGATCCGAACTCCACCGCCTTGGGTCCTGGGGCAACCTGGGGCCGGAAACAGGTTCTATTCTGGGGTATCGGACCTTGTACGGTGCGCCGGAGCCAGGGGCACCAGCCGGGCCCCCGATCCATTATGAACGCAGCCGATTGACGAGATCGGGCTCAAATGAAGGAGTACCACGACGACGGAATCATCGGTGCGCCTCGATCGGAAGTGTGGGCGCTGATCACATCCCACCTCGATGATGCGGTCATCCATTCTATCCATCCCGAGGTCCTCGAACAGAAGACGGAGTCACGGTCGCCTCCGGAATACGTCGTCCATCGGATCATCGACGTCCGGGGTCGGCGGATGCCATCCCGTTGGAAGCTTACGCTGCGACCACCGGATTTCTACCGATGGGAAGTGATCGACGGGGAGGGTCCGTGGCAAGTGGGCACTTTCGTGGAGAGCAATTTCTCAGACGTTCCAGGCGGGACGCGGATCGTCACCCGGGGAGAGCTGTTCATTAGCGTCCTGCCGTTCTTCTTGCCACAGGGAGTCATGATCCGACGGATTCTCGGTCAGATCGAGGCACAGGACGAGGCCCGCCTCACTGCGAAAGCCCGCAGCTGAATGCCGGACAAGGATCACCTCACGAGCTCCTCGGAACTGGTCGAACCGAGCATTGCCGTCAGGCGAGGGGGTACAACGCCTGGATCTGCGATTCGGCGGTACCCGTGCGGCGTGTTTTACGGCCGGACCGATGACGAGGGCGCGCCGCGAACGGCCTCCTCCCACGAGACCCAATCCAGTACGGGCGGCTCAACG
>JASHQF010000005.1 GCA_030037695.1 Thermoplasmata archaeon
TTCTTCACGGATTGTCCGAAGGGTTCAGGGCAACCCGGACCCGTCACCGTGCCTGGAACCCGGACGATCGCCGATCCCGCGTCGAGCCGGGGACCACGGCCGCCGGCACTCGGACCTTGCAGCCGGCGGCCCTCCCCCGCAGGTCAGCGTTGGGGAAGTTCCGACGGGTGCGCCGTCCCCGCGTCCCGGCCGTGCGGACGGTATTCCGCTTAGTTAATATTAATATTTGATTGCATGGGCGTCGTTCTGTCGAGGAGCGTGGGATCGCTGCCCTGCGCGGCCACGTCCCCCCAACCTCCGCTCCCTCGGTCGGTTTTGTAAAATAATATAAATACTTACAGGAAGAATCCGTCGACGAATGCGTTCGGAACTACGCCTCGTGCGGGAACCCGGGGAGCGGCCCCTGCCCCGGGAGATGCTCACGCCGGCACGTAGGCGCCGGGGCCGTCCGCGGGCGGAGTACCGTCCGAGGATCCGGACCGCCGAAGATGTCGCACGGCTGCGGCGCCACGGTGTCCCCGCGCTGCTCCTCACGCCGGAATGGGTGAGCGAGGCCGGCTACCCGGTGAGCTTCCGCCCGTGGCTGGTCGTCCCGGAGCAACTCGCGCCGGTCGTCGCCTCGGAGTACCGCACCCTCCCGATCCGGGACGCGGGGGCGCTCCAGGAGCCGGGACCGGTCGAGCTCGTCACGTTCCTCCTTCGGTTCGACCCACTGGCCGCCCGCGTCGTGGCCGTGCGCAACCGGGGGCGGCTCGACCCGCACGAACTGTACCGTCGGGTGCGCAACGAGGGGCTCGAGCGACCCGCGACGAAGGTGCGGCTCCAGGAGTTCTGCCCCGCCCTGCCGCGGGTCGGCGACGCGCTCCCTCGGGGCGAGCTCCGTTGGATCGAGAAGAACAATCCGCGCGGGGAAGGCCCGTGACCGAACCCGCGGTCGCCGCCGCGGACCGGATCCTTCGGCGGCACGGGATCCGTTTCGCCGTGGTCGGCGGGCAGGCGGTGGCACGCAGTGCCGCGACCTCGACGCAGGACGTCGACGTGATGGTCACGACCGTCGCATACCGGGAGGCGGTCGACCGACTGAAGGGCGATCCAGAGCTCACGACGGCGTTCGAGGCCGGGCCCGTGACCCGGTTCGGCCTTCGGGACCTGCGGGGCGTGCCCCTCGACGTCATCGACGCGGGGGTCTTCTCCGGGACGCGGACGGGCGCGGAGTTCTTCGACTTCTTGCTCGGGGAGCAATCGACCGAGGTCGACGGGATCGTCTACGTCTCGCCCGAGGCGGTCTGGTACACGCGGCTCCTCACCAAGCGATGGCGCGCCTACGCCGAGAAGATCGTGACGAACGTCGTCGACGGCGTCGCGGCCGACCGGCTCCTGGGGGTCGAGGCGATCGCCCGGCGGTTCGGCACCGAGGCGACGATCCGCGAGCGGATCGCCTACGTGCGCGAGGAGCTGAACCGTCCCGAGCTCGACGCGTTGCTGCGACGGGGCTGAGCGGCGCGGTCCCCGCCGTTCACGACCTCACAACGGGATCGGCTCCCCCGGTACCCGGCGGAACAGCTGGACATCCCCCACGTGCGACGCCCGAGAGACGAACCGCGCGAGCCGCTCGATCCCGAAGCCGGCGCCGGCCGACGGCACCAGGTCGTGCGCGGACTCCAGGTACGCCCGGAACGCCTCGGGGGCGATCCCGTCGCGCTGGATCCGGGCTCGGATCCGTTCCGCGTCCCATTCGCGCTCGGCGCCGGAGAGCGCCTCGCCGTACCCCTCCGGATAGATCAGGTCGTAGTTGAGGAAGTGACCCGGCTCCGAGGGGTCCTCCCGATCGTAGAACTCCCGCCGGTGGCAGATCGCCCAGAACGGCTGCTCGTATGCCTTCGACGCCGGCTCCTCCCAGGCGGTCCCGAACCGGTCGGCGAGCTCGTGCGTCGTGACCACCGGCCACGGCGGGCGGAACCGCGGCGGTTCGACGCCGAGGGCCGCGAACGCGGGGTGCGTGCGCACCGTCCGGTCCACGCCCAGGTAGAACCGTTCGACGAGGGCCCGCACCTCGGCCGCCTTCGCGCCGGGGATCTCGAAATCCGCCTGGGTGAACTCGAACAGATGGCGGCCGGAGCTCCCGCGCTCCGCCCGCTCCAGGCGGACGTTGGGGGAGAGGATCCAGATCCTCCCCACGTCGCGGGCCGCGATCTGCTTGTGCAGGATCATCGAGTTCATCAGGTAGAACCGCTGGCCGAGGTAGTCGAGCTCGGTCGTCCTCAGGATCGACGAACCCGGGTCGGGGCCGAGCGGGTCGGTGCTCCGCCCGAGCATCACCGGCAGGAGCTGGACGAACCCCTCCTCGTGGAAGAACCGGGTCGTCTCCGCGAGGAGATCGCTCACCAGCCGCAGCCGTGCCCCTCGTGCCGTCGCCGTCTCGCGCGCGTTCGTGGCGTCCGCTCCGCTCATCGTTTCCTTCCCGCAAGGTCGCTTCGGGCGGCCCTGGCAGGGCCGCTCCCGGGCACCGACCTTCTACGCCCGATTGTCCCGTCCCCGGCCGGTCGGCACGAGGGCAGGACCGAGAGTCGCGCGGCGCGAGCCGGCACGGGCGGTACCGTGGCGGTCGGCCCAGCGCACGGGCGTCATCGCCACCGGTAGTACGCCGCTCCTCTTGAACCCGTGGGTCACCCTAGCACGGCCCGGTCGTGCGGCGGCGGGGCCGGGGCTCGCCGTCGGCTCGCAGATCCTCCCGTACCGCCTCCCGGATCAGGGTCCGGAGGACCGGGCGGGCCGCCTCCTCCATCGAGCGGACCTTCACGTGGCGAAGCGAACGGCCGGTCCCCTCGATCTCGGGGTGGCGCGGCGCGAGTTGCGCCCCCCGGAACAGTCCGAGATTGACGTGGTCGTCGTACAGCATGAGGCAGAGGACGTGGGTGCGACCTTCCCAGACGGGCGAGCCCCACTTGACCCGCTCGACGAGGGCGGGGGCGGTCGACCGGATCGTCGCCCGGAGCCTGCGGGCGATCGCTCCGAGCCCGGGGTCGAGATCGGCAAGGAGCCGATCGACGCCCTTGTCCTTCGGGGGGGCCCTTCCGGTCATCGGCCGTCGGTCGTCCCCGGAGGGCGGAGGGACGCGCTCGGGCCAACCGCCGTGCCCGGGGTCCAGAGGTCCGCGAAGCGAAAGAAGGCGTCCGGGGGGAGCGCCTCGGGCCGGAGCTTCGGCCACTCCGGGGGCCATCCGGCTCGTTGCGCGAGAGCGGTCTGCGCCTCCCGCCCCGCGACGAGCCGGGGCAGGAGGTTCCCGAGCTGCTTGCGACGCCCGGAGAACAGAGTACGGACGACCGTGTCGAGCCGGGCGACGTCCCGGACCGGTAGCGGGCCCTCCCGGGCGGTGTGCACGACGATCCGGCTGCGCACCTCGGGAGCCGGGAAGAACGTGGTCGGCGCGAGCTCCCGGTACCCTTCCGCCGCGCCGTACAGCGCGGCGAGAAGGGAGAGGCGGCCGTACGCGCGGGACCCCTCGGCCGCGACGAGCCGGTCCGCGACCTCCGCCTGGACGATCGCCACGATCCTCGGGGTCCGGCGCTCGAAGAGCCGGAGGAGGATCGGCGTGGCGGTCGCGTACGGAAGGCTTCCGACCACGATCGGGTCGGCGGGCAGGTCGACCTCGAGCGCGTCCCCGACGACGAGCCGGATCCGGGCCCCGAACGTGGCGGCGAGGTGGGCGGCGAGGCGCGGGTCGTTCTCGACGACCGTCGGGCGGTCGATCCCGCGTCGCAGGAGGGCGAGCGTGACCGCCCCGAGCCCGCCGCCGATCTCCACGACCGGCCGATCCCCGGTCGGGGTCGCGAGCGCCGCCACGCTGTCGGCGACGGTCGGGTCGACGAGGAACGATTGACCCCGGCGGCGGGACGGCCGCAGGCCGAGCGCCTCGAGGGCTGCGGCGACGTCCCTCGGCCGTTCCGGGACGGCCGGGAGCGGCGGTGCGCGGCTACTCCGGGACGAAGAGGCGGTACTTGTCGTCGCCACCGCGCAGCTCCTGCTCGATCCGGGCCGCGACCAGGCGCTCCGGGCTCTTCAGGTGGAGCCGGGCCTCGAGGTCCGCGAAGCTCGCGAACGGGGCCCGTCGCCGCTCGTCGACGATCTGCTGCATCGTCTTCTTGCCGATCCCGGGGAGCAGCTCGAGGAGGTGGAACCGGCGGGAGACGGCCGGCGACTCGTTGACGAACCGGAGGTACCGCGCCGGGTTCGCGAGAACGATCTTCGCGAGGGCGTCTTCCAGGAGCGCCCGCCCGGCGACGGTCAGCTCCTCGTAGGCGATCCGCCGACGGACGTGGTCGATCGGAGGCGCGACCCCCTCCTGCGGCACGAGCGGGATCCGCTCCCCCGGCGTGACGGGCGTCCCCGGACGCAGGACGATCTCGAGGAGCTTGAGCTCGTCCTCACCGACCGCGAGCGCGAGGGGTTCCCGATGGAACCCCCGGTCGGTCTGACGGCCGTGGGGCAGATAGTCGAGCACGTAGGCGAAGTTCACCATCGGAGCCCCGATTCATCGGTGGTGCGCCACGATCTCGAGGACCTGGGCGATCTGGGCCTCGTCGACCGGGATCCGCTCCTTCGAGAACAGGAGGCGGATCTCCTCCGGGTACTGCGGGAGGACGTCGGCGATCTTCACCGCGAGCGCCGGGTCGAGGAACGGGAGGCCGGTGAGCTCCCCGATCAGTTTCGCCGTCGCCTCGGGGGCGAGCCGGGCGAACAGCTCCGCGTGCTGGAGGGCGAGCGCCGCCTCCCGGGGGAGGGTCCGGCGCGCCGCTTCGCCCGCGAGGAGCTCCTTGACCTGCGCGAGCGGGACCGGCTCAGCCATCGTGCGACCGCCCGGCGGGAGCGAGGTGGATCGGGTGGGCGACGAGCTCCTTGCGCTTGCCCCCGTCCAGGAACTCGAGGCGGTAGGCGCGCCCCTGGCGGCCGAGGATCGTCCCGATCCGGCCCTGGTAGCGCGGATGCGGCTGGCCGTGCGGGCTCGACGGCTCGATCCGGACCAGGACCTTCTCGCCGACCTCGAACGTGCGCAGGTAGCGCGTCACCGGCGGGAGCCCGCGCTCGCGGACCTCCTTGGTGAACGTGCCGCGCGAGCGGGAGCGGAACCCCTTCGAGCTCTTGACCATCTACGTACCCTCGTCGTGGACCTCTAGGACGTCGAGCGCCTCGACCCGGAGCGGGCAGCCGACGAGCGAGGCGAGGCTCGGTTCGGTGCGGCCGTCATCTCCCTCCACCCACTCCTTGACGTACGTCCCCGCCTCGGTCCGGACCTCGATCGTGAACCGACCGTCGGCGTCGCCGATCACGCGCGCCGCGACGATCCGACGCAGGCGGACCCGGTCGGACCGGCGATGCGCGACGCGCCGCGGCGTCCGCTGAGCGATCGTGCGGTTGGCGGCGAGTTCGACCGCCTCCTTAACCTTTCCGACGGGAGCGGCGCCGCTCACGTCGACCCGGTAGGTCTTCTCGGGGGCCGCCTCCTTCACCCGGACGACGTCGTCGGCCTCCGCCGCGCGGAGGCCGTCGACCTCGACGCGGCCGGTCGCCTCCCGGCCCAGCTCGCCGACGAGGGCCGCGAGATCGAGCGTGCGACGGCGAGGTCGGAGGAGCTCGAGCACGAACGGCCGCCCGCGTCCCAGCATCCGGGCGTCGATATCCTCGCGGCCCATCCCGTGGAACCGGGTCCCCTCCGCCCCCGAGGCGGCGACGAACGGTGCCGCGACGAGCTCCTCCACGCTCGTCGGGTACGTCCGCCCCGACCCCCCGCACCGGTCGCATCCTCGTCCGTGGCACCGGCGACACGGCCAGCGGGTCTGCGGCAACGTCCGATCGAACTTGCGGTAGCGACCGGCCAGGAACAGCGGCATCGGGGTCGCCTCCATCCGCCCGACCGGTAGGTCGGCAAGGAACACCACGTCGGGCCGTTCCGGGCCGCCCGCCGCGCCCGTGCGTCGCTCGATCGTCTTGCCGAGCTCCCGGTTGAACGCGGTCCGAGCGCTCTCGCCCCACGCCGTCCCGACCTCGACCCAGAGGGCCTCCTCCGCGGCGAGACGCTCCGGGTCCCAGCGCGACCCGCAGGTGAACCGGTGCCACTCGACCCCCTCGGCCGCGCGGACGGCCCGCTCGGCCCAGACGTCGAGGCGGTCGAACGCGTCGCCGCAGACCGGACACGGGACCGCCCGGGGTCCCGGGGCGACCGGGTCCGCCCGCGGGAGTCGAGCGGCCCGCTCCGGGTTGGTGAGCCCGTGGCCCCAGCGCCCGACCAGACGACCGGTACACTCCGGGCAGAGCCCTCGTCCCCGGGCCTTGGCGGCGATCGCCGCGATCGGCTCGGTGACCTCGAACGTCACGGGGTCGGCCACGGAGCGCCGACCCGGCCCGGCCCAAAACCTCGTCGGCGGGGCGGGCCCGCGAGAACGTTTTACCACCCTGCCCTCTCGGGGACGCTGCCGGGATGCCGTCGATCACCGAGGCCGAGCTCACCCGGGCGATCGAGAAGACCCTCGTGACCCGGGGCAAGATGCCCCCCGGGGATGCCCGTCCCACGGCCCGGATGGTGCTCGGCTACTTCGGCGCGGACGACACGGTCCTCGACAACAAGCTCTCGAGCGAGGATCGGGACCGGTTCTACCTGCTCGAGGAGGAGGGGCTCCTCACGAGCGAGGAGGAGGATGCCACGGTCTCGCGGGGGAAGACCTGGCGGATCCACTACTGGCTGCTCAAGAAGTCGAAGATCCGCGATGCCGGTGAACAGGGTGCCGCGCCGCCGACCGACGACGCCGCGGCGGTCTACCGTTCGATCGGCGAGGCCGACTGGCGTCGCAGGTCGGGCGCGGACGCGAAGCCCCCGACCTAGAGCCGGATCACTTCGGGCCCGGCGGGCGGGGTCGCGCGGCGCCCCCCTGGCCGGGGGCCCGGACGAGCGGCGGGTAGCTCGCCGACTCCACCACCGTGCGCACGTGCTCGATCGCGCCGAAGGCGAACGCGATCGCCGCGGCGAGGGCGAGTACGCCGGCGAGGTCGATCGCGACGCCCGTGACGCCGACGAGCGCCAGGATCACGGTGAGCGAGGCGAGGGCGTTGAACGAGGCGTGCATCAGCACGGCGAGCAGGTAGTACGCGCCGCTCCCCGGCCCGGCGACGCCGAACTTCGAGCGGGCGTAGCCGTAGCCGAACATCCCGGTCGAGCTGCCGTGCAGGACGACGCTCGAGACGCTGCGCAGGAGGATCAGCGCGAGGCCCGCGGCCAGACCCCCGACCAGGAACGCACCGAGGCCGTAGAGGAACGTCTCGAAGAACCCGAAGCCAAGGCCCGCGGACGCCCCGACGACGGGCCCGTCGGCGAGCTGGCGGATCGCGCCCCGGCTCCCCGCCACGCCCGACGCCTTCAGGGCCTCCTCGATGAACGGCGCGACGACGAGGACCAGGAAGAACGAGCCGGCCGTCGAGTTGCCG
>JASHQF010000047.1 GCA_030037695.1 Thermoplasmata archaeon
CGGTCTACTTCGATCGGGCGATCCGCGAGCCGTCGGAGACGCTCGCGGGCCGATGCCTTGCCGCCTCGGTGCTCATCTGTCCGGGCGGCTTCTTCGGCGACGCCCGGGGGGCCAGGATCTGCCTCACCCGGCGGTCGTTCCCCGTCGATCTCGACGCCTACCTCGCGGTGCGCAACGGCAGGGGACGGCCCGGCCGATCTAGCCGCGGGGGTTGGATGACGGGCGCTCGACCGGGCCGTGCGGGATCCGCCCCAGGTCCCGATGCGCGGGCGTGAGCGGCGGGGGCACCGGGGCGGACGGGCGCTGCTCGGTGCCGGTGTGCTCCTGAAGGAACGTCGCCGCGAACCGGATCGCCTGCGTCGGGTCGTGGTCCCGCTCGAGGAGGAACCCGCGGGCCAGCTCCGTAAGCACCGCGCGGGCCGGCACGACCTCCCGGAACGCCTCGGTGGTGATCGGCGCGGGCCGACGGGCTCGGTCCTCCATGCCGGGGTCCGGGCCGGGCTGTCGGCAGAAAAAGCAGTCGCTCGACCGGCCGCCGGAGCTCGGTCGGTCGGCGGGAAGCCTAAACTCCTTCTCGCCCCTCGCTCCGGGCGAGGACCATGAGCCAGAGCACCCCCCCGCCGGTCGCCGCACCGTCCGACCGAGAGCGCACCGCGCGGGGGGTCCGGCTCCGGACGCCGATCCCGGGCCCGAACGGCCGACGGGTCGTCGCGCGGGACACGAAGTTCCTGATGACGAGCACGAAGACCTCCCCGGTCGTGGCGGAGTCCGGCGAGGGGGTCTGGGTGACCGACGTCGACGGCAACCGCCTCCTCGACTTCGCGTCCGGGGTGGGGGTCCTCGCCGTCGGTCACTCCCACCCTGAGGTGGTGCGGGCGGTCCGCGAGCAGGTCGGTCGCCTGACGCATTTCGCCGGGACGGACTTCTACTACGAGAACCAGACCGAGCTCGCCGAGCGCCTGACGAAGATCACCCCCGGGGCGTTCGAGAAGAAGGTCTTCTTCACCAACAGCGGCACGGAGAGCGTCGAGGCGGCGCTGAAGATCGTGCGCTGGCATCGCCAGCGGCCAATCGTCGTCGGCCTCCTCGGCGGCTTCCACGGCCGTACGATGGGGGCCCTGTCCCTGACCTCCTCGAAGCCGGTGCAGCGGGCCCGGTACGCCCCGTTCGTCGGCGGGGGCCATCACATCCCGGCGCCGTACTGCTACCGGTGCCCCTACAAGCTCGAGTACCCGAGCTGCGACCTGTACTGCGCCAAGATCCTAAAGGAGCTCTACTTCGCGACCTCGATCCCCCCCGACGACGTCGCCGGGTTCATCGCGGAGCCGGTGCTGGGGGAAGGGGGCTACGTCGTCCCTCCGGCGCGCTGGATGGCGACCCTCAAGGGGATCCTCGACGAGCATCGGATCCCGCTCCTGGACGACGAGGTCCAGGCCGGGGTCGGCCGGACCGGGCGCTGGTGGGGGATCGAGCACCACGGGGTGGTGCCCGAGGTCGTCACCGCGGCGAAGGCGCTCGGGGGCGGCTTCCCCCTCGGCGCCGTGACGTTCCCCGCCGAGCTCGACTTCCCGCATCCGGGCTCGCATTCGAACACGTTCGGGGGCAACGTCGCCGCGGTCGCCGCCTCCCTCGCCACGCTCGACGTGATCGAGAAGGAGCGGCTGCTCGACAACGCCCGGGTGCAGGGGGAGCTCCTCCTCACCCGGCTCCGCGAGCTGCAGGCCCGGCACGAGGAGATCGGGGACGTCCGCGGCGTGGGCCTCATGACCGCGACCGAGTTCGTCCGGGACCGCGCGTCGAAGACCCCGGCTCCCGCGTTCCGGGACCGGGTCCTCGCCGAGGCGCTCCAGCGCGGTCTCGTCCTGCTCTCCTGCGGGAAGTCGTCGATCCGGTACATCCCCCCGCTCGTGGTGCGACCGGAGGAGATCGACGAGGCGATCGAGATCCTCGACGGCGCGATCCGGGCCGCGCGCGCGGCCGCATGAAGTTCGGCCGGATCGGCACGTCCGGCTCGGTCGAACTGATCGACACCGAGACCCCGACCCCCGGCGACGGGGAGGTGACCGTCCGCCTCGCCGCCTGCGGCATCTGCGGGACCGACCTCGAGAAGCTCCGGGGGAACTACCGCACGGCCGGGATCCTCGGGCACGAGCCGGTCGGCCGGGTCGAGGAGGTCGGCCCGGGCGTGGCGGGCCTCGCGCGCGGGGACCGGGTCTTCGCGCACCACCACGTCCCGTGCCTCGCCTGCCCGGTCTGCGCGCGCGGCGACCTCACCTTCTGCCCGGAGTACAGCCGCAGCAACCTCGCTCCCGGAGGGTTCGCCGAGGTGTTCCGGGTCCCGGCGCTGAACGTGTCGCGCGGGGCGATCCTGCCCCTCGACCCCGCCGTGGACTGGTCGACGGGGGCCCTCCTCGAGCCCGCGGGCTGTGCCCTGACCGCGCTCCGTCGGGTCCGCCCCCCGCCGCAGGCCTCGTACGCCGTGCTCGGGCTCGGACCGATCGGCCTCCTGTACGCCCGGGTCGCCCGGGCGCTCGGGGCCTCCTGGATCGGGGGCGCCGACCTCTCGGCGCACCGCCGCGCGATCGCTACCCCCACGAGCGTCGACGTGGCGTGCGACGTCCGGGACGGCGGTCTGCCCAAGGAGGTCGACCGCGCCACGCAGGGCCGCGGGGTCGACGTCGCGGTGGTTGCGACGGGCGACCCCGCGGCGATCCGGTCCGGCGCCGAGATGGTGCGGCGCGGCGGCAGCCTCAACCTGATGGGCCTGCCCGCTCCCGGGAGTCGCCTCGACTACGACCTGCAGCAGCTGTACCTGCGCGGGGTCCAGGTCATCCCCACGTACGCCACCACCGAACCGGACGTCCGGGAGGTGCACCGCCTGCTCGTCGACCGCCGCCTCGACCTCGACGGCATCGTCACGCACCGGCTCCCCCTCGGCCGGCTCGCGGATGCGTTCGCCCTGGCCGGCCGACCGGAGGAGTCCGAGAAGGTGTTGGTCACGGGCGACGCGTTCGACTAGCGGCCCGCCGAGCGACCGCACCGCGACCGCCGCTCGCCGGCCGGACCCCACCGGACGCGAGCGTCCCGGTCGTTCACGAGGGACCGGCGCCGAGGGTCGCGTTCTCGACACGGGAGCCCGCAAGGACCCGGACCGAGGGCCCGACGAGGCTGCCGGTGACGATCGCGCCTTCGCCGATCTCGGCATCGTCCATGATCACCGAGTTCTCGATCCGCGCCCCGGCGCCGATCCGGCTCCGCCGACCGACCGTCACGTAGCTGCCGAACACCGCCCCGTCGACGTTCGCCCCTTCGAGCACCGCCACCGGGCCGGTACCGGTCGCCCCCGGCGGGACCGTGCCGGGGCCACCCCGGCCGTCGTCGAACAGCAACCGCTGGGCATGCAGGAGCCGCTCGGGCGTTCCGGCGTCGTCCCAGTACGCGGCGAGACGGAACCCGAAGACCCGCCGATCGAGGAGGTGCGGTACGACCTCCCGCTCGAAGCTCGACGGTCGGCCGGAGGGGATCCGGTCCAGGACCGAGCGCCGCCAGACCGCCAGTCCGGCGTTGATCCAGTGGGACGGAGCGTCCTTCGGCTCCGGCTTCTCGACGAACGCCGTGATCCGGTCCTCGGCGTCGAGCGCGGCGACGCCGAACGGCCGCGTGTCGTCGACGGAGGCGAGCGCCATGACGCCGATCGCGTCCCGTTCCGCGCGCCGCCGGGCCATCGCCGCGAGGTCCGCCCGCGCGATGACGTCCGAGTTGAGCAGGAAGAACGGGTCGCTCATCCCGTCCGCCGCGTTCCGCATCCCGCCGCCCGTGCCCAGCGGCTCGACCTCCCGGACCGTGCGGACCGGCCAGCGCGGCGGGTGGTCGCGTACGTACCGGTCGATCGCCTCGGCCTTGTACCCCGACGCCAGCACGACCTCCTCCACGTCCGACGGGAGGAGGTCGAGCACGTGGTAGAGCATCGGCTGGCCCGCGATCGGGATCAGTTGCTTCGGGACGCTGTAGGTGATCGGTCGCAGCCGGGTCCCCAGGCCGCCGATGAGGACGAGCGCCTTCATGCCGGCCCCCGAGCCAGGGGCGCGAGCTCCGCTCCCGGCCGCCTCACAGGACGCTCGGCGCCTCGCCCCGCGCGGTCGCCCTCGCGTATTCGCGCTCGACCGCCCGCTTCAGCAGGGCGGCGGGGCGACCCCAGATCGTAAGGTGACGCACGCTCGCGGCCCCTTGGCCGAGCCCGAGCGCCACCGCCACCCCCTTCTCGCGGTACGTGAACGTACGCAGAGGACCGTCGCGCGCACGGGCGATCACGTTCCCCGCGACGACCCGGGCCTCCGCCAAGGCCGCCTGGGCGGTCGCGGGGGCGAGCAAGCCCGAGGTCGGATCACGGACCTCGGCGCTGTCGCCGAGGGCGAACACCCCCGGCTGGCCCGGTAGCTCGAGCGTCGGCTCGACCCGGAGACGTCCCGCGCGCGAGCGGGGCACGGGGAGGCCCGCGACGACCGGGGGGGCCTCGAGACCCGCGCACCACACGACGACGTCACACGCCAGCACGGTCCCGTCCTCGAGGTGCACGCGCCGGTCCTCGACCCGCACCACGTTGGTCCCCGAGATGACCGCCACGCCCGCCTTGCGCAGGAGGTCCCGGGCGTGCTCGACGAGGGACGGCGGGAAGCCGGCGAGGAACGGCAGCGAGCCGACGACGAGCACCACCTCCGGGGTCCGGGCGGCGACCCCCGTGAGGCGGGCCCAATCGGTCGTCGCGATCTCGGCGGCGAGTTCCGTCCCCGTCGAGCCGCCCCCGACCACGACCAGGCGCGGGGCGCGCTCGCCCGGAAGCGCGGGGGAGGCCGCCTCGATCTCCCGGATCGCTCGGGCGAGCCGCACCGCCCCGGACAGGCGGTAGACCTGGTGCGTGAACTCGGGGGCACCGGGGACGCCGTAGTACGCCGCGACGCTCCCCAGCGCGATCGCCAGGAACCGGAACGGCACGGTCCCCGTGGAGGTGCGGACCTCCCGCGCGGCGAGGTCGATCCCTTCGACCGTCGCCTCCCGCACGGTGACCGCGGCGTCGCCGAAGACCTCCGCGAGGGGGACGGTCCACCGCCCAAGGTCCGCTCCCGGCGCGGCGAGTCGGCCGACCTCGTAGAGCTCGGTCCGCAGGACGTGCACCGGATGCCGGTCGACCAGGACGACCGGCAGCTCGCGCCCGCCGAGCCGGGCCACCTCGCGGGCGACCGTGAGTCCCGCGTACCCCGCGCCGAGGACGACCAGGGGGTTCGCGCCGGTCGCCGGCCCCATGACGCGCGGACGGGGGTCGCCGGAGCTTAGGCTTGGCGGGCGCCCGGGCTCGATCCTGCCCGCCCGCGACCGGCCTCGGGGCGCGGCAGGCCCCCGAGCGCTCGGTCCACAAGTTCCCAACGTTCTCCGGGACGGCCGAGCCGATCCCGGATCTCCGCCTTGGAGGCGATCCAGACGAGAGGGTCCGAGGGGTCGGCCGGGAACGCCGCATGGGCGCGCACGGCGTGGAGGAGCCGGGCCACGCTCGGCAGCGTCGAGGCGCCGATCCTCTTTCGCGAGAAGCCTCCGAGGAGGCTCGCGATCAGGTCCGAGCCGGAAGGAGCCGCGGGAACGAAGTGGAGGTGGACCCGAGGATGGCGTACGAGCCAGCGACCGACCTCGGGCGTGGCTGGGGCGTACAGGTTGCTGATCAGGAGGTGGAGCTCGAGGCCGGGGGAGGTCTCCCGGTCGATCGCCTGGAGGAACCGACGGAACTCCGCCGCCCGGTCCCGATGCGGGGCCCGGGGGGCCCTCCCTCCGACGGAAGGGGCCCACCGAGCACCTCCGCGGGATCGCGGGTCGACGGCGAACGCCATCGCGCGGTCGGGTGGGGCCAGGTAGAGCCCGACGACGTCGGTGATCTTCTCCACGAACGACAGCGCCCGGTCCGGCGAGGGGGAGGCTTCGGGCGCTCGGGCCCGGATCCCGTGCGCCTTCCAGACCCGCTGCACGGTCGTCTTGCTGACGCCGGTCGCGCGGGCGATGTGACGCGAGGACCAGCGCCCGGCTCCGGCCCCCGACGGGCGACGGGAGGCACGGACGATCGCACGGATCGTCGACGTGGGGATCGTGGGGGGCCGCCCGGAACGAGGCGCATCCTCGAGGAGCCCGGGGATCCGGCGGGCCACGAAGCGACGACGCCAGAGCCCGACCGATGCCGGACTGATCCGGAGTTCGCGCGCGATGGTCTGATTCTCCGCACGTTCCGCCGCGCGCAGGACGATCCGGGCCCGGATCGCCCACCGAGGGCGAACGCCGCGCTCCCCGGCCCGACGGAGGAGCTCGCGACGCTCCTCCCGGGTCAGGGAGATCGGGGGGGCGCGACGCATCGGTCCCCCCCACGCGGCACCCTATAAATTAAGTTTCTTAGGGTCCAATCCCGCGCCCTTATAGCCCCCGGCCGCCCCTCTCGCCTCGATGCAGCGGGCGAGCGACCCCCGCACGACCTCGGACGCCCGAGGCGAGGCGGACCCCCGAACGGAGCGACCGATCGCCGACCCCCCCGCGACGCCCACCGCGGGCCCCGCCCTCGATCGACCGATCGGGTTCGCCCCGTCCGAGCCGTCCGGAGGTCGCCGATGAGCGGCACGCCCGCCCCTGCTTCCCCCTCGTCCCCGCCGGCCCCGTCCGCGACGTCGCCCGCCGCCCCGGCCCCGTTCGTGGTGCGTCGCAAGGCGGGGGGAAGGATCTGGGTCGCCGTGGGCGTCGTGGTCGTCGCCGCGGTCGTCG
>JASHQF010000048.1 GCA_030037695.1 Thermoplasmata archaeon
CTCTTCGACGGCGCGGGGCCCGACGTTGTTCGAGCTCTGCCGGCGCCGCCTCGAGCGGGGCCACGTCGCCGACCTGATGGCCCCGAGGGTGGTCACGGTCCGGCCGAGCGCTCCGGTCCGCGAGCTCGCCGAGCTGATGGAGCGCGAAGGGGTCCACCGCCTCCCGGTCGTCGACGACGCGGGGGTTCTGGTCGGGATCGTGAGCCGGCGGGACGTCGTGGCGGCCATCGCGGGTGTCGCCCTGAGCCCCGGCCGCGGCGGCCTTCGTCCCGGCCCCACCGATCGGGGCAAGCGACGAGCGACGCCGGATCCGTTCGCGGACGCGTAGTCGTGGGGCGCCCCGCGCAAAGGACAGCGTCGGCCCCCGTGACCGTGGCCGTCCGTGCGGAAGGTCGGGCCCGCTACGCGGGAAGGAGCGACCGGACGACGAAGGCAAACCCCGCATCGACGGCGTTGAGGTTGAGCGGGAGGTACGCTGCCTTCCGGTCCGTGAGGTAGTGGCGGAACACCTCCTCGACGGTCGCCCGGGTCCGGGCCGGGCCCTCGCGGGCGAGCCCGAGGGCCGCCCCGAGCATCACGCTGTTCGCGGCGATCGAGGGATCCCGGCCCCCCTCCGGGACGTACCGGCCGAGCCCCGAGGCGAGCTCAACGGCCGGAACGCGCTCGACCGTGACGTCGGTCCGACCCGGGCCGTCCCTGACCAGCGAACTGTTGACGAGCAACGTCCCGCCCGGTCGGAGCAGCGGCACGTAGTCCATCGACGGGAGGTTCATCGCGATCAGCAGGTCCGGAGCCTCGACGATCGGCGAATCGATCGGGTCCTCCGAGGCCACGACGTAGCACTTCACCTTCCCGCCCCGCGTCTCGGGCCCGTACGACGGGGTGTAGGCAACGTGGCGTCCCCGCAACAGGTGGAAGTAGGCGAGCCAGTTCGCGAGCTCAAGGACCCCCTGGCCCCCGTGCCCCGCCACGATCGTCTCGCTCGTCATCGCCCCTCCACCGCGAACCGGTCCCGGTAGAGTCCCGGGGGGAACAGCGGCCGCAGGACCTCGGCAGCGTACCGCTTCGCCTCCAGGATGCCGAGCTTCCAGTTCACACTGCAGGTGCTGACGAACTCGACGAAGGCGAAGCCGCCGCGCTGCTGGACCTCGAAGGCGTGGCGGACGGCCTTCGCCCCTTCGAGCGCCCCGCGCGCGTTGAAGACCCGCGGGCTCGGCGTCGGGAGGATCGGCAGGAACACGCGCTTCACGTACGCCGGGGACTCGAACGCGGCGACGAGCCTCGTGGCGTCGATCGGGGGGCCCGTCGTGACCGGGTCACGTCCGGCGGGGGTCGTGGTGGTCACCATGCCGGAGGGCGTGGTGGGGGCCATCTGACCCCCCGTCATGCCGTAGATCGCGTTGTTGACCAGGAAGACGGTGATCGGTTCGCCCCGGTTCGCCGCGTTGAGGAGTTCCAGCAGGCCGATCGACACGGCATCGCCGTCCCCCTGCACCGCGAACGTCAGGAGATCGGGCCGGACCCGCTTGATCCCGGCCATGACGGCGGGGGCCCGCCCGTGGGGGGCCTGCACCGCGTCGACGTTGAGGTACTCGTGGGCGAGCACGCTGCAGCCGACGCTGCTGACCATCACCGTGCGCTCACGGACCCCGAGCTCGTCGATCGCCTTCGCGATGAGCCTCGTCAGCGTCCCGTGCTCGCACCCGGCGCAGTAGTGGGTCGGGGTGCCGGTGAGCGTGGGCAGCGCTCCGAGCTTCGGTTCGTACAGCTCGGCCGCGGCGGTCATCGCGCCATCGCCTCCGCCGCCCGTACCAGGTCGAGGGAGCTCGGGAGCAGGCCTCCCATCTCGCCGAGAAGCTCGACGTTCGCCGCGCCGCCGGCGGCGAGGCGAACGTCGTCGACCATCTGGCCCGCGTTCAGCTCGACGACGAGGAACTTGCGACGCCCCTGCTCGATCAGCTGGCGGACCCTGCGCTCGGGGAACGGCGCGAGCGTGATCGGGCGAAGGAGGCCGGCCCGGATCGAGCGGGACCGGAGGATCCGCACGGCCCGTCGGGCGAGTCGGGCGCAGATCCCGTAGGCGACGAACACGATCTCGGCGTCCTCCGTCCCCACCTCCTCCGCTCGCTGCTCGCGCTGGGCGATCCGGGTCCGCTTGTCGAGCAGGTGCCGGGAGTGACGGCTCTGGTCAGCGAGCTCGAGGTGGAGTGACGAGAGCACGTGCCGCGCCTCCCCTCGCGCCCCCGTCGCGGCCCACGCGACGTCGTACGAGGGCGAAGGGACGTCGGGAAAGACGAGATCCTCCTTCAGCTGACCGAGGAACGCGTCCGCGAGGAGGATCACCGGCGTCCGGTAGGCAAAGGCGAGGTCGAAGCCGAGCGCGGGGAACGATGCCATCTCGGGGACCGACGAGGGGGCCAGGACCAGCGTGGGGTACCCCCCGTGTCCTCCCCCGCGCGTGGCTTGGAAGTAGTCGGTCTGCTCCGGTCCCAAGTTGCCGAGGCCGGGGCCCGCCCGGTTCACGTCCACCACGAGCAGGGGGAGCTCCATCCCGGCGGCGTAGCTCAGCCCTTCCTGCTTCAGGCTGAAGCCCGGGCCCGAGGTCGCCGTCATCGCCTTCGCCCCCGTCGCCGCCGCCCCGATCACCATGTTGATCGCTTCGAGCTCGCTCGCCGCCTGGAGGAACGTGCGAAAGTCGGGGAACGTCGAACGGGCGAACTCGGTCGCCAGCGTCTCAGGGATCTCGCTCGACGGCGTGATCGGGTAGGCGAAGTAGGCGTTGAGCCCGGTGCGCAGGGCGCCGTAGGCGAGCGCCTCGTTCCCCTTGAGGAACTCGCGCACGTCGCTCATGGGCGCAGGGCTCCGACCTCGGCGATCGCGAAATCGGGGCAGACCCAGTAGCAGAGGCCGCAACCGGTGCAGTCCCCCCGCTCGCCGTGGAAGCGGAACTCCACCGGATGGTAGCCCGCCCGATTGAACTCCCCGACCAAACGGAGGTTCCGTTGCGGGCAGACGACGACGCACATGTCGCAGCCTTTGCAGCGCTCCGCGTCGACCACCACGTGGAACCGGGCCGGGGCGGTCGGAGGGTCGGGCGGCATCGTGGAGGGAGGGGACGGGCCGCGGATAATCCGACGGTCAATCCGAGTTCACGGGCGCGACGCCCCGACCGCGGCCGGGATCGGGGGGCCGGGGGTCCGCACGGGCGTCCTGCTCTCGTCCCGATGGAGGAGCACGAGCGCGAGGAGGATCAGCGCGAGGCCCCCCAACTCTTCGGGAACGAACGGCTCGCCGAACGCCACGACCCCTACCGCGATCGCTACGACCGGGTTCAGGAAGGTCACCTGATTCGCCCGGACCGCCCCGTCCGTTCGCAGGAGGTCGAAGAACAGCGCGTAGCCGCCGGCGAAGGAGACCAACCCCACGTAGAGGACCGATGCGAGGGCCGCCGGGGTCCACATCATCGGTACCGCCGGGGTGGCCACAGCCACGACGATCAGGGACGCCGCGCCCCCGCCGACGAACTGGAACGTCTCTCCCCAGGCCCCTTCCCCCGCCGGCCGGAGCCGTACCAGCAGCACGGCCCCGGCGCCCTGGCAGACGGTGCCCAGGGCGAAGGCGGCGAGGGCCGCCACGTTGCGGACGGCGGCGCCCCCGGCGGCGAGGGCGAGCACGAAGACCCCCGTCATGCCGAGCGCGAGAGCGAAGCACCCCGTCCTCCCGACACGTTCCTCGCTCCGCCACAGCGCGGCGAAGCCCAAGCTTACCAGGGGCGAGGCCGCGTAGACGACCGAGGCGGCACCTCCCGTCGCGAACCGCTCCCCCCAGAACAGCGGAAGGTTGATGCCGGCGATCAGCAGCGCACCAACGGCCGACGATTCGGCCAGCGCCCGTCCCGACGGGAACGGACGTCCGAGCGCGACAGCGATCGGAGCGGAGACGGCCGCGGCGATCGCGAAATCGATCGCCACGAGGAGGAACGGATCGGCCCCCCGGGTCACCCCGAGGCGGCTGACGGGGAACGTGATCCCCCAGAGCACCCCGAGGAGCGCTAGCCGGGCGAGCGGATGTCGGCCCGGCGACGTTCCGCCGACCATCGCGACCCCCGCTCGGGAGAGCGGCGCCCCGTACACTTCAACGCGTGGTCGGTCGGAGTTGACGAGCGACTCCGGGGGACAACCGCCCCGGACCGACCGGACGCCGAGGAGTCGGGGCCGCAGGGACGCGCGCCGGGACGACCTGGGCGGGGGCTACTCCATCGGCAGGTGCCGTTCCGGAGAGCGGTACCGTCGCGGCGGTTCCCACAGCTCGAATCGATTGCCCTCGGGGTCGCAGGCCCAGCCGAAACGGCCGTACCTGGACCTTTCGATCCGCTCGTCGACCCGCACCTTGGCTCGGCGAAGCTGGGCCAGGAGTCGGTCCAGGTCGTCCACCCGGTAGTTCACCTGAGCGGTCGGACGACCCGGGCCCCAGTCTCGGTCGTCCCGGCCGAGAGCCGCCCATAGCGAGCTCCCGACACGACGCGGGTCCCGCGGGGACCGCCAATCCCAGGTCGCGACCTGGCCCCGCGGGCTGACCGCGAGCCCGAGGTTCCTCCGATACCACGCGGCCAGCTTCACGGGGGAGCGGGACCTCAGAAACACTCCCCCGAGGCCGGTCACCCTCGCCCGGGGCTTCTTCCCTGCCATCGACGGCGCTAGCGGTCGGTCCCCAAAGTTCCTTTGCCTCGGCCGGGTCGCACGTCGTCCAGGAGACGAACCAGGTCCGCGGCGTCGCCCGCTCTGTAGGGGGTGGGTGGGGCGTGGGGGCGTGAGGACCCGATCGGCTGCGCGAAGTTTCTCTTTCCGAGGCGCGGGCCCGAGGGGAGCCGACCGAGTGTTTGGGGCCCAGGATGCATCGTCCCACCGAGGGGCTCGAGTGAGCAAACGGAGCCGGACGAGCTTGCATGTGATCTTCGGTGGGTCGGGGCCAGCCGTCTTTATTAGTCATACTGACTAATACACCTACGTGGCGCTTGCGGTAGACCCCGGACTCGCGGCGCTGTTCGGGTCGGAAGACCGCGTGCGAACGCTAGCCGCCTTGGCCAACGCCGATGCGCCCCTTACCGCGTACCGCGTGGCCTGCATCGTGGGGATGGAGCCCCCCAATGTGTACCGCGAGCTGAGACGGTTGCTCCGGTTCCACGAAGTGGAGAGGAAGCCTACTCCCGAAGGCCGGGACGGCTGGACGATCGTCGACGCGGACGTACGGATCCTCCTGCGTCGGCGCGTGCGGGTGGTATGGAGCCGAGACCTGATTCGGGGGGCCCGTGAGCGTAGTCGACGCGCGGCTCTCGTCGTCCGGCGAAGTGCTAGGATCCCTCTGGACCTATCGAACTTTAGTCCCGGCCGCTCGCTCACGGCGACGGCTCTGCGCCGGCGACAGGAGAAGGACGAGGTCCTCGCGAGAGCTGGGGCTCCGATCTCCGTTCGGAGGAGGCATGCCACGAAGTGAACGCGGCGGAGATCGCCAAGATCCTCGCGAAGGCCCAGAGCGGGGGGGAAAGAAACCTATGGATGGGGGCTCTCTTGGCGAAGGAGGCCCAGACGGAGATCGTCATCGTCGGTGGATCTGCGATAGAGGTCTACTCGAGCGGAAGGTACGTCTCGGGAGACCTCGATATCGTGGGCGATCGCCAGCCTATCATCCGTGCTTTGGAGGGTTGGGGGTTCCGAAAGGAAGGTCGGTTGTGGTCACGCTCTGACCTCGGGCTGTGGGTTGATCCCGTCGGTAAATACTATACCGGCGACACCGCGAAGCTCCGGGAAGTGTCGACTCCCTACGGCTCCGTTCGTCTCGCCTCAGTAGAGGATCTCGTCGCCAAACGGTTGATCGAGACGAAGGTTTGGCCCCGGGGAGGCATCGACCTGTTCGGCCAGGCCGTCGCCCTGGCCGCGGAATATCACGATGAAATCGACTGGGACTACGTCGCCCGCGTAGCCGGACAGGACGGAGCGGAGGACCTCGTCCCTGAACTGCGGCGCCGACTCGCCCCGACCCGGAGCGCCTCGCGTACGGTCCGCTAACTGCGGTGCCCAAGGGTCAGTACACGCTCGTCGGCCACAGAATGGCAAGCCGAGCCGGGCCCGAGGGGATTCGAACCCCTGACCTTGCGGTTAAGAGCCGCCTGCTCTACCGAGCTGAGCTACGGGCCCAGGACGGCGGCGAAGTCGGGTTCCTCGGATAAAGCCTGCCGCGCCCGACCCGAACGCGCTAGGCCCGCGCGGCTCGGCGCAGCCGCTGGAGCGCCGCGCCGACCATGAACGGGAGGAGGAGCGTCGCGTCCCCCTCCACCGTCACGTGGCGCGCGCTCGGCTTCAGCTTCCCCCACGAGATCGCCTCCCGGGTCCGCGCTCCCGAGAGGCTCCCGTCCCACTCGACGGCCGTGGTGATGTAGACGGCGGCGTCGAGGCCCCCCCGAAACTGGTTCCACCAGATCGTGTGGTGCTTGGAGATTCCGCCGCCCACGAGGAGCGCCCCGGCCCGACGCGCCCCGAAGACGAGGTCCGAGAGCGCCTGTTCGTCGGAAAAGAGATCGAGGGTCAGCTCCCGATGGTCCTGCCAGAACAGCCACAGCTGCGAACCGACCGCGCCATCGAGCGGGCCGGGGACGAACACGGGAACGTTCCGACGGAACGCCGCCCGCAGCAGGCTCGTCCGGGCCCGCTCGGGGATCGTCTCGCCGATCGCCCGGGCCAGGTCTTGGGTCGAGAGCGACCGGACCCCCTGCCGCCAAAGGCGTCGGAGGAGGGCCTGCATCTTCCGCTCGATCAGCGTCCCGTAGTTCGCCTCGGGGATCACGAGGTTGCCGAGGCGGTAGAGCCGCCGGCGGTGGAGCGCCCGGTCGTCGAGATCCCACGCGCCGTGGTAGTACGGTCGGAACGAGCGCGCCAGATCGTGATCGAGCGTCCCGCAGGTCGTGACGACGGCGTCCACGTGCCCGGCGTCCACGAGGGAGGCGAGGACCCCCCGGGTGCCGGTCGCGACGATGTCCGCGGGGAACGACAGGAAGACGGTCATCTCGGGATCGGCGAGCATGCGGGTTAGGAGGTCGACGCCGTCGGCGACCCCCTTGGCGCTGAAGCCCCCGCCCGCTTCGAGGCGCCGCGCGAGCTCGTCGAGCGACGGCCTGTCGTCGACCCGGACGTCGCGCACCGCACGCGCCACGCGTCCGGGGGACCGACGCGGAGTTTAACCCCCTCGGTCCGGCCGGTCGGCGTCGCTCCGGGTCCTCCCTCTTATCCCGCCCTCCGCTGGCCCGCCGCATGCCGGGCACCGGTTCGCTCCTCCGGGTCCTCGTCTGCCGTGCGTGCTGCACCGAGGTCGAGCCCGGCCGACCGGTCGGCGTTTGCCCGACCTGCGGCCAGGCGCTCTTCGCCGCGTACGATCTCGAGCGCCTGGACCCCCGTCCGTGGCTCCGCGAGGTCGCGGCGCGTCCCCCGACGCTCTGGCGCTTCCGCGAGCTCCTCCCCGTCGCCGCGCCCTCGTCGATCGTGACGCTGGGCGAGGCGACGACCCCGGTCGTCGACCTCGCCTCGGTCCCGGGCGCCGAGGAGCTCGCGGTCGCGCTCAAGGACGACGGCGGGCTTCCGACCGGGTCGTTCAAG
>JASHQF010000049.1 GCA_030037695.1 Thermoplasmata archaeon
GGTTCGACCGGGCCGCCCGCCGCCGTGCGACGACGCTGCGCCGGCGCCGCTGGGTGCAGCGCGGTGTGATCGTGCTCCTCGTCCTCGCCGTCGCCGCCGCGGTCGCGCCCCTCGCGAGCCTGGTCGCCACCGCCGCCGGCCAAGGGGGCTCGGCCGTCCTCACCCCGTCGTTCTACACGTCGGTGCCGCCGCCCTACTGCCTCAAGGTGAACGCGTCGACGCCGTGCCCGTTGGGCGGGATCGGGCCCGCGATCCAGGGGACGTTGATCCTCCTCGCCCTCGCCTCGCTGATCGGCCTACCCCTCGGGCTGCTGGCGGGGATCTACCTCGCCGAGTACGGTCGTGGCTGGTTCGGGCGCGGCCTGTCGCTGCTCGTCGATGCGATGGTCGGCGTGCCGTCGATCCTCGTGGGCCTGTTCGTCTTCTCGATGTTCCTGCGCTTCGACCGGATCGATGCGCAGAGCGCGCTCGCGGGGTCGGCGGCGCTCGCGCTCCTGATGATCCCGATCGTCGCCCGCGCGACCGAGACCGCGCTGCGCTCCGTCCCGAACTCCCTGCGCGAGGCCGCGCTCGCCCTCGGCTTCCCCCGGCACCGCGCGACGCTCCGCGTCGTGCTCGGCAACGCGAAGGCGGCGGTGATCACGGGGAACCTCCTCGCCCTCGGGCGGGCGGCGGGGGAGACCGCCGCGCTGGTGCTCACGGCCGGGACGAGCTCGTACTGGTTCCAGGGCCTCGGCTCGCCGGTCGCGGCGCTCGGGCCCCTCATCTACTACGACCTCACCATCTCGATCGCCCCGAACTGGACGATCGATGCGTGGGGCGCCGCCCTGATCCTCCTCGTGATCCTGGCCGTCGTCAGCCTCGCGGCCCGATTGGCCGTCCGCGCGCCGCCGGGGGCGGTCCCGGAGTAGGCCCGTGCCGACCAAGATGGAGGTCGCCGAGCTCGACGCCTGGTACGGCTCGCGCCAGGTCCTCTACAACCTCTCGCTCGGGATCGCCGAACGGTCCTGCACGGCGATCATCGGCCCCTCCGGGTGCGGGAAGTCGACGTTCCTGCGGTGCCTGAACCGCCTCCACGAGGAGGCCAGCGGGGCCCGGTCGCGGGGCCGGATCCTCCTGGACGGCGAGGACCTCGCAGGCCTCGATCCGGTGGCGGTCCGCTGCCGGGTCGGGATGGTCTTCCAGAAGCCGACCCCGTTCCCGAACCTCTCGATCTTCGAGAACGTCGCCGCGGGGCTCCGGTTGATGGGGGTCCGCCGGCGGGCCGAGCTCGACCAGGGGGTCGCCCAGGCCCTCGCCGACGCGGGGCTCTGGGAGGAGGTCGCCGACGTCCTGGACGCTCCCGGGACGAGCCTCTCGGGGGGCCAGCAGCAGCGGCTGTGCATCGCCCGCGCCCTGGCGGTCCGCCCCGAGGTGCTCCTGCTCGACGAGCCGTGCTCGGCGCTCGACCCGATCGCGACCTCGAAGATCGAGGCGCTGCTCACGGAGCTCCGGCGGAGCTACACCGTCGTGATCGCGACCCACAACCTCGCGCAGGCGACGCGCATCTCCGACACCACCGCCTTCCTCTACCTCGGGTCGCTGATCGAGACCGGCCCGACCGAGCAGCTGTTCCGCCAGCCCAAGGAGGCGCTGACGGAGAACTACGTGAAGGGGCGGTTCGGCTAGGTCCGGGCACGCCCGCTAGGCCGGCGCGAGCGCGGGGGTGAGGTGCTTCTCGGCGAGGTACTCCAGGAGGCGACGGGCGGACTGCGCCACGTCCAGGCGTCCGGTGTCGATCACGAGGTCCGGGGCCAGCGGTTCCTCGAACGGGTCGTCGACCCCGGTGAGCTTCGCGACCCCGCCCTTCCCCGCCGTCGCGTACAGCCCCTTCGTGTCCCGGGCCCGGCAGACCTCGACCGGGCACCGGAGCCACACCTCGTAGAACGCCTGCCCCGCCGCCGCGCGGGCCGCCTGCCGGGAGGTCTCGTACGGGGTGATCATCGCGACCAGGACCGCCACGCCGTTCCGCGCGAGGAGGCGGGCGACGTAGCTCACCCTCCGCGCGTGCGCCTCCCGGTCCTTGCGGGAGTAGCCGAGCTCCGGGGAGAACAGGCGCCGCACCTCGTCGCCGTCCAGCACCTCGACCTTGCGCCCGTCGCCGCGCAGGCGCTCGGCGACGGCGCCCGCCAGCGTCGTCTTCCCCGCGCACGGGAGCCCTTCGATCCAGACGATGAACCCTCCGGCCGACGGGGTCTCGGGGACGGGCATCGGACCGCGGGACGGTTCGAGGGTAGAAAGTCGTTGCCCCGGAAGACCCCCGTCACGGCACCTCCGCCGACCCCCGGGCGGCGGCCGTCGGCGTCAGGACGGCGCGAGCCAGCCCTGGGCCTCGAGGGCCCTAAGGATCGAGTCGGCCGACTGGTCCGGCGTGAGACGGACGGCGTCGACGACGATCTCGGGCCGTTCGGGAGGCTCGTACGGATCGTCGATGCCCGTCATCTCCCGGATCTCCCCCGCCCGCGCCTTCCGGTAGAGCCCCTTCACGTCGCGCTCCTCGCAGACCGCGAGGGGCGTGTTGATGTAGATCTCGACAAAACGGCCGATCTCCGCCCGCGCCCTCGCCCGGGAGCTCCGGTACGGCGAGATCAGGGCGACGATCGGGATCGCGCCGTTGCGCGCGAGCAGCTTCGCCACGAAGGAGACCCTTCCGGCGTGCGCCTCGCGCGAGGCCCGATCGAACCCGAGGTCCGCGCTGAGGCCCCGCCGGATCTCGTCCCCGTCGAGCAGCTC
>JASHQF010000050.1 GCA_030037695.1 Thermoplasmata archaeon
CTCTTCGACCGGGGCGGGATCGCGAAGATCCGGGACCGCCGCTCGCTCGACGTTTTCCGCGGGGGTACCCCGGAGGAGCTCCTCGAGAAGATCGTCGCGCAGGCGACGGTCGAGGTCCAGGGCGAGACCGACGCCCCCGTGACGACCGACATCCACCGGCTGATCCGCCTGCCGGGGTCGTTGCACGGGGGGACCGGCTTCCGTGTGGTGCCGCTCGCCCGCGAGGAGCTCGACGGCTTCGACCCGTTCGCCCAGGCGGTGGTGCCCGACTCGGACGAGGGCGGCGCGACCGTCGTCGCGTCGACGTCGTTCGAGTACCCTTTCCCCCACGGCCCGGTGCGCGGCGAGCCGGGGGTGACGCTCGAGCTGCCTACGGGGCCGGCGCTGTTCCTTCTGCTGCGGGGGGAGGCGGAGCTTCCGCCTTCACCGGGATGACGAGCCGCCCGATCCGCTCGATCGACGCCTCGATCCGGTCCCCCGGCTTCAGCTTGCGCGTCTCCTTGCCGAACTCGAACCCCGGCGTCCCCCCGAGGCTGCCGAGCGAGATCACGTCGCCCGGATCGAACGTGATGCCGGTCGACAGGTGCGCGAGGATCTCGGGGATCCGGAACAGGTAGTCCGACGTGTCCCCCTTCTGGCGGACGGTGTCGTCGACCTTCAGCTCCATCCCGAGCGGGTACGGGTCGCCGACCTCCTCCTTCGGCATGACCCACGGACCGACCGCCATCGTCGCGTCGAACCCTTTACCCATCACCCAGTCGACCGATCCCCCCGAGGGGTACTGCAGGTCCCGGTAGCCCATGTCCAGCGCGATCGTGTAGCCGGCGACGTGCTCCATCGCCTTGTCGGCCGGGATCCGTCGGCCGGCCTTGCCGATGACGCAGGCGAGCTCGAGTTCGACATCCGGGAACGTGCCCGCGGGGCTGAGGACGAGCGACTCGCTCGGCCCGACGAGCGAGTTGAAGAACCGGGTGAAGGCGTAGGGGCGCGCCGGGGGGCTCTTGCCCTGCTCGGCGAGGTGGCTCCTCGAGTTCTGCGCGAGGCAGTAGATCTTCTGGCCGTGGACGACGGGAGCGAGGAGCTTCACCCCCTCCTCCGGCTTGAACAGGTACCGGGCGCCGGTCGCCGCGCGCGGGGTCCAGCCCATCCCGCGCCGCCGCTCGATGTACTCGACGATCTTCCGGGTCAGCTGGACGGAGTCGGAGCCGCCGCGGAAGAACGCCTGCATGTCGCGGAACCGGCTCGGATCGGCCCCCTTGACCGGGTTGACGCCGTAGTAGTCCCGGCACGCGGTATCGAGGTCGATGTACTCGTTCGCGTCGGTGATCATCCCGAAGTGGAACTGGTCCTGCAGGGTGAAGTGAACGAGCTTCGTCGGCAGCCTCTCCCGGCCGCGGGAGCGGCGTCGGCGGATAACGGTGCGCGCGCGGGGCCCTCCCCGACGCGGGCCGCACCCCGGTCCGAACGAAGGTCGGTCCGGGCTCGCCCCGTGGGCCGAGGGAGGCGCGGGCCGAGGGACGACCTAGCGGAAGTGCCCGTTGACCGCGATGAGGTAGACGAAGATCACGAGCGAGAGGAGGAAGCCGAGCGAGAGGAAGTCGTGCGCGATCCCGTACTCGACGAGCACGAAGATCAGGAACAGGAGGCTGAGCGCGAGCGCCCACGTGCGCAGGTGCCACAGGCCGAGGGCCAGCCCGAGGATGATGAGACCGACGACCAGGATCACGACCTCGATCTCGAGGGTGGAGAGCGAGCCCAGGACGAACGGTTGGCCAAGGTACGTATGGAAGGCGGCGGTCCCGACCTGGCCGGCGAGCAGGAGGCTGCCGACGAGGACCCAGAGGATCCCGTAGAGCCCGACGAGCACCGCGAGGACCGCGACCCCGAGGGGGCGCGAGGGGGGTGGGAGCGGGGGCAGCGAACCGACCTGCGCGTCCGACGTGCTGGGAGGGGTCAACGGTGCCTCGGGGGGAGACTCCCCGGACGTCGTCGGTGCCCGGGGGGATATGAATCCACCCCCGCTCGCGAAGCGACGCTCTACGTCCGGGGGGGCTGCCCGTCCCGACGACCTTCGGTTCGGGGCAGGTAGGTCGCGAGGAACCCCTCGCCGATCCTCTCGATCGAGCGGAGGTCGAGGTGCGCCGCGTCCTCGAGGCGTTCGATCTCCAACCCCCGGAGGAGGGGAGGGGCGGTCACGCCCCCGATGGCGACGGGGGCGTAGTAGACCGTCCACCGATCGAACAGTCGCGCCCGGACGATCGAGGCGAACAGCTCCGCGCCTCCTTCCACCATCAGGTGCCGCATCCCCCGGGCCGCGAGCGCGCGGAACGCCTCCGCGAGGTCGACCCGTCCCGACCCTGCAGCGATCCTCTCGACCCCCGTCGGGTACGTTCTGGGTGAGCTCCGGGACGTCAGGACGATCGTAGGGAGGCTGCCGTCGAGCACGCGGGCCCGCTCCGGGGTCCGCCCGGACCCATCGACGACGATGCGCGCGGGGTCCTTTCCCCGACGGCCATCGAGGAGCTCCCAGTGCACCCGGAGCGACGGATCGTCGAGCACGACCGTCCCGACCCCCACGACGATCCCGTCCGCGGCCGCCCGCATCTCCTGCACGCGGCGCAGGTCCTCCGGACCCGAGAGCCGCGCTCGCCGCCCGCCGGCGAGCGCGATCCTCCCGTCCAGCGACGCGGCGCAGTTGAGCCAGACCTCGGGGCGATCGCTCACGAACCCTCCTCCGACGCGCGACCCCCGGTCGGGGCTCAGGGGGTCAACTTCTTTGCCTCGACGCGGAGGTCGTCGACCGGCGCCCCGGCCTTCTCGAGCGCCTCCAGGTTCGTCCGGACGTTCGCGAGGGCTCCTTCCAGGGCCGCACGGAACAGGGCCCCCGCTGTCGCGAGATCGCTGCCCAGCGCCACGTTCGTCCTCGGGCCGATCGCGGCGAGACGTTGGGCGAGCTCGCTCGCCCGCCGCGCGGTCTCGAGCGGGACCTCGGCTGCTCCCCGAAGGGCCGACGTGTAGGCCGCCGTCGCGGAGGCGTCCCCGGGCCGTTCCTTGCGGGCCCGGCCCGCCGCGCGTACCGCCTCGTACGCCCGCGCATCGTCCTCGCCGAGCACCAGGAACCGTTCGCGGCCGGCCGCGAGCCCTGAGGCCGCGTCGCGGAGCTCGGGGTCGGTGGGCGGACCTTTCGACGAGTAGGCGATCACCATCTCCCCCAGCGCGCATCCCAGCGCCCCGGCGATCGCCGCCGCGCTCCCACCTCCCGGCGTCGGGGTCCGGGCCGCGAGCCGGCCCAGGAACTGCCGGATCGGCTCGTGGCCGGGCTTGGCCTCCTCGGCCGCCCGGACCCGCCGCTCGAGCACGGCCCTGCGTTCAAAGCCGCGGAGCTGGAGCGCCGCCTCGGCGGCGTCGAACAGAGCGTCCTCCGGGACCAGCCCGACGATCTCCGACTCCTCGACCGTAGTCCCGAGGCCCTCCGCGGCGCGCCGCACCGCGTCGAACGCGCGAGGCACCGGCGTCACCCGGTAGTCGGTGAGGTTCATCGAAACCTCGGCGCGGTGGCGTTCGGCGATCTCGAACCCGAGAGCCTTCACCTCGGGCAGGCCCCCGTCCCGACCCCGCACGAGGTGGGCGATCTTCTTGGCGACCCCGACGTCGGCGGTGGCGAGCCGGACGTTGTAGGCGATCAGCACCGGGCGGGCCCCGATCGCGACCGCCCCGGCGGTAGGGTGGACCCGGGGCTCGCCGAAGTCGGGCGCCCGGGCCGGATCCGTGCCGATCGACGCGCGGATCCCCTCGAACTCCCCCCGACGGACCTCGGCGAGGTCCCGTCGCTCGGGTCGCCGCGCGGCCGCGGCGTAGAGATAGACCGGGATCCCGAGCTCCCGGGCGACCCGCGTCCCGAGGCGCTCGGCCAGCTGGACGGCCTGCTCCATCGTGGCGTCGCCGATCGGGACGAACGGTACGACGTCGGTGGCGCCCATGCGGGGGTGCTCGCCGTGATGCTGGGTGAGGTCGATCGTCTCCGTCGCCACGCGCATCGCGCGGAACACCCCTTCGAGCAGCGGCTCGGCCTCGCCGTAGAGGGTGACGACCGCGCGGTGGTGGTCGGCGTTGCGCTCCACATCGAGGACCGTCACGCCCGGGACCTCCCCGGCCGCCGCGGCGATCCGCTCGACCTTCGCCCCGTCCCGCCCCTCGGAGAAGTTCGGGACGCACTCGAACGGGGTCATTCGGGGGGCGCTCCGAACATCTCGAGCATCGTCTGGTGACCTCGTGCCTCGGCCGGAGAGGTCGCGGCGGCGGGGCGACGCCGGGCCCGCGCGACCGCCGCGCGGACCCGCTCCTCCCCGAAGCCGTGCTGCTCGACCAGGAGGCGGGCGAGCGCGACCTCGTCGATCGGCCCGAAGATAGGGGCAGGGGCGTCGGCCGACGGCGGGTGGCGGAAGATCTCGAGGACCTCGCGGGCCTCGGCCAGGTCGAGACCGGCCCGCTCGATCGTCCGCTCGAAGCCGAGGTGTTCACGGACGAGCTTCAACGCGCGTTTGGGACCGAACCCGTGGGCTCCCTCGTTGAAGTCCGTCCCGACGACGATCCCGAGGGCGATCAGCTCGTCCCCGTCGATCCCGAGCGTCGTCAAGAGGTCCGCCCGGTCGATCAGCTGGGCTCCCGGCGTCCCCTTACCACGCCCTCGGGCGGCGAGGCCCCGGACGAGGCGCGGCGCGCCGAACAGGAGGCTATCGTAATCCTCCGAAGCCGAGGCCCAGACGACCCCCTTCGAGGCCATCGTCGCGGCCTGGGCCTCGCCCTCGCCCGGGGCCTGGAGGGTCGGCACGCCCAGGGCGCGGAGGAGCTCGACCAGCTCCTCGACCATCGGGCGCGTGAGGTGGGACGTCTGGGCCGCCTTCCGGCGGGCCGTCTCGAGGTCCCCGGCGGCGAGCGCCTGTTGCCAGTCCGCCTGCGCCCGCTCCTTCGCTGCGATGCGGCGGCGGATCGTCCCGGCCTTGCGTTCGGGCGGGGTTCCGTCGAACACCCAGATCGGAAGGACCCCTTCGCCGAGCAGCGACGTCGTCCGGTAGAAGGTGCCGATGAGGTGGCTCGTGACGTTCCCGGACGGGTCGGAGAACGGGAGGCCGTCCCGCTGTCGGATCGTCGCCAGGAACTGGTAGACGGCGTTGAAGCCGTCGACCGCGAGGGTCCGGCCGGCGAGCGACTCCCACGGGAGCTCCTGCGCGGAGACGATGTCGCGGAGCGGGAGCCCCACGCCGGCGCTCGAGCGGGGGGCAGTACTTGGGGTTGGCTGCACGCGCCTCGACCGCCTCAGAGGCCGGCCCCGCGCACCCATACGCGCTATACGGTCCCGCGCGTCCGCGGCGATCGATGGAGTACACCTGGCGCGACGAGGCCGGGTCCGACGGGATCCCTCTCGGCTCGGTGATCGTCTCCTCGTTCCCGAGCGCGGGGCTCGCGACGACCGTGGCGGGGCACTACATCATCCGCGCGCTCAAGCTGCCGCGCGTGGCCCGGTTCGACTCCCCCGACCTTTCGCCGATCGCCGTTGTCCAGGGCGGGGAGGTCCACCCGACGATCCGCGTCTACGGCCAGAACAGCTTCTCGCTCGTGCTCTCGGAGTTCCCTCCCACCCCGTCGCAGGCGACCGCGATCGCCCGCACGATCCTCGCCACAGCCGAGCGGCGCCAGGCGCGGCTGATCGTCTGCCTCGAGGGGGTCGTCCCCCACCCCGCGGACGACGGCGAGCCGCCACCCGAGGTCGACGACCGCGCCGGCGAGCAGATCTGGGCCGCGTACTCGAGCCACGACCCGGAGCTGCTGCGGGCGTTCGCCCCGACCCGCGCGCGCCCCCTCGACGAGGGGATCGTCGGCGGGGTGTCGGGAGCGCTCCTGGTCCAGGGGATCGGCCGGAGCCCGCGCGTGGGGGTGCTCCTCGTCAGCGCGCG
>JASHQF010000051.1 GCA_030037695.1 Thermoplasmata archaeon
GACCCCGCGCGTGCCGCGACGACGGGAGGGCTGGCGACCGCCTCCGCCGCACGGTTCGAGGGGAAGCGCACCTCGCGCCCGCAGCTCGGGCAGACGTACTCGGCGAGCGAGCGGTGGCGGAGCGGCGCCCGGCACCGCGGGCAGAGGATCGGCCGGGAGGTGACGTACGCTGCGAGCATCTCCTGATGCCGGCGGTCCTCGCCAAGGGGCGAGGCGGGCGCCGCCTCATTGGAGGGTCGTTCGGAGTCTCCTGGGGGCAGCCCTTGGGTCGTCTCGAGGGTGCGCCGGCTGGTGAGCTTCCCGCACTGCGGGCAAACGGCGAACGCGCCGTTCGTCGCGGGGTGGAGCGGCACGTGGCAGGTGCGACAGGTCCCTCGGATCGGGGGGCCGAGCGGTTCGGGCGCGACCGTCGCCGGGGCGGGCGGGGCCGGGGGGAACCCGGCGACCGGGGTCAACGGGTCGAGCTCGGGAACCTCCGCCGTGGCCGCCACGGAGGGGGTTGCGGGCACGTCGTCGGCCGGCCTCCAGCGGACGGTTCCGTGCAGGGGGTCGTAGACGATCGGGGTCGTCGGACGCCGCATCTCGTCAGCGAGGCACCGCTCGATCGTGCGTCGCCGCCAGGCGAGCGCGGCCGCAAGCCCGTCGACCGTCGTCTCCCCGAGCTGGGCGACCGCCGACCGCAGCAGCTCGAGCTCCCCGCTCCGATCGCGACGGAACAACAGCGACATCGCTCGCTCGGTCGACGGGGGCAGAAAAGAACCTATCGTTGCACCCGCAGCGGGGGAAGGCACCGGCGACGGCGCTCCGCGGTCTCGTGGACGGTGCCACCGTAGGGCGCCGCCGCCGATGCCCGAGGCCGTTCGGAAAAGCGCCGGGCCGACTATATAGTTGACCCGGGGGGCGAACGGTGAGCGGCGGCGCGGAGTCCGGCCCCCGCCGGGAGGGCGAGGGTTCATCTAGAGGCCCCTACGTATACATCCGTACCGGGTCCGGGTCGGAGGTCAGGGGGTTTCGGATGGAGACGGTGACGGAGTCGCACGCCGTTCCGCGGGAGTCCGCGGGGCTGCAGGAGGAGGTTCCGCCCCGTCCCGTTCCCGCGATCCTGGTCGGAAGGGACGGGGACCGGAGGCTCCTGCTCCGCGGCATCCTCGCCCTGGAGCACCATCCGATCGCGTTCGAGGCCCGGGAGCCGGCGGAGCTCGCCGACCTGCCGCCGGCCGTGGAGCGCGAGCTTCTCGTGCTGGACCTCGACGCGGACGACGGCGCCGGCGGGGAGCGGCTCGCCGACCTCGCGCGCACACGGCCGTCGTTGCGCACGGTCGTCCTGCTCCCGCCGGGTTCGGATGCCGGCCCTGCGGAGGCGCTGCGACTCGGCGCTCGGGTGGCGCTCACCCGACCGTTCACGCTCCGGGCGTTCCGCGAGGCCGTCGGCGACGCGCTCGCGGACGCGCCGGGCGGCGGGCCCCGGTAACGTCGGGCCCGGTCCCGGCGGCGAACCGTTCCACGATCTTCTGGGTCGCCCGCGGGATCGGGAGCCGCGCGAGCTCCTCCCTCGTGACCCAGCGTCGCGCGGCGCCCAAGCGGGGAGGGGCCTGGAGATCCGTCGCCCGGAAGACGTGGAGCTCGACCGAGAAGTGGCTGTAGGCATGCCGCACGATCCCTAGGGCCCTCCACCGGCGGGCCTTCGCCCCGGTCTCCTCGGACAGTTCGCGACGCGCCGCGTCCCGGGGGTCCTCGCCGGTCTCGATCCGTCCACCGGGGAACTCCCAGAGGCCCCCGAGGAGGCCTCCCGGCGGGCGTCGCTGGACGAGCCAGCGGTCGCCGAGGACGACGACCGCCACCGCCGCTCGCACGCGCGGTCGCGGGGGACGCGTCGCCGATCGAGGGATTGCGCCCGGGTCCGCCAGCTCCCGCCGGGCACGGCAGGCGAACGCCACCGGGCACACTGGACACCGCGGGGCCCGGGGCCGGCAGACGGTCTCCCCGAGCTCCATCACGGCCTCGTTGAACGACCCCGGACGGCCCGACGGGAGGACGCTGGCCAGCACGCGCTCCAGACGCGGGCGGACCCCGGCCGAAGCGAGCGGACGCTGCTCCCGGACCCAGCGCGCGGCGACGCGGAGGCCGTTCGCCTCGAGCGCGACGACCGGCCGGTCGAAGGCGAGCGACGCGATCGCGCGCGCCGTGTACGGGCCGACGCCGGGGAGCTGCTCGAGCGCCTCGACGGTGCGGGGGAGACGTCCCCCGTGCTCCCCGACGACGATCCGGGCGGCGTGCCGGAGCCGGCGGGCCCGGGCGTAGTAGCCCGCCCCTTCCCAGGACTTGAGGACCTCGCCCTCGCGGGCCCGGGCGAGCGTTCGCACGGAGGGGAACCGCGCGACGAATCGCTCGAAGTACGGGGCCGCCTGGGCGACGCGGGTCTGCTGGAGGAGGGTCTCGGCGACCCAGATCCGGTACGGGTCTCGGTCGCGTCGCCACGGCAGCGGTCGGCGATGCCGATCGAACCAGCGCAGGAGCTCCGGCCCGAGCCGTGCGGGAAGGCGCTCGGCCCCGGTCGACGAACGCCCCCGCGCCACCGCTCCCGGGTGCGAGACGAAACGCACCCTTAAAGCGGGGAAGAAGTTCGAACGGCCGGCGCGGGAGGGGAACGCGGTGGAACTGCTCGAGGTCGATGATGCGACGTTCGAGGCGGAGGTGATCCGCTCGCCGCTACCGGTCGTCGTCGACTTCTACGCCCTCTGGTGCGCCCCGTGCCGCCTGATCGAGCCGACGCTGAAGGAGCTCTCCGATCGCCTGGTCGGTCGCGTGAAGTTCGCCAAGGTGAACGTCGACGAGGCGACGTCGGTCACCCGGACGTTCGGGATCCACGCCATCCCGACGTACCTCTTCCTCGAGTCCGGGATGGAGAAGGGGCGCGAGGTCGGGCCGATCGACCCGGTGGCGTTCCGGGCGATCCTGAAGCGCCACTTCACGCGCGGTGGGGCCGCTAGTGGCGGAAAACCCGCCACCCGGTGAAGTACATCGCGACCCCGTGCCGTTCGGCCGCCGCGATCACCTCCGGATCGCGGACGCTCCCCCCCGGCTGCACGATCGCCCGCACCCCCGCGCGGGCCGCCACTTCCACCCCGTCGGCGAACGGGAAGAACGCGTCGGAGGCGAGGATCGCGCCGCGCGCCCTCGGCCCGGCGATCTCGCAGGCGAGCTCGACCGCCTTGACCCGCGTCGGCTGGCCCGAGCCGATCCCGACCGTCGACCGGCCCTGGGCGAGGACGATCGCGTTCGACTTCGCGTGCCGGACGACGCGCCAAGGGAAGTCGAACGGGTCGGTCCCGTCGCGCGGCACCTCCGGGCCGGCCACGCGGCGTAGCTCCTCGGCACGGAGGGCACGACGATCGCTCTCCTGCACCAGGAGGCGACCGAGCGCGCTCCGGGCTTCCCAGGCGGAGGCCTGGCCCGGTTCGGACGGGATCTTCACGAGCTTCAGCTTGGGGCGGCGCGCGAGCGCCGCGACGGCCGCCGGCTCGCAGGCGGGAGCCGCGAGCAGATCGACGAAGACGCCGCGCAGCCCGTCGACCGCCCCCGCTCCGACGGGGCGGTTCACCGCGATCGCGCAGCCGTACCGCGCGACCGGGTCGGTGGCGATCGCCGCCCGGAGCGCCTCGTCGAGCGTCGGGGCGGAGGCGACCCCGCACGGGGTCGCGTGTTTCACGATCGCGGCCGCGGGCTGCTCGAATTCCTCGGCCGTGGCGACCGCGGTGTCCAGATCGAGGAGGTTCGTGAACGAGAGCGGCTCGCCCTTGACAAGCTCGATCGGTCGGGGACGGAGCCCGGCCCCGGCCGGCTCCCGGAGCGCGTAGACGCGGGCGGCCTGGTGCGGGTTCTCGCCGTACCGAAGCGCGAGGGGCTCGGCGCTCAGCACGAGCTCGTCGGGGAACGGCGACGGACGGGGGGGCCCGGCGAGCCCCCGCGCGATCGCACGGTCGTACGCGCTCGAGCGTTCGAACGCCCTCCGAGCGAGCTCCCGCCGGGTGGCGTCGGAGAGGACCCCGCCCGTGCGCTCGAGCTCGTCGAGCACGGCGCCGTAGTCGGCCGGGTCGGTGACCGCCGCGACGTACCGGTGGTTCTTCGCGGCCGCGCGCGCGAGGGCGAGCCCCCCGATGTCGATGTACTCCTCGAGGTCCTCGGCCCCGGGGTGCTCCCGCAGGTGCTGGGAGAACGGGTAGAAGCCGACCACGATCAGATCGAAAGGGAGGAGCGAATGCTCGGCCAGCTCCGCCGTGCCGGCCGGGGTGCGGGGGGCGAGGATCCCTCCGAAGACGGCCGGATGGAGGGTCTTCAGCCGTCCGCCGAACCAGGCCCCGATGCCGGTGAGCTCCTCGACGGGCCGCACGGGGGGGCGGACCGACGCGAGCGCCTTGCGGGTCCCCGACGTCGCCCACAGCTCCACGGAAAGGCGAGCGAGGCCCTCGGCGAACGGGAGGAGACCGGCCTTCTCGTCGACCGAGAGCAGCGCGCGCTGGATCTTCCGACCGGTCGGGCCCTCGGACGGCACGCCCCGTACCCGGACCCGGGAGCGGGGTCGGTGGATAACGTTCGCGCGGCGGCGCGGTCGAGGGAGGCGGCGGCGCGCCTGCACCGCCGGCAGCGAGGATATTCCTAAATACCGAGACCCCGACTAGTTCCACCCCGGCGGGGCCGTCGGGCCGAGGGTCCGGGCCGCGCCACGAACGATCGATGCGAGCGAAGCCGTCCCTCGGGACGTCCCCGGGCCGCTCCCGCCGCCGTCGTCACCTGCCGCGACGCCGACGCGGTCAGGTCTCGGCGATCGCGACGATGCTGGGCCTGCTCCTGGTCGTGACGTTCATCGCGAACTATCTCGCGACGACGCTCCCGGCGCAGATGGCGACCAACGACGTGGCCCGCGACCTCGTGGTGGAGAACCAGGCGAGCCTGTTCGCCACGCTCCTCAACCGGTCGATCACGGGGGCGGCGGTCGGGAACTCCGTCTCCCAGCCGATCTCCCTCGGCTCGGCCGGCGATCCCCCGTTCGCGGGCGCGGACGGAGCGACCCTCACCGCCGGAGCGAGCGCGTCGGCGTTCTCGATCGCCTTCTCGGTGAAGGGACCGAGCGGTGCGGTGAGCGCCTTCTCCCTCGCCGGCCCGTCCGGGGCCGAGGTCGATGTCCATCTCGCGAACACCTACGCGCCACCGGCCGACATCGCCTTTGACGAAGGGGCGATCGTCGACGCGCAGTCCGGGGGCCTCCCCGTGATCGTCGATCCGCCCTCGATCGCCTACGCGACGAACGGGACGCTGACGATCGACCTCCCTGAGTTCCTCGGCTCCGTGGCGGCCCAGGGAGGGATCGGCACGGTGACGCTCTCGATGTACCTCGCGTCGACCGCGAACTATACGTTCCCCGGCGCCGGCAGCACCCTCGACTCCTCGGTCACGCTCCAGGTCGTGTCGCGCTACGCCTACGCGTGGACGGTGTTCTTCGAGGAGGAGTTCGCGGGCCTCACGCCCACCTGCACGGGGGCGTCGGCCGCGTGCTCCGGCCCGTTCGGCTTCAACGGCCCGGTCGGGACGGTAAAACTCACCGTCCCCGCGACGGAGCTCATCGTCCGCGAGGGCTCGTTCTCGGTCGCCTCGGGCTGACCGGATCGCGCGGGGCGTCCTCGCCGAGCGCGTCCGTCCCGAGCCACGCCTTCGCTCCCTGGAGGGTGCCCCACGTTCGGCGGGTGGCGATCGGGGGGAGCTGCGCCGGGCCCGGACTTCCCCGCGCCCAGGCCTCCCGCGCGCGGGGGAGGTCGGGCAAGGAGACCTCCACGATCGCCCGGGGCCCCGACGCGCGGACGATCCGGAACCGCGGGGGAGGCTCCGAACCCCCGCCGAGCGACTGCCGAAGGAGGGCCGTCCAGCCCGAAGGAGAGGAGGGAAAGGGTTCGCCCGTGACCTCGACGCCGAGGTAGCGGGGCCGAGGGGTCCGCTCAGCGGACGAGGTCGATGACCTCCTCGGACTCACCGGCCGCGTACCCTCCCTTCTGACCGAGCAGGCTCTGGGCGCGGACGCCGGTGATGATCAAGAGGACCTTGATCGTGTTCTCCATCTCGGGAGAGTTCTCGACGCTGCAGCCCCAGATGATCCGGGCGCGCTTGGAGATCTTCCCGCCAACGAGCGCAGCGGCCTTCTCGGCCTCGCTCACGGTCATCGTCGGACCGCCGATCACGCGCACGAGCGCGCCGGTGGCGTCCTTGAGCTCGACGGAGCCGAGGAGGGGCGACGTGAGCGCCTCGGTCACCGCTTCGGTGACCCGGTCGGTGGCGCTCTCGCTCTCCCCGAGGCCGATCAGCGCGACCCCGCCGTCCTTCATGACGGTGAGGATGTCGGCGTAATCCAGGTTCACGAGGCCCGGACGGGTCACGATCTCCGTGATCCCCTTGATCGCCGTCATCAGGACGGCGTCGGCGAGCTTGAACGCGGAGTCGAGCGGCATCCGCGGGACGAGCTCGAGCAGCTTGTCGTTCTGGATCACGATCGTCGTGTCGCAGACGCGGCGCAGGCGCTCGAGACCGTCGCGGGCCTGCTCCATCCGCGCGACCCCCTCGCCGGCGAACGGCAGCGTGACGACGCCCATCGTGAGGGCGCCGGCCTCCTTCGCGAGGCGGGCGACCAGGTGCGCCGAGCCGGTGCCGGTCCCGCCGCCCATCCCGGCGGTGATGAAGACGATGTGCGCGCCGTTGAGGAACTGGCGGAGCTCCTCCTCGTTCTCCCGGGCGGCTTCCTCGCCGATCTCGGGACGGGCCCCGGCGCCGAGGCCCTTGGTCGCGCGCCGGCCGATCAGGATCTTGCGCGGCGCGTGGATCGTCAGCAGGTGCTTCGCGTCGGTGTTGATGGCGCACATCTCGGCGCCTTGGATCCCCTCCTCGACGCAGCGGTTGATCGTGTTCGATCCGCCGCCCCCGCACCCGACGATCCGGATGTTGACCTTCAGCGCCTCCGCGAGCTTCGCGAGCTCCGCGTCGTCGGCGCTCGAGGTGGGGTACGTCGGCGCGTTCGGGCGCGGCTCGGCCAGGCCCTGGTTCTCCTGGTGCTTCGCGATCGCTTCCTGGATGATTGACTTCATGCCCGTTCCCGTTCCTGTTTGTCAGACGAGCGTCATACGCTCTGCTCCGAGAGTTTGGAAATCGATAGATAAACATTTGCGTACAGTGGTCTGGGCAAGGGATTGCTCCACGTGTGAGTTTATCGAGGACGGCAAGCCACGGTTGGGAGTTGATTGCGAACGGACGTGGCTAAGTCGGCCCGGTCTCGACCCCACTTATGAGGCGTTACGCCCTCGAGATCTCGGTGGCGCGATTCTCAGCGAGGAGCGAAGGCCGAAGGACCCAGGCGAGTCCGTGGGCGCAGGAGGGAGGGAAGCGAGTAGGGGGGCATAGAGAACCCCGGAAACCGGAGGATCCGAGCAGGGGCCCCCGTACCCCGAAAGCGAATGCCGGAGACGCGGAGTACTCAATCTGCGAACGAGCAACGAGGAAAGCTGTGACCCGGGAACGTAGCTGGGATCACGCCACCCCGCCCACCTCTGCGCGAGGTTGGAGCACGCGCTGGAACCCCGGCTGGAGTCGCACCCCGCCGAGGAGCTGAGCGGGGCGCCGCACCGAGGAACGTTCGGGACCAGGCATCGCAGGATCGGACGGGCGACGGCGGGAGGGCGCCTCCGGACGCTACGCTTCGGAACGGGGCGAACTCGCGGGTAGGGGGAACGCGTCCAGGAACTTCCACCACGCGTCGATCGCCTGGCGCGCAGCGAGGAGACCCGAAGCGCGGGCGGCCGGGGACATCCCGAGGGCCCGTCCCAGGATCCTCCGCTCGGCGCCGGCGTGGGCGACATCGGCGGTGGTGTGGACGCGGAAGAACTCGTGGGTCGCCGGGGCGCGGAGGCCGTAATGGTCCCGGAGGCCGCGGGATTTCTCCTCGGCGATCTCGGGAAAGATCGATTCGTAGGAGTACAACGACGCGAGCGCGGCCGCGGGACCCCGCGCCGAGAGTCGGGCGTACCGTTCCAGGAGCCGCCGGGTCGACGGGAACGGCCGGGCCGACCGGGCCGCTCGGCGCGAAAGGCCCAGCCCCTCGGCAAAATCGAGCCAGAGTTCCGGATGGGTCGGGGATCGGCCTTCCTCGTCGACGAGGTTGTCGAGGAGGGCCCGCCGGTCCTCGGGCCGGTCGAGCTGGGCGTACGCGGCCGCAACGAACCGCGGGAAATTCGACTCGAAGTGGTAGTACTGGCCCGCGTACGTTCGCAGGGTGTCGAGCGGGAGCTCGCCGTGGGACCAGGCCGTGTAGAACGGGTGCTTCAGGAGATGGCGCTCGGCGAGGAGCGCGTCGATCGCGGCGACAGCTCGGGCCATGCCCGCGGGAGGGGAGCTCGACCTTCTAAGCTTTCGCCAGTCGGGGGCGCCGAACCACGGCGAGCCGCCCGGCCGGCGCACGGTTCGACACACCCTTAAGTCGGGCCGGCCGGTCGAGGCGCCGTGGAGGCGTACTTCGCGTCGCTCGACGCGGAGGTCGACCGGGCGTACGGCGCCGCCGAGGCGGCCCGGCGGGAGGGCCTCGATCCGGAGGAGCTCCCCGAGATCCCGCGCGCGCACGACATGGCGTCCCGGGTCGAGAAGCTCCTCGGCGTCCCCGGCATCGCCGACGAGCTCCGGGCCCTCGCGTCGGAGCTCCCCCGCGACGAGGTCGCCCTCACCATCGCGCGCCGGATCGCGACCGACCCGACGCGGGGCCGGTCGATCGCCGACCGGGTGGAACGGGCGCTGCGGGTCGGCCTCGCCGTCCTCACCGAAGGGATCCTCGTGGCACCCCTTGAGGGCCTCGCGGAGGTCCACCTGCGGGAGTCGGGCGACGGGGCGCCGTACGTGGAGCTGTACTACGCGGGTCCGATCCGCGCGGCCGGCGGGACCGCCCAGGCCCTGAGCGTCCTCCTCGCGGACGTGGTGCGGCGCGACCTGGGCCTCGGGGCGTTCCGGGCCACCCCGGCGGAGATCGGCCGCTACCAGGAGGAGATTCCGCTGTACAAGTACTACCAGCATCTCCAGTACGTCCCGGCGCCCGAGGAGATCGCCTGCGTGGTCGGGAACGTACCCGTCGCGATCTCGGGCGAAGCGACCGAGGGCCCCGCCGAAGTGAGCGCCTTCCGGGACCTCCCCCGCGTCCCGACGAACGGCATCCGGGGCGGAGCGTGCCTGGTCGTGGCCGAAGGGCTCTGCCAGAAGGCCCCCAAGCTCCGACGCATCACCGAGAAGCTCGGGATCGAGGGCTGGGAATTCCTGGCGGAGCTCGGCCACACGGCGTCGGACGACGACGATCAGCGGCTCCCGAAGTATCTCCGCGAGGCGGTCGGGGGCCGTCCGGTGCTCGCCCATCCTCATCGGCCGGGGGGGTTCCGGCTCGTCTACGGGCGGGCGCGCACGACCGGTCTCGCCTCCTGCGCCGTGAATCCGGCCACGATGGTCGTCCTGCAGCACTTCGTCGCGATCGGCACCCAGGTGAAGCTCGAGTACCCGGGGAAGGCGACGGCGATGGCGGTCTGCGACACCGTCGAGGGCCCGATCGTGGAGCTCGAGGACGGAACCGTCACCGCGGTGCACGACCCTGGACAGGCCGAGGCGATCCTGCCGCGGATCCGCAGGATCGTCGATCTCGGGGAGATCCTCGTCGGCTTCGGCGAGTTCCTCGAGAACAACCGCCACCTCGCGCCGGGAGGGTACTCCGTGCCGTGGTACCGCGAGGAGCTCGCCGCCGCGGGGATCCCGCTCGACCGGCCGCTCCCGGCGTCGTTCGCCGAGGCCCTCGCCCTCGCGCGCACCGCGCACGTTCCCCTCCCCCCGCGGTGGGGGCTGTTCTGGCACGACCTCGCCCCGGGGGAGATCCGGGCGTTGGGCGAGCACGTGGAGCGGTCCGGTCGCTGGACGGACGGGGCGCTCGAGCTCCCGGCGGACCCGCTCTGGCGGGAGCTCCTCGTGCGGCTCGGCGTGCTGTTCCGGCCGCTGGACGGGGGTCGCCTGCGCGTCGAGCCCGATCCGAGCCACGCCCTGGTCGCCGGTACCGGGCTCGAGGCGGCGGACGGGACCCTCGTCCGCCGCCACCCTCTCGATCCGCCGCACGACGACCCGCTCGTCTACGCGAGCCGGCTCACGGGGGTGCCGCTGCGGGCCCGCGGCCCGTCCCGGATCGGGGCTCGGGTCGGGCGGCCGGAAAAGGCGTACCAGCGAGCGATGGACCCGAACGTCCACGGACTCTTCCCGGTCGGTGACATGGGGGGGGCGACGCGGTCGATCCCCGAGGCGGCCCGTCGCACGATCGGAGGCGGGGTCCGCGTCGAGCTCGGGGTCCGGCGGTGCCCGTCCTGCGGCCTCGCGTCGATCTGGACGCGATGCGCCTGCGGGCGGCCGACCCGGCCCACGGGCGACGTGGCGACGCAGCGCCTCCCGGTCGCCGCCCTCTGGAGCGAGACGGTCTCCCGCCTCGGGCTCGGGGCCGTCCCGGTGACCAAGGGCGTGAAGGGCCTCCTCTCTCCCGGCAAGGTGCCCGAGCGCCTCGAGAAGGGGATCCTGCGCGCGGTGCATCGGATCTCCGTCTACCAGGACGGCACCGCCCGGTTCGACCTCACGAACCTCCCGCTCACCCATTTCCGGCCGGGGGAGATCGGGACCCCGCGCTCCGTGCTCGCCCGCCTCGGCTACACGCACGACCGGGCGGGGGCGCCGCTCGTCGACGACGAGCAGCTCGTCGAGCTCCGTCCCCAGGACCTCGTCGTCTCGCGCTCGTGCGGGGCGTACCTCGTCCGGCTCGCCCAGTTCGTCGACGACGAGCTCGTGCGCGTCTACAACCTGCCCCCGTACTACCGGGCGAGCCGTCCGGAGGACCTGGTCGGCGCGATCGTCGTCGCGCTCGCGCCGCACACCTCCGGCGGGGTCGCCGGGCGCCTCCTCGGCTACACCGAGGCGGAGGCGTGCTTCGCCCATCCGGTGTTCCATGCGGCGAAGCGCCGGAACTGCGACGGGGACGAGGATTCGGTGACCCTGTTGCTCGACGCCCTGCTCAACTTCTCCCGGGCGTTCCTCCCCGAGAGCCGGGGGTCGCTCATGGACAAGCCCCTCGTGCTGACGACCCGCCTCGAGGCGACCGAGGTCGACCACGAGGCCCACCACGTCGACGTCGGCGCCCGGTACCCTCTCGCCGTGTACCGGGCGTCGCTCGAGGAGCGGGACCCGAAGGAGGTCGAGGCCGGCGTCGACTCGGTCGGGCATCGGCTCGGCACCCCGCACGCCCTCTCGGAGTACGGCTTCACCCACGACACCGCGCGGATCGCGGGCGGGCCCGTACGCTCCGCCTACCGGGACGGCCGCTCGATGGCCGACCTCGTGGAACGCTCCGTGGTGCTCGCCACGCAGATCCGCGCGGTCGATGTCGCCGATGCGGTCGGTCTCGTCCTCAACGCCCACTTCCTGCCCGACGTGATGGGGAACCTCAAGGGCTACGCAACGCAGAAGTTCCGCTGCCAGCGCTGCGGGACCGCCTATCGTCGGCCGCCGCTCGCCGGACGGTGCTCGGCCCGCCGGGCGGGCGGCGCCCCGTGCGACGGCGAGCTCCTCTCGACCGTCTACGAGGCGTCCGTGCGCAAGTACCTCCCGCTCGCCCAGCGGCTCGGGACGATCGAGGGGATCGCGCCGTACGTCCGGCAGCGGATCCAGGTCCTGGCCGATTCGATCGCGACGCTCTTCCCCGGGGCCTCCGCGCAGACGACGCTCGACGCGTTCTCTGCCCGCGCGACCCGCGACGCTGGCCCCGGGGGGACGACCCGCTAGCGCCGCGCCCGGTCGCACAACGGCCAAATACGGCCCGCCGCTCGTCGGACGGTCGGGCTTGTGGGGTAGTCTGGACTATCCTGTTGGCCTTCGAAGCCAACGACCTGGGTTCGAAACCGCGACGTCCCGCGCCGCGGCGGATCTCCCAGCAAGCCCGGCGCCGTCAGCCGAAATAGCCGGGGGACGGGCTCGGCTCGCTGCGCTTCTCCTCCTCGGCCTTCGCGGCCTCGAGGATGTCGATCGCGAGCAGCGCCGGGATCGGGACGAGACGGAGCCGCCCCTTCTCCTCGGGCGGTGGACCGTCGAGCTCGATCGCGAGGGCGTTGTCCCCCGCGATCGAGACGAGGCCGCGGAACGTCCCGACCGATTCGATCGCCTCGTCCCCGGGGCCGGCGGAGCGCAGGCGTACCCGCGAGCCCGGCGTGAGCGCGAGCGCCGCGCGCTTCGCCCCCGGGCCCCCGGGGCTCATCGCGGACCTCGGGCCCGGACCGGTGCCCGGGGGGTCGCGATCGCCGGAACGGGCGGTGCGACCTGGGGGATCGGGCGCCCGCGCTCGATCAGGGTCTGCAGGTGGTTCACGGTCTCCCGGTAGCGGCGCAGGGCGTTCTGGGCGTTCGCCTCCGTGAAATCCCACGCGCGGGCAAGGTTGCCGTAGCGCAGGCGGTAGCCCTTCCGTCCCTTCCCGTCCGCTGACCCCCCGACCTCCTCGAGGAGATCGAGGACCTTGAGCTTGTTGAGGTGGCGGTAGACGGTCGGCTTGGACGTGCGGAGCACCGCGACGAGCTCCTCGGCGTACCAGGGTCGGGACGGGTCCCTGAGGAGGCAGTCGCGCACGAGGCGGTAGGCGAGGCTCTGGGCGACCGGGCCCTCCGCCCCCCGTCCGTCCTCGCCGTCCGGTAGGTACCCGACGAGACGTAGGAACTCGCGCAGCACCTCTTCGAGGTCGGCGATCGGGGTGAGGGGGGTGCTGTAGCGGAGCGCCAGTTCAAAGGGCATCCGAACGGAGGGCGAGAGACGAGGCGGGATAAATAAGGGGCCGACGGCGCGTCGGAGCGGAGAACCGCTAAGCCGCGCGGCCCCTCGCCGGCGGACGATGGCGTCGTTCCACGTCAGCGCCCCCCCGACCGCCGAGGAGGCGGTCCGAGAGCTCGCCTCGGGGGCCCCGGGGGAGGTCGCGGTGCTGGCGGGCGGGACCGATCTCCTCCTCGACCTGGACGAAGGGCGGGCCCGGCCCGCGCGCCTCGTGTCGCTACGGAACCTCCCCTGGCGCACCGTCGTCTGGGACGGGGCCGAGCTCGTCGTCGGGAGCACGCTCCCGCTGCGCGCCCTCGAGACCGTCGCCGGGCTCGGCGAGCGCCACCCGGCGCTGTTCGAGGCGGTGCGGGCGGTCGGAGGGGTCGCGCTCCGGCATCGCGCCACGCTGGGGGGCAACCTCGGCCGATCGGCGCCCGCGTCGGACCTCCTGCCGGTCCTCCTCGCGCTCGATGCGGAGGTCGACCTCGTGGGGCCCGGGGGGGCCCGGTCGCTCCCGGTCGACCGGTTCCTCCGGGCGTCGAGGGAGACCGCCCTGGGCCGCGGAGAGCTGATCCGCGCCGTGCGGCTTCCCGAGCCTCGGCCCTCGGCGTATCTCTGGCAGAGGGTCCGGCCGGCGAACGACATCTCCCAGCTCTCGGTCGCCGCCGCGTACTCTCCCTCCGATCGCCGTTGGCGCGTCGCCCTCGGAGGCGTGCCGCCTCGTCCGGTCCTCGTGCCCGAGGCGTCGACCCCGCTCGACGGTCCCGCACCGTCCCCCGCCGCGGTCGCCGCGGGGGCCCGGCGGATCGCCGAGCACCCCGCGCTCGTGAGCGACCGGCGGGCGTCCGACGAGTACCGGCGGGGCCTGGTCGGGGTGCTGTACACCCGGTGCGTGCGCGCCGCGGCCCGGCGCGCGGGAGCCGCCGCGTGACGGGGGACGGCGCTCGGATCACGGTCAACGGCCGGACGGCCCCGATCACGGAGGTCCCTGGCGACGAGCGGCTGCTGGACACGGTGCGGTGGCGGCTCGGGCTCAAGGGGACGAAGGAAGGGTGCCGGACGGGGGAGTGCGGCGCGTGCACCGTCCTGATCGACGGGCAGACGGCGCTGAGCTGCCTCACGCTCACCCGCGAGATCGAGGGGCGGGCCGTGACGACGATCGAGGGGATCCCCGACGCCCCGTTCGGTCGCGCGGTCCTCGACGCGTTCGCCGAGGCCGGCGCGTTCCAGTGCGGCTACTGCACGCCCGGGTTCGTCGTCGCCCTCGCCGGGCTGCTCCGTGAGGAGGGCCGGTCGGCCCCCCTTCGCCAGCTCCTCGAGGAGCTCGGCGCGAACCTCTGTCGGTGCACCGGCTACGCCGCGATCGCTCGGGCGGTCGAGCTCGCGCGCGCGAGGGGGCCATGATCCGCTCGTTCCGCCCCGATGCGGGGGCGAAGCTGGCGGGCACGGCGGGGTTCGGCTACGACCTCGATCGCCCCGGCATGCGGTTCGGCGCGCTGGTCCTCGCCGCCCGGGCCCATGGCCGCCTCGACTCGGTCGACCTCGCCCCGGCGCGCGCGCTCCCCGGGGTCGTCGCGATCGCCGCCGACGACCTTTCCACCCTCCTGGACGGGGCGCACGGCGACCCGGAGCGCCCTCCGTTCGCCTCCCGCGAGGTGATGTACGACGGTCAGCCGATCGCCGCGGTCGCCGCGCCGACCCTCGCCGGGGCGCGGGCCGCGGCGGCGGCGGTGGTGGCGACCCTCGCGCCGCTCCCGGTCGTCGCCGACCTCGAGAGCGTCTTTCCGGAATGGCCGGAGGCCCCGATCGCGAGCTCGGCCCCGATCGCCGCGCACGTGCACGCCCGGCGCGGGGACGTCGACCGGGCGCTCCGGGAGGCGGCGACCGTCGTCCGCGGGACGTACCGGACCTCGGGGGTCCATCAGGTCGCGCTCGAGCCGCACGCGTGCCTCGCGGAGGTGCGGGACGGTCTCTGGCACGTCACTACGTCGACGCAGAGCCCGTTCGGGGTCCGGGAGGATGTCGCGGGGATCCTCGGGATCCCCGAGCGTTCGATCGTCGTGGACGGGACCTGGGTCGGCGGCGGCTTCGGCGGCAAGGGGGCCTCGCTGGTCGAGCCGTACGCGCTCCTCCTCGCCCGCGCTGCGGGGGCCCCGGTCCGCCTCGCGCTCACGTACCGCGAGGCGTTCCGACTGGGCAGGACCACGCTCCCGTCGGTGGTCCGGATGGAGACCGGGGTGACCGACGGCGCGATCGTCGCCCGGCGCGTCCGGCTCCTGCTCGACGTCGGGACGTCGCTCCCCGGCCGGGACTTCGCGACCGGTTACGCGATCGGCTTCCTGCTCGGCCCGTACCGCACGCCGGCGTTCGAGGTCGAGGGCTACGCGGTCCGCACCCACAAGCCCCCGTTCGGCCCGCACCGCGCCCCGTACGCCCCGCAGGCGGCGTTCGTGGTCGAGTCCCACCTCAACGAGGTCGCCCGTGCGATCGGGGAGGACCCCGCGGCGTTCCGGGCGCGGCACGTGCTCGCCGAGGGGGACCGGACCGCGCTCGGTCAGGAGGTCTCGGCGTTCGGCCTATCGGAGGTGCTCCGCCGGGCGACCGCCGTCCGCGACGCCTGGCGACGCGACGCCGGCCCCGGGCGCGGGGTGGGGCTCGGCCTGGGGTTCTGGGCGACGAACACGGGGGCCGGCGGCGAGGCGAGGGTGCTCCTCTCGCCGACCGGGCTCGAGATCGTCCAGGGCGAGCGCGAGATCGGCAGCGGCAGCGTAGCGGTCGGTCTCGTGGCGGCCGCCGAGCGGTCGACGGGGCTCCCTCGCGACGCGATCCGCGTGACGTACCGGGATACGAGCGCGGCGCCGTTCGATGCCGGCGTCTTCGGGAGCCGTACGGTCGGCGCGCTCGGCCAGGCGGTCGACGCGGCGTGCCGCGCCGCGCTCGCCGCTCTTGGCGACCGGCTCGGCGGCGCGGGAGAGCTGCGCCTCGAGCTCGAGGGGGACGAGGTCGTCGCCATCCGCGGGACCGCGCGCCGGCCGGTCCGTTCGCTCCTGACCCCCGAAGAGCGGCGCGACGGCGGCCTCGCGGCGGACGGGCGCCACACGGGGGCCCCGCGGACGATCGACGAGTCGCTCGTCGTGGAGGGAGGGTTCTACCCGTACCAGGACTTCACGGGGGCGGCCCACGTCGCCGAAGTCGACGTCGACCGCGAGACCGGGGCGGTCCGTGTGGTGCGGTACGCGGCGTTCCACGATGTCGGCGTGGTCGTCGACCGGCCGACCGCGACCGCGCAGATCGAGGGAGGGATCGTGATGGGCCTCGGGGCCGCCCTGACCGAGGAGTCGATCTGGAGCGACGACGGACGGCTCCTCAACCCGGGCCTCCTCGACTACCGGATCCCGACGCTCGGCGAGGTGCCGCCGATCGACGTCACGTTCGTGGAGGGGTTCGCGGGGGCCGGCCCGTTCGGGGCGAAGGGCCTCGGCGAGCCTCCGATCATCCCCGTTCCGGCGACGATCGCCGCCGCGATCCGGGACGCGACGGGGGTCTCCCTCACGGAGCTACCGTTCACCCCCGAGCGGGTCGCCCGCGCGCTTAAGCGGGCCTGACCGTCCGGCACCGCATGGCGATCGCCGCCGCGGAGGCGCGGGCGCTCCTCCGGGGCTACCCTGCGTCGCCCGTCGTCGCGACCGTCGGCTCCCACTCGGCCCTTGACATCGCCGACGGCGCGGTCGCGGAGGGCCTCCCGAGCCTCGTGCTCGCGCAGCAGGGCCGCGAGGCGACGTACGCCCGCTACTACCGGACCGCGCGCGGTCCGGACGGGACCCGGACGCGGGGGTGCGTCGACGAGGTCTGGACGTTCCCCCGGTTCGCCGACCTCGCCCGCCCGGACGCGCAGGAGCGCCTGCGGTCCCGGGGCGCGGTGCTCGTCCCGAACCGGGCGTTCAGCTCGTACGTCCCCCTCGAGGCGATCGAGCGCGAGTTCCGGGTCCCGATCGTGGGGTCGCGGGCGCTCCTCCGGATCGAGGAACGGACGGAGCGGGAGAACTACTACGCGCTGCTCGAGCGGGCCGGGATCCCGTCCCCCCGGCGCGTCCCGGGCCCGGACGCGATCGACCGCCTCGTGATGGTGAAGCTCCCGCACGCCCGGCGCCCGCTCGAGCGCGGCTTCTTCACCGCCGCGTCGCCCGAGGAGTACCGGCGGAAGAGCGACGAGCTGCTCCGCGCCGGGACGATCGACGCCCAGGACCTCGCCCGGGCCCGGATCGAGGAGTACGTCGTCGGCCCGGTGTTCAACTTCAACTTCTTCTTCTCCCCCCTCGTCCCCCGGACCGACGGGCTCGAGCTCCTCGGCGTCGACGAGCGCCGCGAGAGCGATCTCGACGGCCTCGTCCGGCTCCCCGCGGATCAACAGCTCGCGCTCCCGGTGGGGGCTCGGATCCCGCACTACACGGTCGTCGGCCACGGGACCCTCACGGTCCGGGAGTCCCTCCTCGAGGAGGTGTTCCGCCTCGGGGAGAAGTTCGTCGACGCCACGCGGACCTCGGCCCCCCCCGGCATCGTCGGCCCGTTCACGCTGCAGTCCTGCCTCGACCGGGACGGGCGGCCGACGATCTTCGATGTGGCGGCGCGGATCGGTGGGGGCACGAACGTCCACCTCGCGATCGGGCATCCGTACGGCAACGCCCTCTGGCGCACCCCGATGAGCACGGGGCGCCGGATCGCGCTCGAGATCCGGCGGGCGGCCGCCGACGGTCGGCTCGCGGAGATCGTCACATGAGCGCTGCGGTCGAGCCCGCGCCCGCGCGGACGCCGCTGTTCGAGTTCCACCGACGCCACGGCGGCCATCTCGTGCCGTTCTCCGGTTGGGAGCTCCCGCTGACCTACGGGAGCATCCTCGGCGAGTACCGCGCCGTCCGCGGCGCGACCGGGATCTTCGACGTCTCGCACATGGGGATCCTCACGGTCGACGGTGGGCACGCGGGGGAGCTCCTCTCCCGCCGCACCGTCGCGAACGTCACCAAGCTCGCCCCGGGCCAGGTACGGTACACGTTCTTCCTCGAGGGGACCGGTCGGATCGTCGACGACCTGCTCGTGAGCCGGATCGACGCCGGCGGGGAGGTCGAACGACGCTACGTCGTCGTCCCGAACGCCGCCCGCGCCGTCGAGATCGAGGAGATCCTCCGGCAGCACCGCGCCCCGGACACCGACGTGCGCCGCTGGAACGGGGCCGTGGCGCTGCTCGCGGTCCAGGGCCCGGGATCCCGGGCGTTGCTCGAGCGGCGGTTCGGTTGGACGCTCGACGCGCTCGGATCGTACCGGGCCGCGTTCTTCCCCCGCACGTCCGGGGCGGGGGACCCCGGCGGTCGGCTCGGGCCGACGTTCCCCCAGGGGCTCGAGCAGGAGCTGTTCGTGAGCCGGACCGGGTACACGGGAGAGCTCGGCTACGAGCTGTTCGTCCCCGGGACCGCCGCGGACGAGCTGGCCGAATCGCTGGTGGCGCTCGGTGCGGTGCCGTGCGGCCTCGGCGCGCGGGATACCCTGCGCCTGGAGAAGGGCTACCTCCTTTCGGGGCAGGAGTTCCACCGGGACCGGAGCCCGCTCGAAGCGGGCCAGGACCGGTTCGTTGAGTTCGACCACCCGTTCGTCGGCCGCGATGCGCTCGAGAAGGAACGGGCCGGGGGCCCCGCGGTCCGGCTCGTCGGCATCGAGGTGGGAGAGGCGGGGGCGATCCCGCGGCACGGGACCCCCGTCCTCGCGAACGGGACCCAGATCGCGCTGGCCACGAGCGGGGGGATCGCCCCCGCGCTCGGCCACGGCGTCGCGCTCGCCTACCTCCCGCGCGAGCTCGCGGCGCCCGAGACGGCCGTGGAGCTCGAGATCCGGGGACGCCGGGTGGCGGGACACGTCGCACGGCTGCCGTTCCTGCGGCGCTCCCCGGCCCCGTAGCGGACGGACGACGTCCGGGGACGGCTTCCCCGTCCCGCCTCGTACCTAAATACGGGAGCGGGCCCCTTCTCGGTCGCAGGGAGATGGCGGTCGACGTCGGGGGCCCCCCGTTCGTAGGCCGGGCCGAGGCGGTCGCCACGCTGCATCGGCGGTTCGAGGACGCCCGGTCGGGGGCGGGCGGCGTGACGCTCGTCCTCGGCGCGACGGGCGTCGGCAAGTCGACGCTCGTCGCCGAGCTCGTCGGCGAGATGCGGGGGCGGGGGGTCCGCGTGGTCGTCGGCCGAGCGCCCGCGGCCGATGCCCCCCCGCCGTTCTCGCTCCTGCGCTCGGTGCTCGAGGTCGCCCGGGAGGAGACCCGAGCCCCCGCGGCCCGGGGCACCGCGGGCGGCCCCCCGGAAGGGGTGATCCTCGGCTTCGCCCCCGGTTTCAAGCAGGGAGCGGAGGTCGCCGAGCCCCGGATCGAGGAGCGCCTCCTCGTCGCGCTCGATCAGGCCGGCCTCACCGGCGACGGCGTGCGCGATCCGGTCTACGCCGCGCTCTCCGCCCAGTTCTTCGAGTTCACGCGGCACGGCCCCACGGTGCTCGTGGTCGAGGACCTCCACCGCGCCGACGAACCGTCGCTGGAGGCGCTCGAGTTCCTCGCCCGGAGGCTCGACGACCGGCCGCTCTGGATCCTCGCGACCGCCCGCGCCCTGCCCGAGCTCTCCCCCGCGCGGCGCGAGCGGCTCGAACGGTTCGAGGGCGCGACCCGGGCCCGGCGGGTCGGACTGCCCCCGCTGTCGTCCGAGGAGGTCCGGGAATTCCTGCGGGGGGCCTCGCCCGGCCGGGAATTCTCGGACGAGGAGGTCGCCCGCCGCTACTCCGAGACCGGCGGGAACCCGCTCCTGCTCGAACAGCTCGACCGCCGCGTCCGGCCGGCCGGGGCCTCGGGCACCGTACGGGACCGGACGAGCCGGGCGTTCGATCTGCCGCTCCCGTCCGAGCCGGACCCGCTCGAGGCGCGGGCCCTGCGGGCCGCGGCCGTGGCCGGCCCGGAGGTGCCGTTCGAGTTCCTGCGCAGGATCACGGGCGAGGAGGAGGAACGACTCGCCGAGGCGGTCGACCGGCTCGTCGCGCGGGGTCTCGTCGTCGAGCGGCCGGGCGAGGTCCTGGCGTTCGGAGAGGAGCGGACCCGCCGGGAGCTGTACGACGGGCTCGGGGCGGAGGATCGCGCCGCGCTCCACCGGAGGGTCGGGGAGGCGCTCGAGGCGTCGGGCGCGCGCGACGACGACTCGATCTACGAGCTCGCGCGGCACTTCTACCTCGGGCACGTGCCCGCGAAATCGGTCGCCTACAACCGGGCCGCGGCTCGGATCGCCGAGCGGGTCTACGCGCCCGAGGTCGCCGGCACCCATCTCGAGCGAGCGCTGGAGGGCCTCGGCGCCCTCGTCCCGCACGATCCGGTCGCCGAGCTCGAGCTCGCCCTCGAGCTCGCCCAGCAGCTCGACCACGGCGGCCGGCTCACGGAGGCGGAGGCCCTCCTGCAGCGGCACCTGGAGCGATCCGGCGCCACCCCGGAGGTCCCGCTCTCCCTACGCGCCCTCGGCGAGGCGTACCTCGCCCGGATCCAGACGAACCGGGGCGACTGGGCCGCCGCCGAGCGGGCGACGGCGCGGCTGCTCGCCGATCCCCGGCTCGCCGAGTACCCGGCCGTCGTCGCGGCCCTCCACCGCCTGCGGGGGGAGGCGCTCTACTACCAGGGGAAGTACGCCGACGCGCTCGCCGAGCACACGGAGGAGCTCCAGCTCGCCCGGGCCAGCGGGAACGAGCGGGCCGCGGCGCTCGGCCGGTGGCGCCGGGCGAGCACGCTCGCGATGATCGGAGCGACGGACGAGGCGCTCGCCGAGGGCCGCACCGCGGCGGCCGACCTCGAGCGGCTCGACGACCTGCGCGAGGCGGCCCACGCCCACCTGTTCCTCGGCGTCATCTGGGCGAGCCTGCGCGCGGGCCCACCCCGTCCGGACGAGGCCCTCGCCGAGTTCGACGAAGGGGCCCGCCTCGGCGAGAAGGCGAACGATCCCCGGCGCGTCGGCTGGGCGCTGTTCAACGCGGCCGACGTCCTCCGCGAGGTGGGGCGCCTAGACGAGGCCGACGAGAGGAACCGTCGGGCGAAGGAGCTGCTCGAGAGGATCGGGGACCGGTTCGGGCTCGTCCAGTCCCGGATCGTCTCCGGGAAGATCCTCCTCACCCGGAAGGCCTACGACCGGGCCGAGGCGGAGCTCCTCGAGGCGTACCGCCTCGTACGGGAGCTCCACGCGCCGGCCGACGAGGTCGACGTCGTCCTCCGGCTCGCCGAGCTCGCGGCGGCCCGGGGGGACCGGGCCGGGGCGCGACGCCGTCTCGAGGAGCTCGAGCGCCAGCACGTGACCGCGCTGCGGCCGGACATCGCTCCCGACTTCGAGCGGCTGCGCCGGTCCCTCGACGAGGCTCCGGGAGGGCCCGACGCCGGCGCGCCGCCGTAGCGGTCCGCGGGGACCCTGGGCGCAGTTCGCCCGCCGGGCGCTCGCCGAGGATCGGTTCGGTCGCGACCTCACCAGCCGCTCGATCGTCCCGGAGGGGACCCCGGCCGAGGGGAGGACGATCGCGCAGCGTGCGGGGATCGTCTCGGGCGGCGCGGCGGTCCGCGCGATCACCCAGGCCGCGGGGCTCGCCGTCGTTCGCCAGCTACCGGACGGTCGGGCGGTCCGACCGGGATCGGTCGTGCTCGTCGTCCGCGGGGAAGCGCGTCGGGTGCTCGGGGCCGAGCGCACGATCCTCAACGTGCTGATGCACGCCTCGGGGGTCGCCACCGCCACCGCCCGGGCGGTGCGGGCGGCCCGCGGAGCCCGGCCCCGTCTCGAGATCTGGGCGACCCGCAAGACCCTGCCCGGCCTGCGCGATCTCGAGAAGTCCGCGGTCGTCCACGGCGGGGGTCGCCCGCACCGGCGGGACCTCGCGGACGCGATCCTCGTCAAGAGCAACCACCTCGCGTTCGTCCCCGTCGCGGAGGCGGTCCGGCGCGCGCGACGCCGGGGAGGGCGTCCCCGTCCGATCGAGGTGGAGGTCCGCGACGCGGCGACGGCGATCGCCGCCGCCCGGGCGGGGGCGGACGCGCTCCTGCTCGACAATCGGACGCCGGCGCGGGCCCGGGCGATCGTCCGGGCGCTCGTGCGGGCGGGGCTCCGGCACCCCCTTCGGATCGAGGTGTCGGGCGGGATCACGCCGGCGAGCGTCGGACGGTACCGTAGGGTCGGGGCCGACGTCGCCAGCCTCGGGAGCGTCACCCATTCCGCGGCCGCGCTCCCGTTCCGGATGCGGGTCCGGCCTGTCCGCTTAAGTCGCCGCTCCCCCTAGTCGCGTCGCCCCGAGGGGAGGACGATGTCGCTCGAGTCGGAGATCCGCGTCCTCAAGGACGAGCGGGACGCGGTGCTCCTCGCGCACAACTACCAGCGCCCCGAGGTCCAGGACCTCGCCGATTTCGTCGGCGATTCCCTCTACCTCGCCCGCAAGGCGCGCGAGGCCGACCGGGCGGTGATCGTCTTCGCCGGCGTGCGGTTCATGGCGGAGACGGCGAAGATCCTCAACCCGAGCCGCACCGTGCTGCTCCCCGACCTCGGCGCGGGGTGCGGGCTCGCCGACGCGATCACCGCCGAGCAGCTCCGGCGCTGGAAGGACGACCACCCGGGCGCCCTCGTGGTCGCGTACATCAACACCTCCGCCGACGTGAAGGCGGAGGCGGACGTCTGCTGCACGAGCTCCAACGCGGTGAAGATCGTCGAGCAGCTCCCGTCGGATCGGGAGGTGCTGTTCCTCCCCGACATGTTCCTCGGGGAGTTCGTCCGTCGCAAGACCGGGCGCAAGATCCATCTGTGGGTCGGCGACTGCCCGGTCCACGCCAAGCTCCGGCCCGAGACCCTCGCCCGCGCACGGCAGGAGCACCCCGGGGCGCTGGTCGTCGCCCATCCCGAGTGCGGGTGCGGCAGCCAGGTGCTCCCGGACGTCGACCGGGTCCTGTCGACCGACGGGATGGTGCGGTTCGCGGAAGAGACGCGGGACCCTGAGGTGCTCGTCGCGACGGAGGTCGGGATCCTCCACCGGATGCGCCGGCTGAACCCGACGACCCGGTTCGAGCCGCTCGACGCCGGGGCGGTCTGCCCGTACATGAAATCGATCGACCTCGCGGACGTCCGGGATTCGCTCGCCCGCCTCCAGCACCGGATCGAGGTCCCGATCGCGATCGCCGACCGGGCGCGCCGGGCCCTCGAGCGGATGGTCGCGGCGTAGGGCCCGCTACAGGCGGGGCAGGACCGGGCCGAGCCGCGCGCTCCAGAGGACGTAGGCGTCGGCGAGCAGGCCGAGGGCGCCGAGGAAGACGACCCCAATCGCCGACCACGACGGCTTGCGGGTCAGGTAGAAGTGGGGGCTGAGCGGGTTGAGCCGGGACGAGAGCAGGGAGACTCCCGAGACGAGCAGGAGGAGCCCGAGCGCCCCGGGCGCCAGCACGGTGTACCGGCCGAGGTAGAGCCCGACGAGCGCCACGGCGACCGCGACCGGGATCGCGGCGTGCGAGCGCGGATGCTCCTCCTCGGTGACCGGCGCCGGGCGCGGAGGGTTGCGCCGACGGTAGGCGGGCGGGGTCTCCCAGGCGGCGGGCACGACCGCGACGTCGCGGGGGGCGTAGATGAACCCACGGCTGGAGCGGAACCCCGTGGCACCGGTCGAGCGACGAGTCCATGAACCGGGCCCGACTCCCCGGCCCGTGCCCGAGCGACCCCACATGCGTCGCGACCGGTTGCGCGGGGCGGTCGCGGAGCCGGGCCCGCGTCCCGAGATCCACTTCCCGACGTTCGCCGAGCCGCCGGCGTTCCGCTCCCACCCCCTCGCCGGCCCCGGGCGCTGCGTCGACTGCGGCGACGCGCTCCCCCTCTCGACGACGTCGCCCCGATGTTGGGAGTGCGACCGCCCTCTCTGCGACGGTTGCTTCTGGCGCCATGGGCTCGCGCCGGCCGATCACCGCTGCGCCGGATGCGCCGCCCGACCGGCGACCGCGCCCGTGTCGATCTCGGGCGGACGCGCCGCCCCCGCCCGCTCGCCTA
>JASHQF010000052.1 GCA_030037695.1 Thermoplasmata archaeon
CGGACCTCGTCGAGCGTGACCTGCGGATGGTAGCGGATCCCGCCCTTCGTCGGACCCCGCGCCATGTTGTACTGGACCCGGTGGCCGGTGAAGACCCGGAACGACCCGTCGTCGAGCCGGACCGGGAAGTTCACGGTCAGCTCGCGCTTCGGGTGCTTGAGGACCGTCCTCAGGCCCCCGTCGAGGCCGATCAGGTCCGCGACGATATCGATCTGCTGCTTCGCTGTCTCGAACGGATTCACGGGAGAACCGTTGTTGGGCATCGTCCGCTCCTCAGGGCGGCCGGGTCAGCCGATGGCGCGTACTTGAGCGTGCCGTCGACTCTGCGAAACTCCCTCACGGGAACGCCCCGGTCGGGCCCCCTGCGCGCGGGGTGCGGGAGCGCCCGGGCTAGCGGTAGGGGAGGAACTCGCGCCCGAGCAGCTCCCGGCCGAGGATCATACGCATCACGTTGAGCCCCCCTTCGGCCCCGACGAGGTAGCTCATGATCCCCCGGAAGCCGAGCTCGAGCCCGGCGTCCTTGGTGTAGCCGCTCGCCCCGTACCACATCATCACCCGCTTCACGCATTCGAAGGCGATCGGGGGGGCGGTGAGCTTCACCGCGGCGACGGTCCGCTCGAGCTCGCTCCGGTCGATCGACCCCGGCGCCTCCCGGGCGCGGTCGAGGAGCCAGGCGGCCCGGCGGCACTGCCACTTCACGGCCTCGACCTGGGCCCAGAGGTCGACGAGCTCGAACTGCGGGCCCTCGAACTTCCCGAGCGGGCGGCCGAACACCTCGCGACCCCGCAGGTGGGCGATCCCCGCCTCGAGGGCCCGCTCGGCGGCGCCGACGCAGGCCGCGCTGACGAACGTCCGGGCGTTCGTGAACCCCTCCATCGCGAGCTCGAACCCCTTGCCTTCCCGGCCGACGAGGGAGGTCGCCGGTACGCGGACCCCCGCGTAGGTGAGTCCGCCGGTCGAGATCCCCATCCGCCCGACGTTCTCGAACCGCTGCGTGCTGAGGTGCTCGGAGCGCGTGGGCACGTACAGGAACGTGAACCCGCCGTCGGCCGATTTCGTCAAGGTGAGGTGCCCGCCCCCGAGCTGCTTCGCCTCCTCGACGCCCGAGACGAACGCTTTCTCCCCCCGGACGACGAACCCGCTCCCGTCGCGTGCTGAGGTCGTCCGCAGCGCGCCGAGGTCGCTCCCGCCGGTCGGTTCGGTCGTCGCGATCCCGAGGAACGCCCGGCCGGAAGTGACCTGGGGGAGCAGCTCCCGCTTCAGCTCCTCGGTGCCGTGGCGCGCGAGGAGGCCGCCCCATCCCGCTTCGAGGAGAAAGAACACCGCGGTCGCCATCGAGAAGTCGCCGCGCCCGATCTCCTCCGCGGCGAGCTCGGTGAGCACGGCGCTCGCGCCGATCCCCCCGTACGCCTCGGGCACGGGCATCGCGAGGAGGCCGAGGTCGGCCATCGCGGCCAGGACCTCCGGCGGGATCCGGCCGTCCCGGTCGATCGCCCGCTCGTGGGGACGGAGGACCCGGTCGCCGAACCGGCGCACCGCCTCCTGGAACGCGCGCTCCTCGTCCGATAGGCGGAACTCCATCGTCCCGGGCCGCGGACGCAGGGGGGAGGATTTAGCGTTCCCCCGAGCCGGGCCTCCGTACCCCGAACGCCTTTACCCCCGGGCGGGCTCCGACGCCCGGGGAAGCGGCGTGGCCAAGGTCCGGGTCGCGGTCAACGGGTACGGGACGATCGGCAAGCGCGTCGCGGACGCGATCGCGCGGCAGCCGGACCTCGAGCTCGTCGGCGTGGCGAAGACCCGGCCGAACTACGAGGCCCGTCGGGCGGTCGACCGCAAGATCCCGGTCTATGTGGCTGGCGCCGGCTCGGCGGCGGAGTTCGAGGCCGCCGGCGTCCGCGTCGCGGGGACGCTCGCCGACCTTCTCGGGCGCGCCGACCTGGTCGTCGACGCTACCCCGGACAAGGTCGGGCGGGAGAACCGGGCGGTCTACGACCAGCACGGTCTCCCGGCGATCTTCCAGGGGGGCGAGAAGGCGGACGTCGCCGAAGCGTCGTTCAACGCCCTCGCGAACTACGAGCGGTGCCGGGGCAAGCGCCGGCTCCGGATCGTTTCCTGCAACACCACCGGGATCGCCCGGGCCGCGGCGATCCTCGCCCCGCGCTGGGGGATCGATCGGTGGGACGTCGTCCTCGTGCGCCGGGCGACCGACCCGGCCGATTCGAAGAAGGGGCCGGTGAACGGGATCGTGCCGACGCTCAAGATTCCCTCCCATCACGGGCCGGACGTGCAGACGATCTTCCCGGAGCTGCCGATCTCGACGACCGCGCTGGTCGTGCCGACGACCCTGATGCACCTGCACGTCAACCACCTCACGTTCCGGACCGCCCCGCGGGACGCCGCCGAGGTGCTCGAGGCGTTCCGGGCCTCGCCCCGGTTCCGCCTGTTCGCCCCGTGGGAGCACGTCGACGGCACCGCGCAGGCGATGGAGGTCGCGCGCGATCGGCCCGGCAGCGGAGGCGACCTGATGGCGAACGCGCTGTGGGAGGAGGGGCTCCGGGTCGACGGCCGGGAGGCGCACTTCTTCCAGGCGATCCATCAGGAGTCGATCGTCGTCCCCGAGAACATCGACGCGATCCGGGCGATGCTGGGGCTCGCGC
>JASHQF010000053.1 GCA_030037695.1 Thermoplasmata archaeon
GGAGGCCGCGTTCAAGCTCGCGGTGCAAGCGGTCGCGGAGGGCTCGCCGACCCCGTTCCAGCCGGACGCGCTCGATGTCGCGATCCTCGAGCCCGAGACCGATCTCCGTCGTCTCGCGACCGCCGAGATCGGCCGTCGGGTCCAGGGGATGCCGTTCATCGGCAGCCCCGAGAAGAAAGGCGCCGCGCGCAGCTAAGGGCCTCGCTCAGCCCCCGCCGCTCGCGCTCCCCTCCGGTCCGGGGGGACCCGCCCCCGCGGGAGGGGCGACGGGATCGCCGTACGTCACGTTCCTTAAGTCCCGCATCGTTGCGAGCCCGACCGCGGCGAGCGCGGAGAGGACGACGCCGCTCGCCAGGAAGACGAACGGGATCGAGGTGCGGGTGGCGAACGGGCCGCCGAGGAACGCCCCCGCCGGGGCGCTCACCGAGATCAGCGCCCCGAACGTCCCCGCGACCCGACCGAGCAAGCGCCGGGGCGTCTTCGTCTGCATGAGGACGACGAGCGGCACGTTGACCACGCTCAGGATCACCCCGACGCCCACCCCGAGCGCCAGCGCGGCCAGGACGGCCCGCACGAGGCCGAGGCCCGCGATCAGGCCGCCGCCCACCATCACCCCGAGGAACATCACCCAGCCGGCGGTGCGACGGGTGTCGATCCGGCCGATCGCGATGGCCCCGATCGCGCCCCCGCCGGCGATCGCGGCGCTGAGGAACCCGTAGGTCGAGGCCGACCCCGCGAGCACGTCCTTCGCGTACGGCGCGAGGAGGGCGACCCCCATGCTACCGAAGAAGTTGATCGCGGCGCCGATCGTGATCAGCTCGATCAGGGAGCGCTCGCCTCGAAGGAAGCCGAACCCCTCCCGGAACTCCGCGCCGAACCCCCCCGCTCGGCCTCCGCGCGGTGACGGGTGCCCGACGCCCGAGCCGATGACCGCGACGATCCCGGCCGCGACGAAGAAGCTCACCGCGTCGTACTCGATCGGCAGGGCGACGCCGAGGGCCGCGACGGCCAGCCCGCCGACGGTCAGCCCGAGCACCTGGTTGAACGAGCCCGAGAACGTGGACAGGCCGTTGGCGGCGGAGAGGTCGGCGACCCCCACGAGCTCGGGGACGAGCGAGGTCGTGGCGGTGCCGACGACGGTCGCGCCGGAGCCGAGCGCGGCCGCGATCCCGACGAGCAGCGGAAGGTCGACCGCGTGCGTCAGCACGACCCCCGAGAGCCCGGCGACGAGGACCCCCTCGAGGAGGTTCGTGACGACCAGGGTGCGCCGCTTGTTCCACCGATCGACGTAGACGCCGAGGAACGGGCCGAGCACGACCGCCGGCGCGATCGAGGCGGTGACAACGAGCGTCACGTCGATCACCGAGCGGGTGAGCTCGAGCACGAGCCAGAGGAGCGCGACCTCGAACACCCAGTCGCCGGACTGGGAGACGAGCCGGGCGAGCCAGACGCCGAAGAACGGTCGCTGGCCGAGGACCCGGCGGTAGCTGGGACCCTGCGGACCCTCCCCCGCGAGCGACGGGGCCACGGCGCGCGAGGCCCGTCCGCGTCTTAGGGATTCGGAGGGGCGGTCGGGCCCGTTCCCCCGGGCGCGACCGCGTCCGCGGCGGCGAACGCTTCCCGCAGGCGGATCCGCCGCCGCGTCCGGTGGTAGGTGACGGCGAACCGGTGTGCCTCGTCCCGCACCGCCCGGAGCAGGAGCATGGGGGGGGCGTTCGAGTTCGGTCGCATCGGCTCGGCCCGGTCCGGCCGGTACACCTCCTCCTCGCGCTTCGCGAGGCCGATCGCCGGGATCCGATCGGCGAGGCCGAGGGCCGCGAGCTCGCTCACCGCCGCGCCGAGCTGGCCCGCCCCCCCGTCGACGACGAGGAGGTCGGGGAGGCGCTCGCCCTCGGCGGCCCGCCGCAGGTACCGCCGCCGGACGACCTCGGCGATCATCGCGAAGTCGTTCGTCCCCGGAACGGTCCGGATCCGGAACCTCCGGTAGTCGGCCTTGTGCGGGAGCCCGCGCTCGAAGACGACGATCGAGCCGACCGCCTCCGAGCCCTGGAACAGCGAGATGTCGGTCCCCTCGATCCGCGTCGGGATCGTGGGCAGGTCGAGCAGCGACTGGAGCGCGCGCAGCACCTCGCGCGGGGCGGGGCGCGGCACGACCTGGTCGACGGTCGCGCGCGCGAGCCGCTCGGCGAGCCGGGCGAGCGCGGCGTACCGGCCCGTCGGGCGGAACTGGACCTCGACCCCGCGGCCCCCGAACAGTTCGTCGAGCACGGGCTCCACGCCGGCGGGCCGCGGGCCGGCCACGTAGATCCGCTCGGGGAGCTCGAGGCGCCCTGCGTAGTACTGGCCGAGGAACTGGCGCAGGAGCTCCCCCGGGTCGGGAAGATCGTCCGGCGGGATCGCGACGAGGTGCGGCTCGGTGCGGCGCACCTCACCGTCCTCGACGTGGACGACGCCGACCGCCACCCGCAGCGTCGCCGGGTCGTGGGGGAAGGCGAGGCCGAGCACGTCGATCCGGCCGCTGCCCGGGCCGACGACCGCCTGGCGCTCGGCGAGCGCGCCGAGCCCGGCGAGCGCGTCCCGCAGGAGCCCGGCCCGCTCGAACTCCTCCCGGGCGGCGGCCTGCCGCATCTCCTCCTCGACGAGCGGCCGGAGCTGGACGACCTTGCCCCGCAGGACGTCGGCCGCCCGCTCGACGTCGCGGCGGTACCCCTCGCGGTCGATCGCGCCGATGCAGGGGGCGCTGCAGACCCCGAGGTGGTAGTACAGGCAGGCGGCCTTCGGCAGGCGCACGCAGCGGCGGAGGCGGTAGAGGTCCCCGAGGAGCTTCTCGACGCCGCGCGCCTCCCGCGCGCTCGTATACGGTCCGAACAGGAGGCGCCCGGGACGGCGTACCGGGTGGCGGACGAGCAGCACCCGGGGGAACTCCTCGTCGGCCGTGACGGTGAGGTACGGGTAGCTCTTGTCGTCCTTCAAAAGGACGTTGAGCGGCGGCTGGTACTGCTTGACCAGGTTCGCTTCGAGCAGGAGCGCCTCGCGCTCCGTGGCGGTCGGCACGTACTCGACGCTCGCGCTCTGGGCGAGGATCGAGCCGTCCTTCTCGATCCGCGCGCGCAGGTGGTCGAGGACCCGGCGCCGGAGGCTCCGGGCCTTGCCGACGTAGACGACCTCGCCGCGGGGCGAGCGGAACAGATAGACCCCGGGGGCGTCCGGTCCCCGCCGGAAACCTTCCCGGTCCGCGGCCGCGAGCTCGCTCGCGGGGACGAACGACGGGAGCCCCGGGGCGGGCCGGTCGCTCATCCCCGGGCCCGCGGCGCGAGCGCGACCGGACGGGCGAGGAGCGGGCGGAGGAACGTCCCCGTGTGGGAGCCCGGCGCGCGGGCGACCGCCTCGGGGGTCCCGGCGACGACGACGTGCCCGCCCTCGGCGCCCCCCTCCGGGCCGAGGTCGATCAGCCAGTCCGCGCACTTCAGGACGTCCAGGTTGTGCTCGATCACCACCACGGTGTTGCCGCCCGCGCGGAGGCGGAACAGCACCTGGAGGAGCCGCTCGACGTCGGCGAAGTGGAGCCCCGTCGTCGGTTCGTCCAGGAGGTAGAGCGTCCGGCCCGTCGGCGGCTTCGCCAGCTCGAAGGCGATCTTGATCCGCTGGGCCTCGCCGCCGGAGAGGGTGGTGGCGCTCTGCCCGAGGCGGATGTACCCGAGGCCGACGTCGCTGAGCAGCTGGAGGCGCGAGGCGATCCGGCGGTGGTTCGCGAAGAACGCGAGCGCCTCGTCGACCGTCATGTCGAGGACGTCGGCGATCGTCCGGTCCTTGAACGTCACCTCGAGCGTCTCGGCGTTGAACCGACGCCCGCGGCACTCCTCGCAGACGACGTAGACGTCGGGCAGGAAGTGCATCTCGTAGCGAAGCACCCCGTCGCCCTCGCAGGCCTCGCAGCGGCCGCCCGCGACGTTGAAGCTGAACCGGCCGGGGGCGAACCCGCGCGCGGTGGCGGCCGGCAGCCGGGCGAACAGCTCCCGGATCGGGGTCATCACCCCGGTGTACGTCGCGGGGTTCGAGCGCGGGGTCCGGCCGATCGGCGACTGGTCGATCAGGAGGACCCGGTCGAGCTCGTCGATCCCCTCGATGTAGGCGTGCTTGCCCGGGCTCTCGCGCCCGAGCCCGAGGTGGCGCCGCACGGCGCGGTAGAGGATCTCCTCCAGCACGGTCGACTTGCCGCTCCCCGAGACCCCGGAGAGGGCGACGAACAGGCCGAGGGGGAACCGGACGTCGTCCCCCTTCAAGTTGTGCTCGCGGGGGTCGTGGATCGCGAGCCACCGTCCCCCCGGAGACGCGCGCACCGCGGGCACCGGGATCGACCGGCGTCCGCTCAGGAACTGCGCGGTCGCCGAGCGGGGCGCGTCGCCGATCGCCTCGGCCGGGCCCGCGTAGAGCAGCTCGCCACCGTGGACGCCGGCCCCCGGTCCGAGGTCGACGAGCCAGTCGGCCTCGCGCATCGTCCGCTCGTCGTGCTCGACGACCACGAGCGTGTTGCCGAGGTCCCGGAGCGTCTTCAACGTCGCGAGCAGCCGTGCCTGGTCCCGCGCATGGAGGCCGATCGACGGCTCGTCCAGGATGTAGAGGACCCCGACGAGCCCCGAGCCGATCTGGGTGGCGAGCGAGATCCGCTCCGCCTCGCCGCCCGACAGGGTCCCCGAGGCCCGGTCGAGGGTGAGGTAGGTGAGCCCGACGTTCTCGAGGAAGCTCAGGCGCGCCCGGATCTCCTTCACGACCTGCCCCACGATCTGCGCCTCCTTCTCGGGGAGCTCGAGGGCGCCGAAGATCCCGCTCACCTCCACCACCGTCATCGCCGCGAGGTCGGCGATCGACCGGCCCTCGACGGTGACGGCGAGGCTCGCCGGCTTGAGGCGCCGCCCACCGCAGGTGCGGCACGGGACGAACTCCATGAAGCCGAGGTAGTACTCCTTCGCCCCCTCGCTCTTCGTCGCCTTCCAGCGTCGCTCGACCGCCGCGACGAGCCCTTCGCGCAGCCACCCCGAGACCCACCAGTGCCACGGGCCCCGGCGGGTCGGCCCGAGGGCGCGCTCGGAGCCGTACATCAGCGCCTTCCAGCCCCGGTCGGAGAGCTCGCGCACCGGTTTCCGCGGGTCGTAGCCGAACGCTTGGCCGAACCGATCGAGCGCGGCTCGCGCGGGGGTGAGCCCCCAGACCGAGATCGCCTCGCCGAGGGGCTTGTCCCTGTCGGGCACGATCCGCTCGGGGACGGCATGGAGCGTCGCCCCGAGGCCCGAGCACTCCGTGCACGCGCCGACCGGGCTGTTGAACGAGAACATCCGCGGCGTCAGCTCCTCGATGGAGAAGCCGCAGCGAGGGCAGGCCCGACGGCTCGAGTAGACGGTCCTCGCGCCGCCCGGTCGTCGGACGACGACGAGCCCGTCGCCGAGGCCCCGGGCGAGCTCGAGCCCCTCGGCGAGGCGGCTCGCCTCGGCGTCCCCGACCTCGAAGCTGTCGACGACGACCTCGATCGTGTGCTTCTTGTTCTTCTCGAGGCGGATCTCCGGGCCGGGGAGCCGGAGCTCGACCCCGTCGATGACGAACCGGCGGTAGCCGCCCTTGCGCAGGCGCTCGAGCGTCTCGCGGTGCTCTCCCTTCTGAGCCCGCACGACCGGGGCGATGAGGTCGATCTTCTCGCCGCGCGAGCCCCGGGCCACGGCCTCGGCGATCCGATCGACCGACTGCGGGGCGATCGCCTCCCCGTCGTTCGGGCAGTGCGGGACGCCGATCCGGGCGTACAGCAGGCGCAGGTAGTCGTAGATCTCGGTGACGGTGCCGACCGTCGAGCGCGGGTTGCGGCTCCCGGCGCGCTGCTCGATGGCGATCGCGGGCGACAGCCCTTCGATCGCGTCGACGTCGGGCTTGTCCATCTGCCCGAGGAACTGCCGCGCGTAGGAGGAGAGGCTCTCGATGTACCGCCGCTGGCCCTCGGCGTAGAGCGTGTCGAAGGCGAGCGACGATTTCCCGGAGCCGCTCACGCCCGTGACGACGATGAACCGCCCCCGGGGCAGGTCGAGCGAGAGGTTCTTCAGGTTGTGCTGGCGGGCCCCGCGGATCCGGATCCAGCCGGGCCCGCCGTCGTCCGGCGTCATGGCGGCAGGAGCTGCGGGATCGTCTCGAGCAACCGGGCGACCACGTGGGCCTGGACCTTCTCCCCGAGCGCGCGCGACGCGGGGCGGGTATCCCCGATCACGCTCTCGGGCCAGTCGGCGGGCGTGGGGCTCCCCGGCACGAACCGGGAGTGGCGGTACTCGACGTTCGGACGCTCCCGTCCGACCCGTTCGGGAGTGATCGCGAGGATCCGCGACGTCTCGAGGAGCCCCGCGTGGCCGTCGGTCGTGGGGGACTCCTTGCCGCGGAGCTCGTAGACGAAGTCGTAGTCGGAGAGGACGACGACCTTCACCCCGGGACGGTCCCGGGCGGTCCGATCGCCGGCTTCGCGGAGCGCCGCCATGTGGCCGGTCTCGGCGTGGCCGGAGAGGACGAGGAGACGTCGAGCGCCCGAGCGGGCGAGCTCGCCGAGCACGGCGGCGACGTACGTGCCGAGCTCGGCGAGGGACAGGGAGACCGTGCCGGGAAAGCGACGCGCCCCGGGCGCCGAGCCGTACGGGATCGTCGGGGCGACCAGCGCCCCGAGCTGGTCCGCCACCGCGACGGCGGTCGCCTCGGCCTGGATCTGGTCGGCGCCGAGCGGGAGGTGCGGGCCGTGGGCCTCGAGCGCCCCGATCGGCACGATCACGATCGGGTTCGTCGCAAGCCGCCGCTCGAGCGAGCGGGAATCGAGGTCGGCAAGGAGCACGGTGCCCGGCACGACGTATCGACCGAGGCGCGGTATTTAACGCGGGGCGAGAGGCCGGGAAACGCCCTCGGCCCGGACGGCACGCCGGGAGCTTTTCGGCGGCCGCGCGATGCTTTGGGATTTGGGTCCGCCGAGGCTAGGGCGGTGCCGGGACGGCCCCCGGCGTCGGCGCCTCGTCCTCGGCAGGAGCCGGCGTCGCGGACTTGCGGCTCCGGCCCCGGGCGGGCGTCGCCCCGGGGGCGACGGCGGTCTTGCGGGAACGGCGGGCCGGGCTCTTGGCACGCTTCGCCGCGGACCGGCGGGCGGACGCCTCTTCCTTCTTCGCCCGGGTCGGGCAGGCCGGGTTGATGCACAGGGTCCACGGCGGCCGCCCGGCCTCGATCGCGGTCACGACCGGCGCGTGGCACGTCGGGCACGGGGGCTGGCTCTTGTCGAGCTTGCCGCGCTGGGGGAGCGGGTACGTCACCCGGCAGTTGGGGTACCCCGAGCAGCCGACGAACCGCTTGCCGGCGAAGGAGTAGCGGATCGTGAGCGGTTCCCCGCAGCTCGGGCACACCCCGATCCGGAACGCCTTGTGGTTCTCCGGGCACTCCGGGTTGATGCAGTAGAGCTCCGGGCGCTGGCTGCGGAACGTGATCTTGACGCGGGGGACCTTGCACTGGCCGCAGAGGAACTCCGGGGCCGGCTCGACGAACCCGGCGTACGGCAGGGGGTAGGAGACGCTGCACGACGCGGGGTTGTTCGCGCACTGGACCCAGCGCGCGCCCCGGGGGCTCCGGGCGAGGCGGAGCGCCCCGCCGCACTTCGCGCACGGTCCCACGAAATGCTGGCGGTCGAGCGCGCCGGTCAGCGTCTCCCGGACCCCCGCGAGGTTGGCCGCGAGGAGGTCGTAGGCCTCGCGGAGCATCTCCCGCGAATCGGCGAGCACCTCCTCCTTCGCCTTCTTCGACTCGGCGACGAGCGCCATCTCCTCCTCGAGGCGGTGGGTCATCTCGGGGCGCGTGATCACGGGCGCGTGGGCCCGCAGGGCCTCGGTGACCGCGATGCCCGTCGACGTCGGCTCGAGCTGCCGAGGGGTGACGTAGCGCCGGTCGAACAGCTTCTGCACGACGTCGTGCCGCGTGCTCTTCGTCCCGAGACCGAGCCGCTCCATCTCCTGGATGAGGGACCCCTGGGTGAACCGCCGCGGGGGTTTGGTCCGGTCCTCCCGGAGCTCGATCGCGGCGATCTCGACGCGCTCCCCCTCCCGGAGCGCCGGCATCGGGGCGAGCTCCGGCTGGGAGTACGGGTAGACGCGGTACCACCCGGGGTCGAGGAGCTCCTTCCCCGTGCCCTCGAACGGTTCGGAGCGGATCGTCACCTCGACCGTGCGCTGACGGCCGATCGCGTCCGGCGCCACCGTGGCGAGGAAGCGGCGGACGACGAGCTCGTAGACCCGGGCCGCGTCGGGCCGGAGCTTCTTCGGGTCGATCGCCGCGGTAGGGTAGATCGGCGGGTGGTCGGTCGTCTCCGTGCGACCCCGCGTCGCCCGGAACGCCGGCTGGTCGAGGACGAACGCCGCCGCCGCCGCGAACGGGCCGTCCTGGAACTTCTCGACGAGCGTTCGCAGCCCGAGCCCGCGCGGATAGACCGTGTTGTCGGTCCGCGGGTAGCTGATGAGGCCCTGCGTGTAGAGGTCCTCGGCGATCCGCATCGCGGCCGCCGCCCCGAGACCCTGGCGGGTCGCCTCGGCGACGAACAGGGTCGTGGAGAACGGGATCGGAGGCCGTCGCCGGGTCTCCTCCTCCTTGAACGAACGGACGGTCCCCTCGTGGGCCCCCTCGAGGCGCCGGAACACCGCCTCCGCCTCGCCCTTCTCGTTCCAGATCCCGTGGGCGTGGTGGAGCGAGAACGTCTCGCCGTCCTTGGTGCCGGTCGCGACGAGCTCCCAGAACGGGGTCGGCTCGAACTCCTTGATCTCTTGGTCGCGCTCCACGAGCAGCGCGAGCGTCGGCGTCTGGACCCGGCCGACCGACAGGAACGAGCGGCCGCGCTGCTCCGCCGTGAGGGACAGGTACCGCGTGAGCAGCGCCCCCCAGACGAGGTCGATCTCCTGCCGGGCCTCCGCCGCCTCGGCGAGCGCCCGGTCGACGTCGGCGAGGTGGCCGAAGCTCTGCTCGATCTCGTCGCGCGTGAGCGCGCTGTAGCGCGAGCGCTTCACCTCGATCTCGGGGCGCGCCTCGCGGATCAGCTCGAGCGCCTCGAGCCCGATCAGCTCCCCTTCCCGGTCGAAGTCCGTGGCGATGATCACCCGCTCCGACCGGCGGGCGAGGGTCTGGAGGGCCTCGACGATCCCGGGCTCGGTGACCCGCTTTTCCGGGCGGGTCTCGAGCAGGCGAGGAAGGCTGCCGAGGCGCCACTCGGAGAGCTCCTGCGGATAATCGAGCTCGACGATGTGCCCGCGGAGCCCCATCACCGCGTACGGGCCTTCCGGCCGCTCGAACTCGAAGACCGGCGTCCGCTCGATCCGCGTCCGCTTCATGCGGCCGTCGGACAGGACGATCGCGATCCGGAGGGCGGTGTTGAACTTCTCGGCGACGACGAGCGTCGAAGGCACGGACCCCGTACGAGGCGGCGCCCGCTAATTAAGCGACGCGGGCCGCCCCCTCGCCGGGGCGCCCCGAACGCGGGCGCCCGCGTCCTGGGACGGCGGTCCGGGCAGGCCGGCCCGCCGGGGACCTCGCGCGGACTTTATACCACGGGAACGGTCGCGGCTCCCGGCGCCGCGGTAACTCAGTTTGGGAGAGTGCAAGACTGAAGATCTTGAAGCCGCCGGTTCAAGCCCGGCCCGCGGCACCTCCTCCCGCCGGCCCGCCGCGCGCGGGCGGCCCGGTCAGCGGCCGGCCCGGTCGAGCACGGCGAGCGCCGAGGCCGTGATCCACCGGCTCGGCGCGGCCGGACGCTCGAGGACCATCGGGTAGACCGGGGGCCGCGGCTGGTACTCCGGGTCCTCGCTGTCCGGGTGGGCCGGCCCCATCGCCCACCGTCCGTCGGGCCCCCGCAGCGCCTCCAGGTGGTCGAGCGCGGGGCGGAGCCGGCGGTCGTCGCCGTACCCCAGCCGGGTGAGGAGCTCCAGGCCGACCAGGAAGTCGTAGTAGTAGTGGACCGGGAAGTGGGGGCGGTACCACGGCGCGTAGCGGCCCCGTCCCTCGCGAAGGAGGCGGCGCTCGAGGAAGAACTCGGCGCCGCGCTCGACCGCCGCCTGGACCGACCGCGTCCGCTCCGCCCGCGGGATCTCGGCGAGGGCGGAGAGGGGCTCCCACGAATCGAGCGTCCCCACCCGCGACGGGAAGCAATGCCACCCGCCGTCCGGCTTCTGCCGGCACACGATCCAGCCGATCGCCCGGCGCGTGCCCGGGTCGTCGCCGCGGCCGAACCTGAGGAGCATCCGGGCGGAATTGCCCACGATGCAGGCCTCGCTCTCGGGACCCCCGAGCTCCCCTCCGTCGGGGCTC
>JASHQF010000054.1 GCA_030037695.1 Thermoplasmata archaeon
GAGCCCCGACCTCGCGCGCGAACGCGGGGAACGAGCTCCCGGTCGAGGAGGTATTGTCGGCGAGGACGACCGCGCCCGGGTCGAGCCGGGACTGCACCGTGGCGAGCTCGAAGGCGAGATGGGCCGGTGTGTGGAGGTCGTCGTGGAGGAACACGCCGATGCCGCTCACCTCCCGCACGAGCGTCGGGAGGAGCGCCTGCGACGGGCCGAGGCGCAGGTCCCAGCCGGTCCGCAGCCCGTCCGGGATCGCCCAGCCGCTCTCGTGGCCGGGAGGTACCGCGACGATCGACTCCCCCGGCCCGAGCTCGGCCGCGCGTTGACGGGTCGGGAGGTCGATCGAGTGGAGACGACCGTAACGGTTCCGGCGCAGCGCCGCGAGGAAGTGGGCGCTCGACACCCCGCTCGAGACCCCCGCCTCCACGATCGCGCGGGGCCGGAGGAGACGGGCGATCGCGTACAGCTCGAACGGCGCCCGGATCTGCGCGTAGTTCGGCCGGCCGGCGGCGAGGTGCCGGTGGCGGATCTCCTCCTCGAGCGGGAGGAGCTCCTCGAGCTCGCCGAGGACCGCGTCGAGCTCCCGCCGCCGCGCTCCGGTCAGCCCGGCGATCCAGCCGAGGTTCGGGGTCGCCCGTCGGTCGCCGAGCGCCCGCCGCGCCCGCTCGATCGCGCTGCGCGTCTCGGAGGAGAGCGCGGAAAGCCGAACGGCCGGGGGAGCCCGGATCATCGGTGCCGGTGGTCGGCGGGACCTATGGCCTTGCTCATGAGGTGAGCGCTCGAGATGTCCAGGCGGGCGGTGGTCGCCGTCACCTTCCGCTCGGTCGCCTCGATCGCGATCCGCGCCCGGAAGAACGGCGCGTCGACGACGAGGGTCTCGTACTCCCCTCCCTCGCCGGCGACGTGGAGCGCCCGGACCTCCCGCGAGCGCCGGCCGAGCTCCGCCAGAACGGCGGTGTCCAGCCTCGCCCCGAGGAGCTCGGGGGAGAGCGGCTCGGCCGCGAGATGGACGAAGCGGATGTCGAGACCGGCGTCGATCTCCTCGCGCACCACGCGCGCCGGGTCCTTCCTCCAGAGCGGAGCGTACAGGCGGCGCCGAAGCCGATCCGCGACGCGGACGAGCCGCGCCCACTGGAACGAGGAGGCGATCGCCCCCGCCACGACCGGTCCGTCGGCGCCCGAGAGCGCCCGCTCGAGCGCGGCGAGCTCCGCCGCATCGTCCCCGGCCGGCACGTCGACCGCGCGATGGGCCTTGCCCCACGCCTCGGCCTGGAGCGCCACCAGATCGAGGTTCGGGGTGTGGAAGAGCCGCGACTCCGGATCGCGGGGCCGGAGCGTGAGGAGCTCGTCGACGGGCCAGCCCTGCGTCTCCGCTAGGTAGGCGGCATAGATCGAGTCCTTGCCGCCCGATACCAGGGCGGTCACCGTCACCGGCGGCTCCCGCGCTTCCCGCTCACGGGAGGGAAAGCCCGCTCCGCCACCGCGGGTAGAGCGCCTCGAGGTCGAGCGAGGCGACGGGATCCGTACCCCACGTGAACGTGCCCCCTCCCGCCTTCACGGCCCCCAGGCGGGCCGTCGGGGTGCCACGGAGGTGCCGCTCGAAGGCGACCCGACGGTCCCGACGGACCTCGACCAGGAGCCGCGAGCTGCCCTCGGCCACGAGGGCGGCCGCCGGGCCCGAACTCCCGACCTGCGCGAGGTCGATCGCGAACCCGAGCCCCCCGCCGAACGCCATCTCCGGGGCCGCCACGCCGAGACCGCCGTCGGACAGGTCGTGCGCGGCGACGACCTCCCCCGCCTCCATCGCTCGGAGCAGACGACGGCCGAGCCGGGCGAGCCCGGCCGGATCCGGTGGAGGCACCGCGAGGCCGGCCCAGCCGCGACGGCGCGCGTACAGCGAACCCCCGAGCTCGGGTCGGGTCTCCCCGAGGAGGTAGAGCGGATCGTTCGAGCGCTTGAGGTCGCTCGTCGTCACCGGTCCGAGATCGGCGAGGAGGCCGGTCGCGAGCAGGACCGGGGACGGCGGGATCGCCGAGCCGAGGCCCCCGTTGTAGAAACTGACATTGCCGGAGGGGACCGCGAATCCCAGGGCGCGCGCCCCGTCCGCGAGACCCCGGACGACGTCGGCGAAATCCCCCAGGACCCGCGGGTCCTCGGGCGAGCCGAAGTTGAGGCAGTCGGAGAACGCGTCGGGTTTCGCCCCGACCGCGAACAGGTTCCGCGCCGCCTCCTCGACGACGCCGACGGCCCCCCGGTACGGGTCCTCGCGGCAGGTCCACGGGTTCGCGGCGGTGGTGACCGCAAGGCCGGCCCGCCCGTCGCTCCGCGGCTGCAGCACCGCCGCGTCCCCATGCGCGGGGGAGAGAGGCTGGCCGTGGAGGGGCTTGACGACCGTGCGCCCGCGGACCTCGTGGTCGTAGACCCGGATCACCGGCTCCCGCGAGACGACCGACGGGTCGAGCAGCAGCTCCTCGACCACGGGCCCGGCTTCGCGGGGGAGTTCGGGAACGGGGGGGCGCCTCGCCGACCGCGCCCTGGAACGGCGAGGCCGGCGGACCACGGGAGGCGCGACCCGGAAGGCCAGACGTAGCCGAGCCGCGGGGGCGCCGTGCCAGTCGATCGCCTCGTCGTGCCCCCGGACGACCTCCCCGACGCTCACCGCCAGCACGTCGTGATCCCGGTAGAGGCCCAGGACCTCCTCCTCGTGCTCCGGGCGGACATCGAGCAACATCCTCTCCTGGGACTCGGAGATCCAGATCTCCCACGGACGGAGACCTTCCTCCCGGAGCGGGACCCGCCCGAGATCGAGCCGCAGGCCGAGGCCCCCGGCCTGGGCGAGCTCGCCGGAGGCCGTGGCCAGGCCCCCCCCGCCGAGGTCCTTCACCCCGCGCACGAGGCCCCGTTCGAAGGCCGCGATCGACGCCCGGATGAGCGGCTCCTTGAGGATCGGGTTCCCGAGCTGGACGGCGCCTCGCGAGGTCGATTCGCTCTCGGCCGAGAGCTCCCGGGAAGCGAAGGCGACGCCGCCGATCCCGTCACGCCCGGTCCGCCCGCCCACCAGGAGGAGGCGATCTCCGGGCCGGTCGGCCCGGTTCGGGAGCGGCTTTCCGCTCGGCAGCCACCCCACGCACCCGACGTTGACGAGGGGGTTGACGACGAACGCGGGATCGAAGTAGATCCCTCCCGCGATCGTCGGTACGCCGACGCGGTTACCGTAGTCCCGGATCCCGGCGATGACGCCCGAGGCGAGGTAGCGCGGCGCCTTGGCGCCGGGCGGGATCGACGACGCCGGGGCGTCGAGCGGGCCGAACGCCAGGGGGTCGGCGAGACCGATCGGGCGGGCCCCGACGGCGAGGACGTCCCGCAGGATGCCGCCGATCCCGGTCGCCGCGCCGCCGTACGGTTCGATCGCGGAGGGGTGGTTGTGGGACTCGATCCGCAGCGCGTAGGCACCCCCGCCGGGGAACCGCATCACGCCGGCGTCGCCGGTCCCGAGCACGCGCGGGGGATGCAGCCCGGCGAACGCCCGTCGGAAGAACGGTCGCGAGCTTTTGTAGCTGCAGTGCTCGCTCCAGCTTTGGGCGATCCCGGAGAGCTCGACGTCCGTCGGCTCCCGTTCCGCGCTCCGGAAGTACGCTTGGATCCGACCGAGCTCCCGCCGGTCGAACCCGAGACCCCGGGCCGCGGAGAGACGCTCGAGCTCAGCCTCCGCGAGATCGCCGAGGGGGACGACCTCGACCCCGCTCGCCCACGCTGCCATCGGCCGTCCTAGGCCGGGCGGATCGCTACGCGGTGGATCACGGGATTCGCCAGCAGCCGCTCGACGGCGTCGCGGGCGAGCCCCATCGCCTCCGCTTCGGACGCCGCATCGCATTCGAGGTCGATGATCCGCGCGGTGGTGACCCGGCGGATGGCGGGAAGACCCAGGAGCCGGAGCGACTTCTCGATGCTCTCGGCCTCGGCATCGGCGACCCCGGCCTTGAGCTCGATCCGGACTTCGACGTGGAACGGGCCGCCCCGCCGTTCCGTCCCGTCCGCCACACCGGTCGAGCGAGGCGGATTAGATAACGGTAGGGACGAGCTCCTCCCGAGGCCACCCGTCGACGAGGCGACTTCCGCCGTTTGGCGTGTCGCGGGCGGAGCTCGTCCGGCCCCGTCGGAAAGGTCGATCCTGGGGGCCGCCGGTGTGCCTCCGCCACGACCCAAACGTCTTTCAACGGGGTCCCGTTTCCCGAGGGCGAAGGTCGGGGTCCGCCACCGTGAATCTCGACCTCCCCAGATTTGCAACCATGATGGCTAAGGGACTTGCCGTAGGGCTCGCCGTCGTGACCGTGCTGAGCGCCCTGTTCGTCGTGGCGGGCGCACCCTCGAGCGCCCGGCCTCCCGTGGCGCTGCCGAGCGTCGATCGGCCCGAGGCGATCACGCCGGTGCAGCCGGCGATCGCCTCGCCCGACCTCGGTTGGCAGACGCCCGTTCCCCTCGAGACCCAGACTCCCTCGAGCGCGAACCTCGCGGGGATCGCCCAGTCCGCCGACGGGACGGGGATGATCGTCTGGCAGCGCGAGGGAGCCCTCGACACGCTGATGGCGACGCACTTCCTTCCGAACAGCGCGGGGGACGCCGGGACGGACTGGCAGGTCCCGGTCCAGATCTCCACGGGCGAGAACTCGATCGGGTACACCTACAACGGCGCGGTCGGCATGGATTCGGCCGGCGACGCGATGGCCGTCTACTACGAGTGGAACGGCGACGGCCACGGGTACACGATCTACGCCGTCTACTTCGAGCACGGCGTGGGCTGGAAGACGCCGGTCGCGATCGACCAGTCGTTCGGCGACTCCTACGATCCCGTCGTCGCGATGAACGCCTTCGGCGACGCGGTCGTGGTCTGGTACGTCTGGACCGGTTCGACCTACAGCGTCTACTCGAACCACTACGTGCCCGGTTCCGGATGGGCTACGGCCGTCGAGGTCTCCGCCACCACGAACTACTCCTACGATCCGACCGTCGCCATCGACGGTAGCGGGAACGCGATCGCCGCCTGGGTCCAGAACGATGGGGGGAACCTCCACGTCTACGCGGCTCGCTACGCGACGACGTCGGGGTGGGGGGCGCCCCTCCTCGCCGAGACGAGCACCGACTACGCCTACGGCGCCGAGGTCGCGATGGACCCGGAAGGGAACGGGATCGTCGCCTGGGAGGAGTACGACGGCCAGTTCAACGTTTGGGCGAAGCTGTACGTCAACACCTCGGGGTGGCAGACGGCGACCGACGTCAAGGGGAACACCTACTACGCGGGGTACGCCGCCCCGTCGGTCACGATCAACGAGGGGAACGCGACCGTGGTCTGGTCGAACGCCAACTCGGGCGGTACCGAGCAGGTGTACATCAACCGGTACGTTTCCGGCAAAGGCTGGGCGGGCGAGGTCGACATCTCGGGCACGGGCAGCCCCGCGTACGGCGGGGACGTCGCGATGGACCCGACGGGCAATATCACCGTGACCTACCAGTATGCCCCGCCCGGCACGACGCCGGCGAACGAGGTCGTCAACGAGGCGGCCCGGTACGACCAGGCGACGAGCACGTGGTCGTACACCCAGCTCGATGACGAACGGGTGGGGGACGGCGCCCCGCTCGTGGCGATCGACGGTCAGGGCAACGCGCTCTCCGTCTGGACGTACAACGACAACGGATCCGGGACGCTCCGCAACGGCCTCCTCACGAACTACTACGCGTCGGCGACCGGCTGGGAGCTCTACTACGACGCCCAGCAGGCGGACTGGGATTCCGATCTGCAGCCCGCCTGGCTCCAGCTGGAGAGCAACGCGAAGGGGGACGCGATCTTCTCGTTCACGCAGGACGACGGCCCGATCTGGCAGGGGTACGCCGCCCTGTACAACCCGGCGACCGGCTGGGGACCCGTGACCCGGATCGAGAACATGACCTACTCGAGCGTCGCCGAGGAATGGTCGGCGATCGACGGCGCGGGCAACGCGATCGTCCTGTTCAAGACGTCGAACGCCACCCAGTACAACATCTACGCGACGTACTACGCCGTCGGCAGCGGCTGGGGCACGCCGATCCGCCTCGACAACGCGGCGGGGAGCAACAAGTTCTGGCTCCGCGTCGCGCTCAACGACGAGGGGAACGGCGTCGCCGCGTGGGAGGAGTACAACGGGACGAACTGGAACAACTACGCGGCGTTCTTCAACGGGACGACCCGCACGTGGAGCGCCCCGTCCGAGGTGCAGTCGACCCTCTCGTACGTCGGGAGCGACGTCGTCGGGATCGACGGGCGCGGGGACGTGATGACCGTCTACGAGGCGTGGAACGGCTCGGCGTACAACAACTACGCGAGCCTGTACAAGGTCGGCGTCGGCTGGGAGGCCCCGGTCCAGATCTCCACCAACGGGACGAACCCGGGCGAGGCCTACGCCCTCACGATGAACGACGCCGGGTACGCGGCGGTGAGCTGGGGCCAGACGTCCGGCAACGTGAGCGTCGCCGCGGTCAACGTCTACAGCCCGACGACCGGCTGGGGCAAGGATACGACGTTCGTTTCGGGTTCCGGGGACGAAGGACCCGGGATCCCCTCGCTCGACGGGGCGGGGGATGCGCTGCTCGCCTACGATTCCTGGAACGGTACCCAGTGGATCGCCTACGCCGTGACGAAGGCGGCCGGCGGCTCGTGGGGTACCCCGGTCCAGCTGAGCTCGGGCTCCGGCGACGCGACCGGCCTCACCTCCGCGCTCGATTACCAGGGGACGGGCTACGTCGCCTGGACGCAGTACAACGGCGCCGGCTACGACATCGTGAGCCGGAAGTACACGAGCGGCGTCGGCTGGGGCGCCCCCGAGACCGTGAACCAGCCGGCGCCCGCGACCCCCGCCAGCGACACGGGGAGCCCGATCCTCGGGACCGACGGGCACGGCGACGCCATCCTCGGTTGGAACCAGTGGGACGACGGCGCGCTCCTACCGTACGCCGCGGAGTACCTCGCCGGGACCGGCGCGCCCTCGCTCACGGTCACCGCCCCCGCCAACGGCAGCCTCACGAACCACAACTCGGTGACGGTCGCCGGCACGACCGACCCCGGCGCCACCGTGACGATCGACGGCGGCGCGGTCGCCGTCGCGCTCAACGGCTCGTTCTCGGCGACGTACTCGCTCGCCGACGGGACCCACACGTTCGAGATCGTGGCGACGAACGGGGCCGGCGACTCGACCTCCGCCGCGACGACCGTGACGGTCGAGACGACGCCCCCGAGCCTCGCGATCACCTCCCCCTTGGCCGGCACGACCGTCACCGTCCCGACGGTGGTCGTGACCGGTACGGCCGAAGTCGGCACGACGCTCGTCATCAACGGCTACGCGGTCGCCGTCACCAGCGCGGGGACGTTCTCGGTGGAGCTCCCGCTTACGCCAGGGGCGAACACGATCATCGCCACCGACACGGACCCCGCCGGCAATTCGGCGACCCGGACCCTGACCGTCACGTACAGCAACCCCGTGCCCGCAGCGCAGTCGTCGATCACGTCGCTCACGGCGATGAACGAGCTCCTCCTCGGCCTGGTCGTCGCCGCGCTCGCGGTCGGTGTGGCGAGCCTGTTCCTGCGGGCGAGGCGACCGCCGGGGCCGATGGGACCTCCGAAGGAAGTCGCTCCGCCCCCGTACGCGGAGGGGCCCCCGAAACCGTAGGTCCCCCTCCGGACTCCCGCGTCGCGGGGGGACGGCCGACCGGCTCTCGGGGCGGCGTTCTCCCTGCCCTTCGCGGGAGCCGAGCGCGGCCTCGAGACGAGCGTCGGGAGGGGATCGTGCGGGCCGCGGGAGGCCGGCGGGCGCGCAAAGACTTATCTAGGGGGACTTTTTCGCCCCGGCGGCTCGGGGGGGCCGGCGGGCATGGAGGAGTTCATCTGCAGCGTGGAATTCCTCAGGGGCCCGGCGGACCTCCTGGCGAGGGTTTCGAGCGAGGCGGGCGGGGTCCGGGAGTACCGGGACCCGATCGCCGGTACGGTGATCGATCAGGTCGTCAACGACCTTCAAGAGGAGTTCGAATCCGCCCCGTCGACCTAGGTCTCGACGGAAAGGGGCATTCGCAGCGGAGGGGAGATGGGGCGCTCGGGCGGACCGGTCGAGGAATCGCCGCGCAGCCGGGCTCCGGTGAGCCACGCCGTGGAGAGCGCGTTCACGAAGGTCTGGGGCGACGACCACGTGCTCGCGCTGGTGGCGCTCAAGGTCGAGACGGCCGAAGCCGATACGGTGGCGACCGAGGTCGCGCGGTTCACCGAGGTCGACGACGTCTTCCTCGTCACCGGCGACACCGACATCTTCCTCAAGGTCCGCTTCCCGCACTACGCCGAGCTGAAGGAGTTCGTCCTGCACCGCCTCCCCGGCGTGAAGGGGATCCGCGAGACGAAGACGCTCCTCGTGGTCACCGCCTACAAGGAGGCGGGGGAGAGCCACACCGCATGACCGCGTCGACCCCGTCGGCGGGGACCCCGACGCCCCCGGGCGCGAGCGCGCCGGTCGACGGCGCGGCGCTCCAGCGGATCGTCGCCTCGCTCACCGACCTCGCCGACGACGGCTCCGTCCCCCGCAACGTTCGCCGGGGCGCCCAGTCGGCCAAGGAGGAGCTCGCCAAGCCGCGCGTCGCCCTCGATGTCCGGATCGCGAGCGCCGTCTACGCCCTGGACGACCTCGCCAACGATCCGAACCTCCCGACCCACGGCCGGACCGCGATCTGGTCGATCATCTCGAGCCTGGAGAGCCTCCAGTGAGCCGAGGGTGGCATAGGCTGAAATACGGCGGTCCGACTCCGCCCGAACGGAGCGGCCACGGGCCCGTAGCTCAGGTCGGTAGGCCCACCGGTCCCGCCGGGGGCCCGATCGAGAGCATCTGGCTTTTAACCAGGTGGTCGGGGGTTCGAACGAGCCTCTCCGCGTTCCCCGCGGGGTCGCCCCGAGACTCCCCCCGGGCCCGGGCCGCTCTAGCGAGGAACCGATGAGCCCCCGTGCTGCGCCGCGGACGAAGAAGCCGGCCGCCAAGCCGGCGACGCCCCCGCGTCCGTTCGTCGCCCACCACCTCGCGCCCCCGCACGAGGTGCTGTCGGAGGCGGAGAGCCAGAAGGTGCTCGCCGAGCTCGGGACGCCGCCCGAGCGCCTCCCGAAGATCCTTTCCGGCGACCCGGGGCTGTTCACCGATCCCAAGTACTCCGCCATGAAGGAGGCGAAGGAGAACCTCCTGGGGCGCCTCGTCCGGATCCGCCGGCCGAGCGCTACGGCGGGCGAGGCGATCGCCTACCGGGTCATCGTGACGACCGCGGGGGGGGACTGAGGGCGATGCGCGAGATCGTCGACGCGTTCTTCCGCGAGCGGTCGATCGTCAACCATCATCTCGCGAGCTTCAACGACTTCCTCCCGACCCGGGACAACCCGAACTCCCGGATGCAGCGGATCGTCGACGAGGCCCGCGTGAGCGAGGATTCGACGGAGCGCGGGGTGATCCGGCTCGATGTCCAGAAGACGAAGAGCTCGATCTACGTCCGGGTCGGCCGCCGGCGGGACGCCCGCGGGGCGGTCCCCCCGTCCGCCGAGCCGACGATCTTCATCGGCGCCCCGTTCGTGAAGGAGCCGGTCGGCTCCAAGCCGACGCTCACCCCGATGGAGGCGCGCCTCCGGAACCTGACCTACCAGGCCCCGATCTACCTCAAGGTCACCGTCGTCGAGAACGGCGTCGAGCGGGCGCCCGAGGACGTGCACATCGGCGACCTGCCGATCATGGTCAAGAGCCGGCCCTGCAACCTCAACCGCTACACGATCACCGAGGACGACCAGATCTGGCTCTCCGACGAGGAGTACCGGGCCAAGCTCGTCGAGTACGGCGAGGACCCGCTCGACCCCGGCGGCTACTTCATCATCGGCGGAACGGAGCGGGTGATCATCAGCCTCGAGGACCTCGCCCCGAACCGGATCTTCGCCGAGTACAACGAGCGGTACGGCACGCCGATCGAGAGCGCGAAGGTGTTCAGCCAGCGGGGCGGCTACCGCTCGCTCACCGTCGTCGAGAAGAAGAAGGACGGGATCCTCCAGGTGTCGGTCCCGACAGCGAGCGGACAGATCCCGCTCGTGATCCTGATGCGCGCGCTCGGGATGAAGAACGACGAGGAGATCTTCCAGGCGGTCCTGGGCGAGCTCCTCCCGCTGGACGAGCCGTTCGTCCAGACGATGAAGCACCTCCTGAACGTCAACCTGGAGGAGTGCGTCTCCAAGAAGTCGTACCCCCCCGAGGGGATCCAGACGACGGAGGACGCCCTCCTGTTCCTGGAGAAGAAGTTCGCCACCGGCCAGGCGAAGGAGTACCGCCAGCGCAAGGTCGACGGGATCCTCGACCGCTCGCTCCTGCCGCACCTCGGCGACACGCGGCAGGACCGCCTCAAGAAGGCGCTCTACCTCGCGCGGATGGCGCGCACCGTCCTCGAGCTCCACCTCAAGGTCCGCGGGGAGGACGACAAGGACCACTACGCGTACAAGCGCCTCAAGCTCGCCGGCGACCTCATGGAGGACCTGTTCCGGGTCGCCTTCTCCCTGCTCCTGAAGGACCTCAAGTACCAGCTCGAGCGGTCGTTCGCGCGCAAGAAGGACCTTAGGATCGCGAGCGCGATCCGGCCGGACCTCCTCACGCAGCGCCTCGTCCACGCGCTCGCGACCGGCAACTGGGTCGGCGGCCGCGCCGGGGTGAGCCAGGTGCTCGACCGGACGAGCCACATGTCGACGATCAGCCACCTGCGTCGGGTCACGAGCCCGCTCACGCGCAGTCAGCCGCACTTCGAAGCGCGGGACCTCCATCCCACGCAGTGGGGCCGCCTCTGCCCGAACGAGACCCCCGAGGGCCAGAACTGCGGTCTCGTCAAGAACTACGCCCTCTGCGTCGACGTCTCGGAAGGGGCCGACGAGGAGGAGGTCGCCCTCATCCTCCGCGACCTCAACACGCGGGAGATCGGCCCCGAGGTGTTCCAGGAGGGCGCGGCGCCCCGCGGCAAACGGGCCGCGCGCGTCTACGTCAACGGGAACCTGGTCGGCCTCCACGCGCAGCCGCTCGAGCTGGTGAAGGAGATCCGCGACCGTCGCCGGACCGGCACGCTCTCCCCGACGCTCGCCGACAAGACCTACGAGATCAACGTCCGCTACGACGGGGAGATGAACGAGGTGATCGTCCACTCCGACTCCGGGCGCCTCCGGCGCCCGCTCGTCGTCGCGAAGGCCGGGGTCCCCCGGGTGTCGCGCTCGGACCTCGATGACCTCGCGCGCGGGACCCTCTCGTTCAGCGACCTCATCCGGCAGGGCAAGATCGAGTGGATCGACGCCGAGGAGGAGGAGGACGCGCTGATCGCCGTCGACCCCCTCGCCTACCCCGACCGGTGCCCGAAGTGCGAGCGGGCCCTCAGCCGCTCCGGGGTCCGCTGGGTCTCGATGGGGGACCGACGGGACGACGCGATCGTCGAGTGCGGCCTCTGCCACGGTACGTTCCCGACCCCGAGCCTCCTCGGGGAGCGGACGAGCCACCTCGAGATCGACCCGAACCTGCTGCTCGGGGTCTGCACCGGCCTCATCCCGTACCCCGAGCACAACTCCGCCCCGCGCAACACGATGGGCTCGGGGATGGCCAAGCAGGCGCTCGGCGTCGAGTCGGTGAACTACCGGCGCCGCCCCGACACGCGCGGGCACCTCCTCCACTACCCGCAGGCCCCGCTGCTGCAGACGCAGACGATGCGCTACGTCCACTTCTCCGAGCGGCCGGCGGGGCAGAACTTCGTCGTCGCCGTCCTCTCCTTCGAGGGGTACAACATGCAGGACGCGCTCGTCGTCTCCAAGGCGGCGATCGACCGCGGCCTCGGCCGCTCCTCGTTCTTCCGGACGTACCGCGGCGAGGAGCGCAAGTACCCGGGGGGCCAGGAGGACCGGTTCGAGATCCCGCGCCCGGACGTCGCCGGGGCGCGCGTCGACACCGCCTACCGCAACCTGGGCGAGGACGGCCTGATCCTCCCCGAGCTCGAGGTCGCGGAGGGGGACGTGCTCGTGGGGAAGACGAGCCCGCCCCGGTTCCTCGAGGAGAAGACCGATCTGTTGACGCCGCAGAAGCGGCGCGAGACGAGCGTCACGGTCCGGTTCGGCGAGTCCGGCTGGGTCGACAACGTGATCCTCACCGAGGGGGAGAACATCTCCAAGCTCGTCAAGGTCAAGGTCCGCAACCAGCGGGTCCCCGAGCTCGGCGACAAGTTCGCGAGCCGCCACGGCCAGAAGGGGGTGATCGGCCTCGTCGTCCCGCAGGAGAGCCTGCCGTTCACGCGCGACGGGATCACGCCGGACCTCCTGATCAACCCGCACG
>JASHQF010000055.1 GCA_030037695.1 Thermoplasmata archaeon
CCCGACGGGAACCGAGAGACCAGCGTGACGGTCCAGTTCGCTCCGTCGTACAGGTCCCATCGGGCGATCGGGTCCTCCACGAAGTTCACGCTCACGTTCTTCCCGAACCGGACGGTGTACGTGGCGTTCCCGGCGACCTGGAGGGTCGACGGCGTCGGCGAGGAGGGACCCTGGATGCGAACGACCCCGTACCCCACGGGGGGTCGGAGGTCGAGGGCCGTGGGTCCCGCCAGGGCGTTCAGCTGGATCTCCCCGCCGAGCCGGCCGGTCGTGTTCGACTCTAGACTCGCGGGCGAGCCGAGGCCCGCCGACCACGCCGTGCCCTGGGGCAGCCCCTCCTCGCGCAACGTCACGAGGTACGAGGTCGTCGGTATGCCGAGGGCGAGGATCGTGCCGTGGAGCTCGGCGATCGTGAAGCTGGCGCAGCTCCGCAGGCCCCCGACGCTCCCGCCGGACGCGGTCACCCACAACGAACCGGTCCAGTACGTGATCGCGGTCGTCGGGCCGATGCCGGCGGTCGCGACGCACACCTGGGCCGACCCGCTCGCGACGCCCGAGACGTTGACATCGAAGTAGCCGACCGGAGCATGCACGGGGAGGACCCCGGGGCCCCGCGGCTTCTCGTTGAACTGCTTCGTCGTGACCGTCACGCGCGTGCCGGACGTGGTCGACGGGCTGCTCACGCTCACCGAGACGCCGGTGATCGTCCCGTCGTCGAACGCCGCCCCGCCCGCGAGGATGGTCCCGTTGGAGGCGACGGTCGTGGCGTTCCCTAGCGCCGCCAGCTCGTCCGCGATCGCCGGAGCGACGCTTCCCCCCAGATCCGGCGTGCCAGCAAGGACCTCGGAGGTGTTGCAGCTCGCGAAGGTGGACGCCTCGATCTCGGTGAGGTTGAGGAACGGCGCGACCCCCACCGCCGACAGCAGCGTGGAGAGATCCGTCGGGATCCCGCTCGTGTTGAGGAGCGAGAGCCCCTGGTCGAACGTGGTCGTGTTCTCGTCGTTCAGCGTGGGCACGAGGGTGGTCGCGTTCGCGAGCAGGCTGGCGGTGGCGTTGGAGGCGTTCTCGGCGAACGAGTACGCCGCGAGGAACTGGAGCTCAGCGTAGAGATCGGCGTGCGCCCCGAGCGCCGCCTCCGCCCGCGCGACCGCAAGGTTCGCAGCGTTGAGGTCCTCGACGATCGCGAACTCGTCGGCGAGCAGCGGCGCGGTCACGTTGGAGAGGCTCGCGAGCACCCCGGGCTCAGGGGCGACCGTTACCGGCGCCGTGAAGTTGAGGTTCGGGGTCGGCAGGGCTCCCTCCACCACCGAGGCGTCCACGGCCCCTCCGAGCAACCCGAGGGCGAACAGTCCGGCGGCGGGGGCGCACGACCCGAGCGTACCGCAGGCCGGGAGCGCCGAGATAGCGGCCGCCTCCGCCCCGGTCGCGAGCTCCCCGACCGCGGACGCATTCTCGAGCCATCCGATCGATTCGACGACCGGAAGCGGATCGGCGACGACGCTGACGTCGACCGGTCCGGCCGGGTAGCTCACCGAGTAGGCGGGATCGGACGGAAGAGTCAGGGCGTAGTTGACCCCGAGCGCGACCGCGCCCGAGGCGGCCAGCGAGATCAGGCCCCCCACGCCCTCGGAGGCGTTCGCGATCCCCGGTAGCCCCCCCCAACTCCCGTTCCAACCTAGCTCGAAGGCGGCCAGCGGCTCACCGGCGAGCACGGTCGCCGCGTAGGGGATCGCCCCGTCGGTGGTGACGTCCTGGGCAACGGTCGCCGCCTCGCCGGCGTACGTCACGAACGCCTGGGCCAACGAAGTACCGGGCGTAGGGAACGACCAGCTCGCCCGGCACAGGTACGGCACCGAGACCACGGTGGACGGTACAAGGGCAGCGAACTCATCCTGCGACGAGCAGCTGAGCTGCGCCGACTGGTTGACGAGCGCCGTGGCGGAGGCTACGGTCAGGGTCGCGGGCGGGGTCGCCGGCGCGCTCCCCGTGTCCTCCATCGCGAGGAACTCGGTGAACGGCTGGCCCAGCAACGGAGTCGTCGTCGAAGAGGAGCTCTCGTTCGCGAACACCTTGAGCGGGACCTGTGAAATGCCCACCAGCACCCCCTCGCAGCGCTGCGTGGAGACGTTGAAGCTGTCGAACACGGTGACGCACACCTCGTACTCCCCGGGCGAGGCGTAGGTGTGGTGCGCGGCAAAGAACGACTGGCTGGTCGAACCGTCGCCCCAGGACCAGAGGTACCCTCCGGGGTTCGGGTCGGAGACCGGACCGCAGACGTTCACGTTCGCGAGGCCGTTCACGGTGATCGCGAGACCGCTGACCGACGCCGCCGCGAGATCCACGGTGCTGTTCGGCTCGGGCCACGGGGTGTCGTTGACCAGGATCGGCTCGGTCACCGACTCGGTGGCCCCGACGGAGTCCGTGGCCGTGACGGTAAGGCTGTACGACCCGACCTCCGAGTAGTTGTGGGTCATGGGGAAGTCCCCGTACGTGGTCGCGCCGTCGCCCCACGCCCACGAAAGGTTCGTGATCTGGTTGCCGTCGGTGTCGGTGACGGCCCCGTTGACGCTGGTGCACGCCTCGTAGTAGAAGGCGGGTAGGAGAAACATCGAGATCCCCCCCGAGCTCGGGGAGATGCTCCCGGTCGTCATCGCAGCAGCGGAGGTTGCGCTCGGCACGTCGATGGCGGGGGCTCCGGTACCCGCGGCAACGTACGCGAAGCTGCCCGCAGGCAGGCACACGACGCTCGCGATCAGGAGCGCCGCGGCAAGCCGGGTCCCCGGACCCCGGTGGGACATCATTGACGTCCTCGTGAAGCGCGGGGTGCACCGCGTTGCGAGGGATGAACCTTCCGGTAGGCGGCGGTCCCGTCGCAAGGGGGTACTGCCAGGGGACGCCCCGCCCCTCGCCGGTCCTACCCGGTTCGTTCCCGGCCCCTCACTCGAGGTTCATGCCCCGCAACAGGGTCGCGAACCTCGGGTCCCTTCGAACCGTCTCGTACCACGGATCGAGTCGCCAGACGCGGATCTCGAGGGCGTGTCGGCGAAGACCCTTCTCGAGCCATCGGAAGCAGGCATCGAGGTCGCCGATCTCGGCGTAGACCGCGGCGATCTTGTCCTCCCGGAACGGGATCCGGGCGGATCCCGCCTCGAACCTGCGGAGCAGGTCGCGCGCCCGCGACCGGTCTCCGGTCCACGCGGAGTACGACGCGTAATCGGCCAGAAGCGAGGGGTCGTCCGGGTCGAGCTTGCGCAGGAGGCTGAGCTCCGCCCGGGCCGCGCGACGGTCCGAGCGCGCAAAGGCGAGCATCGCCCGGTTCGCATGGAGCGTCGTGCCGGCCGCGTCGACCTTGGCCAGCCGATCGAGCCGGACCTCCGCCTCGTCGTGGCGCTCGAGCCACGTGAGCAGCTGGATCTCCGCCGAGAGGATGACCGGCGAAAGGGGGTCGGCTTCCTCAGCGAGGCTCAGCTCGCGCATCCCCTCCTCCGCCTTCGCCCGGTCCTGGAGCAGGATCGCGTACCAGTGGTGGGCCGTGGCGTACCCCGGATTCAGGGCCAGCGCCCGTCGGAACTCCTCCTCAGCGCGGACGTAGGAGTACTCCCGGAGCAGGATGTTAGCGAACGACGTGTGGGGCTCGGCGAGCTCGGGAGCGAGTTCCACGGCCCGCGCCGCGAAGGCGTGGCTCTCGGTGAATCGCGGGGGAGCGTGCGAATAGAGGCCTTTCAACAGCGTCACGTCGGCGAGCCCCGCGTAGGCCGCGGCGTTCCGATCGTCCAAGTGCACCGCGAGCTCGAACTCGCGACGCGCGGCCGCGAGGGCCGACGACGACCGCTCGTGGAGTCGGGTCCGGCCCCGGAGGTAGGCGAGGTACGACTCGGGGTTCACGGCCGTCCGGACGGGGAGGGGGCCGTCTCCGCCTTCCCGGACGGTCACGCGGAGGGCGCCCGCGACCTCGCGCGCGATCTCGCTCTGCAGCGCGAAGACGTCGGTCAGCTCGCGGTCGAACGCGGCGGTCCACACCGCCTCCTGCGATACGACGTCGACGAGCTGCGCCGTGATGCGGAGGCGGCCGCCGACCTTGCGGACGCTCCCCTCGAGGACGGATCCGACGGCGAGCTCGCTCCCGATCTGCGGGATCGGCTTCTGCGCGAGCTTGTACGGCAGGACCGACGTACGGGCGATCACGCGGAGCGGAGGGACCCGGGAAAGGACGCTGATCAGCTCCTCCGTCAGCCCGTCCGCGATGTAGTCGTCGGCGGGATCCGGGCTGATGTTGCGGAACGGCAGGACGGCCACGCGGTGCCGGGGTCGTTCCTCGGGCGCGCCGGCGGTCCGCTCCCACGGGAGGACGACCCGGTAGACGTCCACCGCGAACCGAACGTGCTTCAGCTGCCGGGGTGGCAGCTTCTCGAGGCGGAGGGGGATCTTGTTGCGGACCTGATCGAACACCTGCTCGGAGAGGCAGATGCCCCCCGGTTCGGCGAGCGGAGCGATACGGGAGGCGACGTTCACCGCGTCGCCCAGGATGTCCGTACCCTGGCCGACGACATCGCCGAGATGGATCCCGATGCGCACCGCGATCGGGTGGGGGCCCGGGGCTCGGAGCCCCTCCTCGCGCAGCTTCTTCTGGACGGCGGTGGCGCATTCGACCGCGTCCAGGGCGCTCCCGAACTCGACCAGGAACGCGTCCCCGATCGTCTTGACCTCGCGCCCCCGGTGCTTGCGGAACATCGACCGCAGCACGCGGTTGTGGCGCTCCAGCATCCGGAGCGCGCCCCGCTCGTCCGCCTGCGCCGAGGCCGTGAATCCGGCGAGGTCCGTGAACATCAGCGCCGCGAGCCGGCGCGTGGCGGGCATATTCCGGACGGGGCCTTCCGGCTAGATTAGTCGTCCCCTGTGGGGGAGGGAGTCCGGGCCCCTCCCTCCTCGCCGCGGATACGGGGCAGCGCTACGATCGGCCGACGAGAGTTTGGGAAGCCCCTACGGCGCCGAACGCCCGGGCGCAGCTGCACCGGACCGCGCGGCCCGCGCCGAGCGGAGCCGATCCCAAAGCCCGAAGGACGCGAGCAGCAACCCGGCCGGTGCGACGACCGATTCCAAACCATGCGGCGTATTCTTGCGGAACCCTCCGAGGGCTCGACCTGGCGAAGGCTCACGTGGCTGGGCTTCCACCAAGAGAGGCAATAATTGAGACAGGGCTCCCGGCGTTCGCTCATGGGGTCGTGAACCCCGCGACCTCGGACCCCAGCTGATCCACGGCTGGCGTCGGCCCGTCCGAGCGTGACCGCTAGCGTTCGCCTGCCGGGCGTGGACGAGCCCCACACGTTCAACGCAGCGACACGGGCTGAGACGCTGCAGGGTCAGGCTCGGCAACCACGGCGGTCCCGTAGGCAAGGACCTCGGTCATTGCCGCCCCCATTTCGGAGGTGTCGAAGCCGACCGAGATCACCGCGTTGGCGCCCAGGCTCTTCGCATGGTCGGCGAGCCGCTGCATCGCTTGGTGCCGCACTTGCTCGAGGAGCTGCGTATACACCTTGATCTCGCCCCCGCCCCAGGCCCGGAAGAATGCCCAAATATTCTGTCCGAGGCCACGAGATCGAACGATCAGTCCGAACGTCGCACCCACCACCCGCGTGATACGATAGCCGGGGATGAACGGGGAGGTGACGACGATCATCTCCGACGGGGGCGCGAAGAAGTTGGCGTCGGGACCTGTGGCACCGGCCGGAGTCATGTCGAGAAGAGGAGGTTGGAACAGATGAGCCTGTGGCACAACGACGGTAGGACCGCAACCCCGCGGGGCCGGTCAGGCATCGCTGGGGCCCGGCGACCACCCTACGGCTTCCATCCAGTCATGGGCTCTCCTCAGCAGCGACCATACCACCGGCTCCTTAGCCCGCACATACGCCTCCCTATCGGCTCGAAACCTCTCGGCGAGCGCGCGCTTGGCATCGGCGTACTCGAGACGGGCGCTCTCGTGCGCGCGAAGGAAGTCGCGGAACAGCAAGTTCAGTTGCTCGTCGAAGCTACCGACACGGCGTACATGTACGTGGATCCGCCGGGATCCGAGAGGCGCTCGGAAGAACCGCTTCGACCGGTCGGGGTTGGCCGGATCGAACTCGAACCCGAGTTGTTCGAGCGGTGCGCGGTACGGGCCCTCGGGCTCGAGGTCCGCGACCGAGATCTGGAGGTCGATCACCGGTTTGGCGTCCAGGCCCGGGACCGCCGTGGAGCCGACATGGTCGATCCGAAGCGCGGTCGGCCCCAACGCCTCGCGCAAACGTCGACCGATCGTCCGGAACTCATTCGACCAACCGGGATCGGGGTCCACGATAACAATCGGCTCGTCGTGCGGCACCCGGGAGTCGAGCCTCGCGTCAACCCAAGGCATTTGCTCCGGGCCCTTCCGTGAGGATTTAGGTCGAGCAAGGCCTTGGAATCACGCAGGCAGGTTCTCCTTGACGCTCGCAGAAACCCTGATCGAGGTCTGGAGGGAGGTGCTCGACGAGGGCCGCCCCGTCGTCGAAGTAGAGGGTGAGCGTTGCCCTGTGGGTCGCACCCGGGCTCAACGGCTACGGACCGTTACGTTTCACTTCCAGGGCCAGCTCATCGACGGGATCGAGCAGAACCCGCAGAAGGACTCCCGGTGGGCAAAACTTGCCCAGGAGGGCAAGCGGATCGTCCAGTACAAGTGCCGAGGGCGGTTCTTCGCGAACGTGTGCGAGGGCGCGCTGATGCGCTACCCGGCGTGGACCGCTCTGCGGTTGCCGGACTAGGGAGTGACAGAGCCCCCGGCGGGGGGGGTACGCGGTTCCTAGACCTCGGTGACGAGGACCTGGTAGCCCGTCACGCCCGTGTCGCTCGCCTCGGTGAGATCGACCGCGAAGTACGCCGTCTCGTTCACGGTGATCGTGGCGCTCGTCTTCACGTAGGACGTCACGGCGAGATTGTGGGTCGAGGGGAGGACCTGCAGGCCGATCTGGACCTTGAAGATCGTAGAGTTGAGGGCGGTGTGGTTCCACACGACCCCAAGGACGTACATCGTGGTGCCCGTGGCGAACCCGCTCGCGTTGGAAGTGAGGCAGATCGCCGTCGCGTTTCCGTTCGAGAGCGCGGTGGGTGAAGCCATTGTACCCAAATTCGTAGCCACGCAACTCCCTCCCGCAGGGGTGGTGTTCGTGGCCACGACTTCCGCCTCGGCGACCGAGTAGCTGACTCCGGGCGGACCCTCGGGAGACCCTGCGGCCGAGCTCTGCGCGGGCGTCGAGGCGAACGTGCCGATCACGAAAGCGCCGATTGCATAGCCGGCGCCCACGACCAGGCCCGCAGCACCGATGGCGAGCAAGACGTAGGTACGGAGCCCAAGCCCCCTCCGGGAGATACCGGACGACGGCGCCCGAACCCGTCGGACATGGCGAGGCCCCCGCAGCGGTGTAGTTGGAGCGCTCATGCCTCCCGACCCCGTGGGAGAAGTTCCCAACCGGTAAACGTATAAATAGCCTACGCGAAAAAAGGGACGGAACCGGGGCCGTACGCACGAATCCCGGCATCGCCGGCCCGACGCCTAGGGTGCGTGCCTGCGTGTCCGATGCCCAATTGGCACCCCCAGGCCAGCGTCCGCCTCAGCTTCCCTCGACGGTCCGGGGCTTCCCTCGAGCGCATCCGCTCCCTAGAGCGTAGCATGTTTCGGAGGTTCGCCACAAGCCCCGTGGCCTACCTCGCGGGGTGCATTGCCCGTGACCCGGTGAACGAGATTCCCGACCGTGGGGGCACCCGATTGAGCTCGACCTCTTTTGCCACGACGTCCGCCCACCGTGCGACCATTCTGTCCCCCGGACCCGGTCTTCCGGACGAAGCTCACGCTCCGTCGCGGTCTTCTGTGCCCAAACGAACGAGGTCCCGGCCTCGGCACGGTTTTAACTTCAGGCGGGGTGCGCCGTCACCGAAGGCGATCGAAGGTCCGGGCCGATCGCCGAAGGGACGGGGTCCGGGTGGCGGTGACGAGCTCACGGGACGTCTCGTGGGCCCGGTTCGCCACGCTCCTGCTAGCCGTCCTGCTGGCACTCTCAGCCTCAGCGACGCTCGGGGTCCCTGCGGGAGTCCGTGCTTCGGGCTCAGTCTCCGGGGCGCTACTCGTCGGTTCTCGAGGAGCAACCGCTACACCATCTCCGGTCGCGAGCGTTCCCGAAACCGAGAACGCTTCCTACTCCTACGTGGCCAACATCAGCGTCGCCAACCACCCCGTCTTCCTGGCCTACAATCCGAACAACGGCACCGTCTATGTGACTACGAACACCGGCCTGAGCGAGATCTCTTCCAGTCGGAACGAGCTGATCGCGAACGTCTCGATCCCGGCCACGAACCCTTCGTTCAGCCTTCCGTGCGTGGACGCGGCGTCCGGTACGATCTATGTCCCCGACCAGAACAACGACGTGGTCGATACGATCTCGGCCGCGAGCGGCGCAGAGACCGGGACCATCCCGGTCGGTCCGGTCCCCATTCAGGCGGTCTGCGATCCGACCGACGGAACCGTCTATCTTTCGGTTCGGGGGAACGCCGGCATCACCGGCAATCAGGTCAGCGTGCTGCCCGAGGACGCGACCAAGATCGCCCAAAACATCTCCGTGGGGAAGAGCCCCTCCGGGCTCGTCCTCGATAGCGCGGCCACCGATCTCTACGTGGTGAACAACTACTTCGCCGTGGACAACGTCACGGTGGTGTCCACGGTGACGAACGGCTCCGTCGGGAGCATCGACGCCACCAATCTCTCGACGCCCCCCGACCTCGCCCTCGGGGGGATCACGTACGCGACCACCAACGCCGAGCTGTACGCTACGGCACCCAGTGCGGGATGCTCGGGGACGACGCTGGTGGCGATGTCGGCCCTGACCTGGTCGTTCGTGAAGTCGATCCCGGTGGGCCCGTGCCCGTACTGGCCCGCCTACGACCCGGCTACGCAGGATGTGTACGTTCCGAACAACGACGGGAGCAACGTCACGATCGTGTCGACCTCCTCCAACACGGTGACGGGGCAGATCCCGGTACCGAGCACGACGGCCGCCAACGGCGGCCCCACCCAGGTGCTGTACGATCCGGTCAACGGTCTCCTGTACGTAGCGATCCCCTCGA
>JASHQF010000006.1 GCA_030037695.1 Thermoplasmata archaeon
TTCTCGAAGGCCCCGGAGGCCGCCTTCCGCAGGTGCGCGAGCGCGCCCTCGGGGTCCCCCAGCGCAAGTTTGGAAAGACCGAGGTAGACGTCGGACCGGAATCCGAGCCGTTGTTCGACCTCGTTCAGGTGACGTAACGCCCCCTCGAAGTCCCGCGAGAGGTAGAGGAACATGGCCGGCTGCAGTACCGCCTGGCGCGACAGCGGGTCAAGGGACGCGACCTTTCTCGAGATCTCCAGGGCCTCCGCCAGCTGGCCCTCGACCGCGAGGACGACCGCCAGCCAGTAGTTACCGAGAACATTGTTGGGATCGAGATGTACGGCCGTCCTGAGTTCGGCGATCGCCCCGGCCCAATCGTAGCGGTTGTACAGGATGGGAGCGAGGGAGACGTGCGCGTCGGCTAGCCGAGGGTTCAGCGAGAGGGCTTTTCGGGCGGCGGTCTCGGCCTGCTCCAGCGCCTCGGCCAGAGGGACGTACCCGTGATTTCCGAGCAGGGCGTGACTGTCCGCGAGACCGCACCAGGCGAGAGCGAACTCGGGGTCGAGCTCGATCGCCTTTTCGAAGTACCGGATCGCGGTCCGGTAGTCGGACTCGGACGCCTGCCACCAGTGCTGTCGACCCCGGAGGTAGTTCTCGTACGCCGCGACGCTGGGGGTCGAGCTCTTCCCGGGCGCCTCCGGGGAGCGAGGCGTGAGCTCGATCGTCAGCGCTTCGGCCACGCGAGCTGCGATCTCGGACTGGAGGGCGAAGATCTCCCCGAACTCCCGGTCGAAGCGACCGGCCCAGAGATGGGCCTCCGAGCGGGTATCGATCAGCTGGGCGGTGACGCGCAGTCGGTTGCCGGATTTGCGGACACTTCCCTCGAGCGCCACGTCGACCTTGAGCTCCCGGCCGACGTCCCGGATCCCCTTCGGGGCCTTCTTGTACCCCATCACCGAGGTTCGGGCGATGACCTGAAGCCCAGGGTTTCGAGAGAGCTCGGTGATCAGCTCTTCGGTCAGTCCGTCCGCGAAGAACTCGTCGGCCGGATCGGGACTGAGGTTCGAGAGCGGCAGCACGGCGACGCGATGCGGAGGGGCGGCCGGGGCGACCGATGGGGTGACTGAGTCGGTCCCGCCACGCCACCGGATCCGGAACACCGCAGGGGGGGACTCGAGGTTCTTGAGCTCGCTCGGGGTCATTCGCTCGAAGGTCGCATCGAGCTTGTTCCGTACCTGAGCTACGACCGGATCGGTGACACAGATCCCACCGGGTTCGGCCAGCGGCTCGATCCGGGAGGCAATGTTGACCGCGTCGCCGAACACGTCGCCGGCGGTGTGGACCACATCTCCAAGGTGAACGCCGATGCGCACGACGATCTGGCCCGCCTCCTCGGTGGAAGCGTTGTACTCCTGAAGGACCCGCTGGATCTCGATCGCGCACCCGACGGCCTCGAGCGCGCTCTCGAATTCGACGAGAAAGGAATCCCCGATCGTCTTCACCTCCCGTCCGTTAAATCGGGGGAACACCGGCCGCAGCAGCTGATTGTGGAGGTCGAGGACCCGCAACGCTCGAGCTTCGTCGGCCTGGGTCCGTGCGGTGAACCCCACCATGTCCGTGAACATGATCGCCGCGAGTCGCCGCCGGCTTCCTTCGGCCACGAGCCCCAATTTCGCTCCCGGGAGTTAACGCCTCCGCGGAAGCGGCACTCGGTGGCCGAAGTCGCCCCTGCGGAGGACGATTCGAGGCATACCGGCCCTGCCGGTCCAGCTCCAGGTCAACCCAACGGTGGGACTGAAGCGTTGTAACGAATCGCGCAGTTCCGCTTCGGACGGTCGAGTCGCTGCCCGCCCGGCGGCTACTGGGTTAGGGGGCAACACCTCGAACGATTCCTAAGCCGTCAACCGTTGCGCTCCCCTCACCGTGACCGTTCCCCCGAAGCGCACAGCGCCGGCCGGGAGAAGGACTTCCGACGCGAACGCACGCACTCTGCCGATCTGGCGAAGGCCGACCGCGCCGGAGATCGCGGCGGGTCCGACGGAGGTTGCCCGTGGGTCCCGAGGAGCCGGGCAGGGGGGACTCGGCGGCTTCCCTCCGCGACGGGCCCGGTTCGGAACCCGAACGCTAGGTGAGACACATTTTTCACCCACGTTAAGTACGCGAAAACCGTGGGCATCGGAAACGCGCTCACCGAGGGAAGAGGGAGATGGTTGCGAATCGTTTCCAAGGGTCTGACCTCCGATCGGTGGCGATCGCGGCGACCCTGGTCCTGGCCAGCATGGGACTCCTGGTCATCTCCACCCAGACCGGAACCCCCCACGAGGCACCCGCGGGGGTTCCCGCGGCCCGCGCGGTAGCGGCGACCGCCCCTTCGCCCGCGAGGAGCTCGCCGCCAACGTCGGCCAGCCCGGCCGCCTCTTCTCCGGGGTCTAACGGCTCGGCAACGGTCGGCAACGGGAACGACTGGGTGGGGATCGACCCGTCCGGAACTCTGGCATCCGATACCCTGACCTTCGCACTGAGCGGCTTTGCGAGCGAGACCACCACCTGCCCCACGAACGTTCCTGCCTTTCCGTG
>JASHQF010000056.1 GCA_030037695.1 Thermoplasmata archaeon
GACGGCGACCTCGAGCGACAGGTTGCCCGTGAGGGGACCCAGGGCGACGGCGTCCGACCCCGGGGAGAAGGCCGGCGCGACCTCCGTCATGCCCGCGGGGATCCCAGGCTCGGTGGCCACGCCACCCCCCAGCCCGACCGCGAGGCTCGCCGCGGGTCCCGCGCCGACGGGGAGCGGGAGGGCGAACGTGGCGGTGAGCGCAAGGAGCGACGCGACGAGCGCGGTCGGGATCCGGAGACGTAGGGACGCGGTCACTTCGAGCGCCGGTCGCGCGGATCGGACCGACGATACCTCACGAAGGGGCCCAGAGCCTATAATCCCGACTCGGCGTTCCCCACGGGGCCCGCGTGAACGCCGATCTCGGGTACGCCATCGCGGCGGCGGTCGTGCTCGCCTACCTCCTCCTGCTCCTGGTCCTGCGGCGTTCGGGCCGCGTCGGTCCGGACCGTCCGGTCGCCTTCTTCGGTCCGGCGCTGATGCTGCGGACGCAGCGCGGTCGGGAGCGTCTCGACCGCTGGGGCCGGTTCACCCGGTTCTGGACCCGGGCGGCCGACGTCGGGATCGCGCTGGCGGCGATCGCGATGGGCGTGATCCTGGCCGTGCTCGTCCTCGGGGCGATCGCGTCGTTCCGTCTCACGGCGGCGACCGCCCCCAGCCTCCAGGAGGAGGTCGGTCTGCCCGGGCTCAATCCGATCATCCCGCTCGGCTACGGGGTGATCGCCCTGGTGATCGGGATCGTCCTCCACGAACTGTTCCACGGGATCGTCGCCCGCTCCCAGGGGATCCGCGTCAAGAGCCTCGGCATCCTGTTCTTCGTCGTCCCGATCGGGGCGTTCGTCGAGCAGGACGATGCCGACATGGCGGCCGCCTCCCGACGCCGCCGCGACCGCGTCGCCGCGGCGGGGGTCTTCGCGAACTTCGTGCTCGCGGCCGTGTTCTTCCTCGCCCTCTCGGGCGCCGTGGCGTCGTCCGTCCACCCGAACGCCGCCGGCGTGGCGATCGTGGACGTGGAGTCGAACTCCCCCGCGTCGATCGCCACGCCGCAGCCGATCGCGCCCGGCGATATCGTCACCTCCGTCAACGGCACCCTCACGCCGACGTTGAGCTCGTTCGAGGCGGCGCTCGCCTTGACGCAGCCGAACCAGACGATCTCGGTCGGGGTCTACGCGGCCGGCGCGTCGTTCGTCGATCACGTCACCCTGGCCGTCAACCCGACGGTCCCGACGCGCGGGTTCCTCGGCGTGGCCGTCCTGTTCCTCACCCCGGCGCAGCTGAAGCAGACCCTCGTCTGGCCCGCCGCCAACGGCGAGGGGACCGTCGAGGGGACCCTCGACTGGTTCTTCCTGCCCCTCGCGACCGTCGAACCGGTCCAGGGGACGGCCGCCGACTACTTCCACGTCAGCGGGCCGCTGGGCGCGCTCGGGCCGGAGGCGTTCTGGGTCGGGGCGAACGTCCTGTTCTGGCTGGCGTGGATGAACCTCCTGCTCGGGCTCTCCAACGCGCTCCCGCTCGTGCCGCTCGACGGCGGCCTCCTGTTCCGCGACTTCGCCAGCTCGATCGCGGCCCGGTTCCGGACCGCGTGGGGGGCCGCCCGGCTCGACGAGTTCGGCGGACGGGCCGCGGTCGCCTCGTCGATGATCGTCCTCGTGCTCCTCCTATGGCAGGTCCTGGTGCCCCACTTGCTCTAGACCCCGCCGCGCTCGCCGGGCGGTACCCGTTCCTCCCCGACGCGGACGCGATCCTCGGGGGCCTCGCGATCACCGTCGGGTCGCTGCTCGAGGATCCGGCGTACGAGGGGGCGCGTGCGCTCGGACGGGCGCGCGCGCTGCTCGCGGCCGAGCGTCCGCGCGACGCGGGAGGGCTCCAGGAGCTGGCGACGGCCTCCCCCGAGCTCCGGTTGCTCTCGTTCGTGTTCGCGCGGATCGTGCTGTCGGCGGCGCCGACCCCCGGGGCCCTGCGGCGCTGGGCGGTCGCCGAGGCGAAAGCGAGCCACCGGACCCTGGCGGTCGCCCCGCCGGCCGAGCTCGAGGAGGTCGCCCGCCGCCTCGGCGTGGAGGTCGGGATCGCCCCGGGCGCCGCCTCGCTCGGCGTCGCGGAGTACGTGCGGCTCGCGGCCCCGATCCGAGAAGCGGAGTTCCGCCTCGCCCGCCAGGAGGTCGCTCACGGGAGGGTGACCGTCAGTCCCGTGCGCGCCGCCCGCCTGCTCCAGGAGGCCGTCCGCCGCAGCCTCGCGGCTCCGTTCCCCCTCCGCCCGGAGGTCGTGGAGCGGGTGCGCGACCGAGAGCGCGAGCTCCTGGCCGAGCTCGCCGAGCGGGTGCCCTTGCCGGTGGCGCGGGCTCCGGGGGACGCCGGCCTCCTGCGCGAACGGTTCCCACCGTGCATCCGCAAGATGCAGCGGACGCTCGAGCGGGGGGAGAACCTCTCGCACGCGGGCCGGTTCTGCCTGGCCGCCTTCCTCCACCGCGCGGGGGCGGACTTCGAGACGATCGTCGACGCCTACCGGGGGGCCCCCGACTTCGACGAGTCGGTGACCCGCTACCAGGTCGAGCACATCACCGCGCGGGACGAGGGGCGGGGGTACGAGCCCCCCGAATGCGACACGCTGCGCAGCCACGGCCTGTGCGTGCGCGACGGCGACCCGGACGCGGGGAACGATCGGGACCGGCGCCGGGACCCTCTCTGCTACGAGCCGTTCCTACGGCACCCGCTGCAGTACTATCGGATCCGGGGGGGGACCGTCGCCGGAGAGGAGCGGTCCCCCGGTCCGGGGGATCCCCCGGCCGGGAGCGGGGCCTCCCGCCGGCGACGGCCGGCCCCGGAGGGCCGGGATCAGCCGGCGGGCGGGGCCGGTCCGAGGGCTCGGTAGGTCCGGAGCGCCCGCGCGATCGCGGTCCACTGGCCCGCGACGACGAAGTAGACGAACGCGACGTCGAGCACGGTGAACGTGAGCCCCCCCGCATGGAAGCGGGACCACGGCGCGCTCGGCGCCCACGGCCAGGGGAGCGACCAGTCGAACTCGAGGAACGCGGCCGCGGCGAGGACGATCAACCGGTCGGCGCGCGAGAGGAGGCCCCCGTAGAGCCGGCCCTGCCCGACCGCCTGGGCCTGCGTGCCCATGTAGCTCGTCAGCAGCAGGCTCGCGAGGGCGAGGAGGGCGACGATCGGCTGGGCGAAGCCGGACGCCGCGAAGCCGAGGACGAGCGCGAGGTCGGCGTACCGATCGAAGACGTGGTCGAGGAAGTCCCCGCGGGGGTTGGCCCGCCCGGAGCGTCGGGCCACGGCCCCGTCGAGCACATCGAACAGACCGGCGGCGACGACCAGGATGGCGACCGGGAGGAACAGCAGCGGGGTCGTCCAGCGGACGAGCGCCGCGACGGCGCCGCCGGCGACCGCCAGCCCCAGCGCGACCGCGCTGAGCGCGTTCGGGGACCAGGCCGCGAACGGTCGGGCGATCCGCTCCACGTACGGCTCCGCCCAACGGCGGTACCGCTCGAGCACCATCGTCGCCCGCTACGACGGCCCGTCCAAAAGATGCTCGGTCACCCCGGGCCGGGAGAGCCAGTCGATCCGGCGGTCGCGCGGCCAACGTCGCGAGCGCCACCGCGCGAGCACGGTCCGGGCGACCGAGGCGACGCTGCGACCGGACGTGTCGACCTCGGCGACCCGAGTGCGGGCGGCCAGCGCCTCGACGAGGATCGCGTCGGTCGCTTCGGCGATGAAGTTCGCCTGGCGGTCCGCCCGCGATCCGCGATGCGCGTGGCGAAGCCGCTCGAGGAGCTCCCGAGGCTCGCACCGCAGCACGATCGACCCGGCCACGGGGAGCAGGTGCGCGAGGTGCCCGACGACGAGGTCGTACTCGTCCAGGGCCCCCGTCCGACGCAGGGCCCTCCGCAGACGGTCGAGGTCGACGACGATCGAGCGCCCCCGCCCCCGGGCGGCGCCGAGCCGCTCGGCGAGCCGCCCGACCTCGATCGTACGGAGGCGCGGCGCGAGCTGGCGGGCGACCGAGCTTTTGCCGGTGCCGGGCGTGCCGGTGAGCGCCAGCGGAGAGGGCATCGGAGCGCGGTCCGGGACGACCGAGGCGCCTCCGTTCTAAAGGCCCTCGGCGGACCGGGCGCCGCAACGGGCGCGGCTTACGCGAAGCGCAGGGATCGGAAGGTACGCCGCCAGGCCCGCACCTCGGGACCCACCCGCTCGCCGCGCAATCCCCCGGCGGCGAGGAGCGACGCCAAGCGGGCCATCTCCTCCGGGCGCACGCCCAGACGGGTCGCTTCCGCGGTGCCGATGCGCCCGACGAGGTCGATCAGGAGCCCCTGCCGCTCGAGCTTTCGGGCGAGGGCCCCGGTGCCGAGGCGGTGGCTCGCCTTCAGCGCCGGCCGATCGAGGTGGATCTGATGGGACCGCGTCGGCCCGTCCGGCCCGGTGACGATCGGGAGCCCCTCGCGGGCGAGGGCGGTGCCCAGCTCCCGGGCGCTCTGGACGACCGAGCGGGCGTACTCCCGCCCGCACCGTTCGAGCTCGAGCAGGGTCTGACCGAGGGAGGCGATCCGGTTCCAGTGGGCGTTGTCGAAGACCCGCCAGACGAGCGCCGGGTCGAGCGTGCGAAACAGGTCCTCGCGATCGGTGACGATGAGGCCGCCTTGCGGGCCCGGGAACGACTTATGGGTGCTCCCGAACAGCACGTCGACCCCCTCCCGGAGGGGGTCCTGGAACTCCCCTCCCGCGATCAGGCCGAGGACGTGCGACGCATCGTAGACGACGAGCGCGCCGACCTCGTGCGCGGCGTCGACGATCGGGCCGAGCGGGTACGGGAACAGGAAGAAGCTCTGCCCGAGCACGACGGCGTTCGGCTTCTCGCGGCGGATCGCGGCGGCGGCGATCTCGCCGTCGACCGCATGCCCCGGGCCGCCCGCCGGGAGTTCCCCGACGGTGAGCCCGAGGACGGACGGCACGAACCCCGGGGCGTACCCATCGTACCCGCCCGCGCCCGGAGGGATCGCGAGGATGCGGCCCCCCCGCGGCACGAGGGTCGCGAGGACGGAGAGGGCGGCGACGTGGCCCGACAGGGGTCGGACCGTCGCGCACCGGGCGCCGAAGAGGCGGGCGGCGGAGGCGGTCGCCAGCGCCTCGATCTGGTCGGTGTACCGGGTCCCCGTGTAGCTGTTCTCCAGGGTCTCGCCGTCGAACGTCGTCGGGATCGGGAGGGTGTAGCGCCCGGCGAGGTCGCTCGCGAGGTACTTGCGGGCGACCGGCGAGACGGCGTTCTCGCTGGGCAGGAGATTGAAGACGGCTCGGCCCCGCCAGCGGTCGTGCGCCCGGACGAGCCGGGCGAGGCGACGCTCCTCCTCAGCGACCGTCGGGTCCATGCGCTCCGGACGGCGGGGGCAGGGGACCCTTCGCGAACTTACGCTGCTCCCGGTGCCCGCACCGCGGGCAGACCGCCTCCTTCGCCCCGAGCGTCAGGAGGGCGTGGCAGAGCTGGCACCGCGCCGCGACGACGCCGAGCGGGGCCTGCGCGGTCGAGAGCTTGATGCCGGGATGGGCCTGCAGCACCCGGGCGACGAGCACGTCCCCGACCGCGAACTCGCCGGCGAGGGTCTCGGTGTAGCCGTCCTTCGCCTTGGAGATGTGGACCGTCCCTTCGGGGGCCCCGGGGACCGCCCGGCGGCTCGTCGAAGTGCCGAGGACGGTGCAGACCGCCATGGCGGTCTTCAGCTCGTCCACGCGGGCGTAGACGAGATCGCCTTCCTGCACCTCGGGGATCCCGTTGCGGGGCTCGACCCGGACGGTCCGATCGCCGGGGTCGATCGACGGGGCTCCGAGCAAGGAGGCGTAGATCCGCCCCCCGTACTCGTACGTCCCGCGGCCCGGGAGGAACTCCTCCGCGGCCCCCAGATAATCGCCGGGCAGCACCAGCCGGGGGAGCTCGGGGTCGGTCATCGTGCCTCGTCCGTTCGGATCGCCCAGAGGTCCACGCCGAGCGCGACCCCCCGCCGGGTGTGGTGCGGGAACGTCCGGGGCAGCACCCAGGGGACCGGGGTCACGTCGAGGACGTGAGCTTTCGCGGCGACCGTTCGTCGCGCTATAAAGGTTCGCGACTCCTCGAGGGCGAACGCGTAGATCGAGCGCCGCGCGAGGGCGAGCGCGCGATCCCAGAACGGCCGGTCGGCGCGCCGCCGCTGGGCGCCGAACGGGGGGTTCATCAGGACGAGGTCGACCGGGCCCTGCACCCCACGGACGTCGGCGACCTCGAACCGTGCCTCGACCGCCGCTCGTTGCGCCGCCCCACGCGCCGCCTCGACCACCGCGGGGTCGACGTCGATCCCGGTGACCGGCCGGGCCCCGAGCATCGCCGCGCCGATCGCCAGCCGACCGGTCCCGCAGCCGAGATCGACGACGCTCCGGCCGTCGAGCCCGTCGATCCGTTCCGCCTCGAGCAGGAGGGTCGCCGCCGCCTCGGACGGCGTGACGACCTGCTCGAGCTCCGGGCGCGGGTGGGCGAACGGGGGGATCCCCTCCAGCCGCGCGATCAGCTCCGCCCGACGCACGGGGGCGGGAACGCCCCCGAGGCGATAGGGTAGTCCTTCCGCGGCCCCGCGGGGGAGGAGGAGTGCGGGGAGCCGGATTCGAACCGGCGAACGCCTACGCGACGGGATCTCTTCGGCGGGCGGACCCGCCGTTTAAGTCCCGCGCCGTTGCCAGGCTTGGCTATCCCCGCGCGGACCTAGCGCGCGGGAACCGCGGCTTCCTCGTCCGCGGCCGATCGCGCGGGCGCCTTCTTCAGCGACACCCGCTTCGGGAAGTACTTCAGGAGCACGACGTCGTTGACGGCGGCGACCCAGCGGTACGGCACGTTGGTCGGACGGGAGTCGTCGACTAACATCGGGCTCGTTTCGCTCACGTAGAGCCCGTCGATCTTCGTTCCGTCGACATCGACGACGACGTTGTCGACCTCCCCGAGGAGCCGTCCGTCGGGGGTGTAGATCTGCCGTCCCAGGAGTTCGGTCATTTCGACCAGCATGGCCCGCTTCCGGCGGTGCGAGCGGGACCGGCCTTCTTATGCCTTTGGGCGGAGACGAACCGCTCGACGGGCCCCGGCGCCCCTCACGCCGGCCGTTCCTCGTCGCCCTTCGGGGCTTCCTGCCGGATCTGGCCCCGGTACATCGTGAGGAGCTCGCCGGTGGTCGTCGCGTCGGTCGGACCCTTGTCGTCGCGGAACCGCCCGGTGAACCGCGGGAAGCGGAGGGCGAAGCCCGCCCCCTCCCGCACGGCGCCGAGCCCGGCGCGGTGGACCGGGCTGAGGGTGAGCTCCGCGCCCCGGATCTCGAGGACCAGGCCGGGCCGGAACCACGCGTCCGGGGCGACCCCGGTCTCGACCCCGGGCGGGGTCGCGTCGGCGGCGAACGGGGCGAGGCGCTTCGGCATCTCGGCGAGCTGGGCGTCGTCGAAGCCGCTGCCGACCTTGCAGAAGGTCGGGAACCGGTCGCGGTCCGGATCGTAGACCGCGAGCAGGAACGCCCCGAACCGGCCGGCCCGTCGGCCCCGGCCGTGGAAGCCGCCGACGACGACGCCGTCGATCGAGTCGGTGAGCCCCGTGGTGTAGTCGCGCTTGTACTTGATCCACCAGAACCCCCGGGCCCCGGCCCGGTAGGAGCTCCCCGGAGCGAGGGATTTCGCGACGAGCCCCTCGCCTCCCGCCGCGATCGCCTCGTCCAGGAACGCCGTCGCCGAGGCCGCGTCCGTCACGACCTTCTGGGTCGCGAGGCGGATCCGCTCCGAGGGCCGCACGATCGCCTCGAGCTTCGCGCGGCGGGCAGGGAAGTCGAGGCCGTACGTCGGGGTGTCGCCGGCGAGCAGCACGTCGAACAGGAACAGGCTGACCGGGATCTCCTCGCGGACCCGGTCGAGGTCGTGCTTGCGCCCCCGCCGGTGCGCGACCTCCTGGAACGGCTGGATCTCGTCCGTGTCCGGATCGATCGGCACGCACTCCCCTTCCACGATCGCGGGGCGCACGCGCAACGCCCGCGGCAGCGCCTCGAGAAGGTCGGGGAACTGGGCCCCGATCTCCTCGAGGCGACGGGAGAACAATCGCGGCGGTCCGCTCACGGGGAGGTGCGCCTGGACCCGAAGTCCATCGTACTTGTACTCGACCGCCGCCGTCCCGTCCATCCGGGCGAGGACCTCGGCGAGGGTCGGCTCCCGCTCGGCGAGCATCGGACGGACGGGGCGGCCGACCTCGAGGCCGATCCCCGCGAGCCCGTCGAGGCCGTCCGCGGCGACGGCCGTCGCCACGCGGCCGAGATCGCTCGAGAGGTTGAACGCCCCCTCGACCTTGGCCCGCGCTTCCTTCGAACCGTCGGCGAAGGCGACGGTGAGCGCGTCCAGGATCGTCATCTCCCGGACCCCGACGCGCAGGGTGCCGACGACGAACCGGACGAGGAACCGCGCCTCGAGCGGGGAGGCCCGCCGCAGCATCTCGGTGAGGATCCGCACCTTCTCCTCCTGGGACCCCTCCCCCTGCGCGCCGGCGATCGCGCGGAGCTCGGCGTAGACCCCCCGGACCTCGAGCGGGGTCGTCGCGTCCAGGCGACGGACCCCCCGGAGCAGCTCCTCGGTCGTTCGGCCGAGGTCCCCCGAGGCCTTCGTCCGCCGGCCGACCTCGGCCTCCTCGGCCCCCGAGGCGGCGGCGACGGCGCGCCGGGCGAGCGAGTCGGCGACGCCGAGCTCGACCCCCTCGTACTCGGGGCGCAGGACCCCCTGGGAGAGGTAGACGACCTCCTCGAGCTCCGGGCCCCGGAGCGGTCGGAGCAGCTCGGCGAGGATCGCCCGCATCTCGAGGCGCTTCGGGGTCGCCTCGAGCCGTTCGTAGACCGCGGCCAGGTCAGCGAACCGCACCGCGCGCTCCCTCCTCGACCGCGGCTCGGAGCCGAGCGAGGTTCTGGGCGATCGGACCGCCAAGGAACGCGGAGTTGCCGCAGACGAAGAACGTCGCGCCGGCGCGGGCGGCGTCGGCCGCCGTGGCGACGGTCACCCCGCCGTCGATCGAGACGTCGGACGGACGGCCGGACTCCTCGAGGCGCGCCCGGGCCCGCGTGACCTTCGGCAGGACCTCGGGGAGGAACGCCTGGCCGGAGAACCCGGGATGGACGCTCATCACGAGGACCTGGTCGACGTCCCCGACGACCGGCTCGATCCGCTCCCACGGCGTCTCGGGGGAGAGGGCGATCCCGACCGCGGCCCCGGAGCCCCGGATCGCCCGGATCGTCTCCCTCGGGTCGCCGTTCGCCTCGACGTGGAAGACGAGCGTGTCGCCCCCCGCCCGGCGGAACGCGTCGGCGTACCGCCGGGGCTCGGCGATCATGAGGTGGACGTCGAGCGGGAGGCGGGTACGGGCCCGGACGGCGGCGACGAGCGCCGGGCCGAACGAGAGGTTCGGCACGAAATGGCCGTCCATCACGTCTAGGTGGAGCGCGTCCGCGCCCGCGTCCTCCGCGGACCGGACGGCGCGGCCGAGCGCCCCGAAATCGGCGGAGAGGAGCGACGGCGCGAGCCGCAGGCGCGGGGCGGGCGTCACCGCGCGGGCCACCTCCGCCCGCTATTTAGGCGGAGGCCGGAGCCTACAGGAACTCCTCGCCGTGGACCGGGGCCTCGCCGGTCTCGGGCGAGAGACCGGCCCGGACCCGGAACCCCTCGGGGGTCCAGCGCCCGTACCGGACCGGCCGGAACCAGGTCGGGCGGAACGCACCGGAAGAGAGCGCGGGGTCGTCCGACGGCCGGTGCCACAGGTACCGCGCGAGCAGGAACTCGAGATAGATCGCGGCGGCGACCGAGAGGACCAGGCCGGGGATCGAGCCCACCTCGAACCAGAACGCGACGAGCCAGGAGTCGAGGATCAGGAGCCCCGAGCCGATCCACCACTTCGAGGCGTCGAAGTAGAACCACTCCTTCCAGGAGGGGCCCGGGTCCCGGAGCGCCGCCTCCTTCTCCGCCCGGACCCGCTCCAGGCGGACGTCGAGCTCCGCCCACTGCTCCTGGTCGATCACTTCCTCCGGGGGGGCGCTCGTGAGGAACCGCCCTCCCGGCTCGGACGAGGCGGTCATGCGGCGCCCCTAGGAGGCGAGCGGGGCCTCGGCCGTCGGGACGGGGTCGCTCGCGGGGACCGGCGCTTCGGGCGCGTGCGCGGCGGTCGGGAGCGAGATCGACTCCGCCGGGTAGAGGTGGCAGGCGACCAGGTGGCCCGGCTGGACCTCGAGCAGCGGCGGCTCGATCTTCGAGCAGACCGGCATCACGGCCGGGCACCGCGTGTGGAACCGGCACCCGGGCGGCGGCGCCGCCGGGCTCGGCACGTCGCCTTGCAGGATGATCCGTTCCCGATGGAGGTCGGGGTCGGGGATCGGGATCGCCGACAGGAGCGCCTGCGTGTACGGGTGGAGCGGCCGCGCGAACAGCGCCTCCGTCGGCGCCTGCTCGACGACCTTGCCGAGGTACATCACGATCACGCGGTGGCTCATCGCCCGGATCACCGACAGATGGTGCGAGATGAACAGGTAGGCGAGCCGCTGCTCCTGCTGGAGCCGCCGCAGGATGTTCAGGATCTGCGCCTGGACGGAGACGTCGAGCGCGCTGGTCGGTTCGTCCAGGACGATGAACTCCGGGCGCAGCGCGAGCGCGCGAGCGATCCCGATCCGCTGGCGCTGGCCCCCCGAGAACTCGTGCGGGAACCGCCATTCGTGCTCGGGGTTGAGCCCGACGTCCCGGAGGAGCTCGCTGACCCGCCGGCGCCGCTCCGCCCGGGAACCGATGTGGTGGATCTCGAGCGGCTCGGCGATCACGTCGCGCACGAGCATCCTCGGGCTGAGCGAGCTGAACGGGTCCTGGAAGACGATCTGGAGCTTGCCGCGGAGGTCCCGCATGCTGCGGTTCGACTTACGGTAGAGCGAGTAACGGGCCGCGAGCTCGTGGAGCTCTTCCAGGAGCGGGTACGCGTCGGGCGGGAGCCCGCCCCCGTTGTCGGTCCGGCGGGGCATCGCCCGCAGCCGACCGTAGATCAGGTCGAGGCGCTGGGAGACGGGGGGCGGAGGACGGTAGTACGTGTGGCCGGACGACGGCTCGATCAGCCGAAGGACGAGGCGCCCGATCGTCGTCTTGCCGCAGCCCGATTCCCCGACCAGCCCGACCGTCTCCCCCTCGCGGACGTCGAAGCTGACGCCGTCGACCGCGCGGACGTCGCCGATGTGGCTCGAGAACAGGCCCCCGCGGATCGGGAAGTACTTCCGGACGTTCCTCGCGGAGATCACGACCGGAGGGGTCGCCGAACGCAGCGGAGGGGGAGATTCCGCGATCACATCGCCCACCCCCCCGAGGCCCTCACTATAAATAGAGAACACTAGGCAAGTTTTCCCCGCACCCCTACAGGAGGGGGAGCTTTCCGGTGATCGGGTCGAGCTCCCGTGCGAGCGCGGGGCCGAGACCGAGGCAGGTGCGCGTCCCGGGGGGGACCTCCGTGAAGCCGGCGTCGTCGACCCAGGCGGTCGGGATCCCCCGGCCCCGCGCCTCCCGCTCGAGGAGCTCGAGCTGCTCGAGGTCCGACGCCCCGAGCGCGATCTTCCGGCCCCCCTCCGCCTGCCACGCCGCCAAGAGCTCGGGGGAGCGGCGGCCGACGCGCTCGACCAAGGCCACCGCCGCGTGGGCGACCTGAACCGCCACCTTCCCCGCGGTCAATCCGAGGTCGCCCCGAACGACGACGACCATCTTGTACTCCCCCCGCGGGGCCGCCTCCGCCCTACGACTCGTACTCCGCCTCCTGGGCCCGCAGACGCTCCTCCCGGACCCGCCGGATCTCCTCGAGCCGGGCCCGGAGCCCCGTCGCGGCGTCGGACTCGGGTTCCGCCCGGAGGCGTCGTACGATCGAGCGCTCCTCCTGACCGAGGCGGTCGACCGCCCGGGAGAGCTCCCAGGCCCCCTCCTCGCCCGGCCCCGCGTCCGGGGCGCGAGCGGGGGGAGGGGTGCGCGCGAACGCTCCTTCGAGAGCGGCCACGAGCGCGGCCGCGCCCGCGATGCCGGCGAGGACCGCCTCGAGCAGCGGATCGCCCCAGCCGGCCGCGAACCCTCCGGGGGCGCCGTGCAGGAGGAGGTAACCCGCCAGTACCGTGAGCACGACGCTGAGGACGAAGGCGAGCACGACCGTCTCGAGGCCGCGGCGCAGCGCCCCCGGGCCCCGCAGCCGCCACTCCGGGAAGACCGCCCGCGTGAGGGCGTACCCCGGAACGAAGAACAGGAGGGCCCCGCCCGCGACCGCCCCGAGCCCGGCGACGAGCTCCGTCGGGCTCCCCCCGCTCACGGCTCAGGGGCTCCCGCGCCGGCGAACTGCTTTTCGATCTGCCGGCGGAGCCGACGGTTGGAGACGATGCCGTGCGCCGCCTTCCGCGTCATCTCGTACTGCTTGAGGAGCGCCCGGACTTCCTGCGGCCGCTGACCGCTCCCCCGGGCGATCCGTTGGATCCGTTCGGCCTTGATGATCTGGGCGTCGTCGAGCTCCTCCGCGGTCAGCGAAGTGAGGATCGCCCGGTAGCGACGTAGCCGCCGCTGGGACTCGTCCAGCTGCTTATCGTCGACCTTCGGCGTCCCGAACGTGGGGAGCATCGACACGAGCTTGGAGACCGGTCCGATCTCCCCCAGCGATTCCAGTTGCGTGCGCATGTCGCGCAGCGAGAACTTCCCGCCCAGGAGGTGCTTGGCCGCCTCCTCCGCGGCCTGCTTGTTGGAGAGCTCCTCGAACCGCTCGAGCAGTGTCTGGATGTCGCCCATCCCGAGCAGGCGCGAGACGAACCGGGTCGGCTCGAACCGCTCGAGCTCGTCCAGGTGCTCGCCCGTGCCGAGGAAGACGATCGGGGCCCCGCTCACGGCGACCGCGGAGAGCGCCCCGCCCCCCTTCGCCGAGCCGTCGAGCTTCGTGACGATCACGCCGGTGAGCCCGACCGCCTTGTGGAACGCCTCCGTGCTCCGTCCCGCCGACTGCCCCATCGCGGCGTCGAGGACCAGGATCACCTCCTCGGGCGCGAGGACCCCCTTGACCCGCTCGAGCTCGGCGATCAGATCGGGATCGATGCCGCTGCGGCCCGCCGTGTCGACCAGGATCGCGAGGTGCGGGGGGAACTTGGCGAGCCCCGCGCGCACGATCTCCTCCGCGCGCTGCTCCTTCCGGTCGGCGTAGACCTCGGCGCCGATCTTCTTGCCCAGCTGCTCGAGCTGATCGATCGCGGCCGGCCGGTGCACGTCCGCCGCGATCAGGCCGACCCGGACGCCGCGCTTCTGGAAGTACCGGGCGAGCTTCGCCGCGGTCGTCGTCTTCCCCTGACCGAACAGCCCCGCGAGGAGGATCCGCTTCGGCTTGACCTCGAACGGTCGGTCCTTCCCGAGGATCCCGCGGATCTCCTCGTAGATGATCCGGATCAGGAAATCCCGCAGGCTCGCCCCGGCCGGCGGTTTCTCCTCGGTCGCCCGCCGCCGGACGCGCTTCGTCAGGTCGAGGGCGAGCTGGACGTTGACGTCCGCCTGGAGGAGCGCCCGCTGGATGTCCCGGACGACCTCGGCGAGGAGCGCCTCGTCGACGACCGAGCCCCGGGCGATCTTCTGGAGCACCCCCCGCAGGGATTTCCCCAACGAATCGAGGACCATCGCACGCCCGCGCCCGGGCCCGGGCGCGCCGCCGCGAAGGAGCCGGCGCCGGTATATCTCACCGCGGCCCGGTCCCGCCCGTGCCCTCGGTGCGCTCACGCCATATGGCCCCCGTCGCTCGAATCGGGGGACGATGGCCGACTCCCCTCCGGCCGCCCCCCGCCCGACCCCTCCCAAGCTCGATCCGGTCCGGGTCCCGATCCCCGAGGAGCCTCCGGCGGCCCGCACGGCCGACTTCCGGGAGGTCCTCCACGCCTACTCGCGCGAGGAGGCGGTCCTCGAGGCGAAGCGGTGCATCCAGTGCCGCCGCCCCTGGTGCGTCGAGGCGTGCCCGATCTCGCAGGACTGCCGGGAGTACATCCGCCTTATCGCGGACGAGCGGTTCGACGACGCCGCCCGCGTCACGCTCCGGGACGATCCGCTCGCGACGACGCTCTGCAAGGTCTGCTACCACTACTGCGAGGAGTCGTGCGTGATCACGAAGAAGGGGGTGCCGATCGCGATCCGCCACCTCAAGCGCGCCGCGCTCGACTACGGCAACGCCGACCTCGCCTACGTGCCGTCCAAGCCGAAGCGGGACCGCGTCGCGGTCGTCGGAGCCGGTCCGGCCGGCCTCATGGCCGCCTGGGACCTCGGCGTCCGCGGCTACTCGGTCACGGTCTACGAGCGGGAGCCCCGTCCGGGCGGGCTCGTGCGCACGATCCCGGCCTACCGGATGACCTCGGAGGATCTCGACGAGGACCGAGCGCGGTTCCGGGACCTCGACGTGACGTTCGTCGACGGGACCTCGATCGGCCGCGGGGTGCCGGTCGCCCAGCTTCTCGCCGACGGCTACCGCGCCGTGCTGCTCACGCTCGGCACCCCCGCCCACCGGACCCTCGGCGTCGAGGGGGAGCGGCTCGCCGGCGTGATCCCGGCGCTCGAGTACCTGAAGCGCGAGGACGCGGGGGACCCGATCCCGATCGGTCGGGCGATCGTCGTCGTCGGGGGCGGGGATGTCGCGATGGACTCGGTGCGCACCGCCCTGCGTCGCTCGGGGGGCGGCACCGTCACGCTCGTCTACCGACGGGGACGGGAGGAGATGCCGGCCGATCCGGAGGAGATCCACGGCGCCGAGGTCGAGGGGATCCAGTTCCTCTTCCAGCGGCGACCGGTGCGGATCGTGGGGACGCTCCGCGTCGAGGGCCTCGTCACGGAGACGACCGAGCTCGGACCGCCGGACGCCGGGGGGCGACGGGCTCCGGTGCCCGTGCCGGGCTCCGAGACCACGATCCCCTGCGACACCTTGATCGTCGCGGTGGGCCAGGAAGCGGACCTGGCCGGCTTCGGGCCGGAGCTCGGTCTCCGGCGGCATCCCAAGGGATGGCCGGAGGGGACCGGACCGGGGTACGCAACGAACGTCCCGGGCGTGTACGCGACCGGGGGTCGGTCGGTCGTCTACGCGATGGGGGCCGCGATGGAAGCGGTCGTGGCGATCGACGCCTACCTGGCCGCGCAGCGGGGCGAGACCCCCGGGCCGCGCCCCGATCCGTTCGGCGGGCCGGAGCCGTTCCACCTCCCCGCAGGCTACACCAAGCCGATCCGATCGTAGCTCGAGGGTCGATGGGTCCGGAGGCTAGGTCTCCCCGCCGCCGGCCCGGGAGCGAGCGATCGGCGAGAACGCCGGGCCGACCCTGGATCGTCCGCAGGCTGGTCGTCGTCGCGGCGATCGCCGCGCTCCTCGCGCCGGTCGGCGGGTGGGGCGGAGCGGCTCGGACCCCTGGGTCCGGCGCGATCGCGCCGACCTCCGTGAACGGAGCGAGCCTTTCGTTCGGCGAGCGGGCCGGATACTCGGCCGCGGAGGTTGCCCTCACCTCGGGCATCACGCCCACAACCGGACCGATGAGCGTCGTCGTGACGTTCCCCGATCGCCAGGGTACGAACGGCACCGCCGGGACCTCGCTCTCGACCGCCGAGTTCGCGGACCGCTACGGGGCGACCGTCTCGGATCTCGACGCCGCCCGGGCCTACTTCGCAGCCGAGGGTCTCGAGGTGAGCGCCCCCACGCCGGATCACCTGTCGCTGGACCTCTCCGGACCGGCGTCGGCCGTCGACCGGGCGTTCCGCACGACGGTCGCTTCGGGGTCGTACGAAGGACGCCCTGTCGTCCTGCCGATCACTCCGCCGTCGCTGCCCCTCTCGCTCGAGGCCAACGTAGCCGGGGTCGCGGGACTCGCCTCGGGATTCGCCCCGTTCTCCTTCGACCTCACGCCGACGCTGGGGGGAAGCCCGGTGACTCCGGCCCAGGCCCGGAACGCCTACAATCTCACGGCGCTCTACAACCTCTCGAGCCCCGGCGCGTATCCCACGGGGGAATCGATCGCGGTGATCCTGTGGGGGGATGGGTACGCCCCGAGCGACCTCGCGACGTTCGAGGCGACCGACTACTCCTCGGTGTTCCCGGTCCCTACGATCGACGCGTACCCGATCGGGGGAGCCCCCGCTCCGAACGACAACGCGACGAGCTCGCCCGACCCGATGGCCGTCGAGGAGCTGACGCTCGACATCGAGTGGTCGATGTCGATGGCCCCGGGCGCGACGATCGACGCGATCTACGCCCCGGACGGCCCGGCGTCCTCGGGGTACAGCCCGAACACCGCGTACCTGACCGAGGCCCTCGAGGAGGCCCTGACCCTGAACGTCTCCGTGATCTCGATGTCGTTCGGCACGCCGGAGGCGTCCGATAGCCCGCTCTGGGCGGCGTGGGAGCCGCTGTTCTCGGAGGCGAGGGAGCGCGGGATCACCGTGGTCGCGGCGACCGGGGACACCGGCGGGGACCTCGGGATGGGCTGCAGCGGAGGGCCCTCCGTCGACTACCCGGCCCTCTCGCCCAACGTCACCGCGGTCGGAGGGACGGCCCTCAGCTTCACCGGGCTCATGGGGACGACCCCGGTCGAGTCGGCCTGGAACGGCAGCGGCGGCGGGTACTCCACGGACGTGCCGGCGCCGGCCTGGCAGGAGGTCGGGTCGGCGCGGGGCCCGATCGAGGCGAACGGCCATCGCGGGCTCCCCGACGTGAGCGCGACCGCCGCGGACAACTCCCTCTACTTCGACGGCGGGACCCGCCAGGCGGCGGGGACGAGCTTCGCGACCCCGCTCTGGGCCGGCCTCATCGCCTCGATGGACCAGGTCTACGGAGCCCGCCTCGGGTGGATCAACGACCGCCTCTACCACGTCGGGGCCTCCGAGCCGACCGGCGAGATCGGCGACGGTCTCGTCGACGTCACCTCGGGCTCGACGTGCCTCGGCTCGGCGACGGTCGGCTGGGACCCCGAGACCGGATGGGGCTCGCCGCGCGCGGTGCTGCTGTACGAGGACCTCGTAGGCTCGTTCGTCGACCTGTCGATCACGGCCGTCCCGACGACCGTCGCGCCCGGCGGGATCGTGCTGGTCCGAGCGGAGCTCGAGAACCGGACCGGCGCGCCGCTCGGGGATACCCCGGTCAACGTGACGCTCCGGTCTTCCTCGTCGATCGGGCCGTGCGCCGGCCTGTTCGATTCGGGGACGCCGACCACGAACGGCACGGGGGGCATCGCCCTCGAGCTCCACGTCCCGTACTGTTACCTGGGCGCGCACGCGATCGTCAACGTCTCGGTGATCACGCCGAAGCTGTACGGCGCCCTCGCGCGTCGGATCGGCGTGAACCTCCTCGGCCTGGTCCCCGCGCTCGAGTTCCTCGAGAGCCCCCCGTGGAACGCGGTGGGGTTCGCGGGCATCGTGGGGCCGGCGATCGGTCTCGGCTGGTGGCTCGGCGCCCGACCTCCGAAGCTCGTGGGCCGTCGTCGGACCCCGCCCCCCGCGGCCGGACCTAGTCCCCCGCTCCGTCCGCCGCCCCCGCGGACGCTACCGGGGGCGTCGTCCGCTTCGCCGACCGTCCCGTCGCCTCCCGCGCGAGGGGCGGGTCCGCCGCCCCCGCCC
>JASHQF010000057.1 GCA_030037695.1 Thermoplasmata archaeon
CCGATGAAGAAGGCGAACGTGAGACCCAGGACCGTGACCGTCACGTTCATCGAGTTACGACCTGCGTGCTTACTGATCACACGTTTCTCCGGCACGCCCTTGGCGCGGGCCGTGCGGACGAAATCGAGGTTCATCACCTCGAGCATGCTGTTGCGCACGAACCGGAGCAGCCCCGCGATCGCCCCGTAGGCGATCACAATCGCCGGGAGGATCATCCGGATGAGCGTGTCGGCGGCCAGCCAGTAGTCGCCGTGGAGGGCCGCATCGATCGTGGGGAACCCGGTCGGATGGGAGACCTTCCCGTCGACGAGCCAGACCGGATAGCCCGTCGACAGGGTGACGTGACCTAAGTAGCAACCCGTCTGGGGCCACGAACCGTACAGCTCGTTGAACAGAGGCTCGGAGGTGGGGCACCACGGGGTCGTGACCGCCTGGGCCCCGTGGTCCAGCGATAACACGAGCAGGACCGAACCCATGAGCATGAGACCGCCTAACAAGTAGGCCGGTATGGCGTACCCCGAGAACGACATCACCCGCGACATCTGGTCGACGGGACGGTTGCGGTTCACGGCGGAGAGGTTCCCGAGGGGGATCGAGATCGCGAGGATGATGATCAGCGAGAGGATGGCGAGCTCGATCGTGTACGGGAGCAGGGCTCCGAGGAACGAGGTGACGGAGACCCCTTCGAACTCTGAGTAGCCGTTCGTCCCTACGAGATTGCTACTGTTGGAGACGTTCCCCCACTGGAACGTGAAACTCCGGTACATGTAGTAGGCCCATTGCACCGGTAACGGTTGGTTGAGCCGCAGTTTGTCGTAGACCCGCCAGTAGTTCGGGTTCTTGCAGCTGCCCGTCTGGTTGAGGCCGATCGACGTGCACTTGCAGTAGGGGGACGTGATCGGGCACTTCGTGACATGGTTCGCGATCCCGTGCTGCGCCAGGATCTGGGTCAGGGGGCCGAGCCCCGTGACCAGCGCGAAGGTAATGGTCATCACGCCGACGATGACCGGTACGACGAGCGCGGCCCGCCGGATGACGTAGACCGCCATCTTCATGGTCGATTACCTCGACACCCGGGGCACTAAGCCGGAAGGGGGAAAGTTATAAGAACCTATCCGACGGGATAGCACGGAGCACGCCGTTTAGCAATCTAATTCCCGCCGCTGGCGCCCCAAACCCACCCCACCGGGCCTCCCCCAGCCTTTCGGAACCCGGCGTCCAAGACGCGAGGATTGGGGTCCGCGGGGAAGGACCCGGGCTCGACGCTTGCCGCGTCGGGTCTATTGGAGCGGAGCGTCCCGCCGGCTGGGGCGGGGCGCGGTGGGAGCAGACGGCGGCTCGGGCGCTTCGGCCGCCTCTTCCGGGACCTCGGCCTCGCGCCGCTCCTCCTCGCACTCCTCTTCCGTGACCCAGTCGAGCTCGACGTCCTCGGGGTGATCGTGGGCGATGAACGCTCCGGCCTCGAAAGCGCTCGAGATGATCTCCTCGAGCTTCTCCGCCTCGTGAGGCCCGAACGAGCCTACGAGCCTCCAGAACCAATCGGGGGCCTTCCCCGCCGCCTGGAGGAACTCGGTGACGAGATCGTAGTACGTAGCCCGGGGATCCGTGAGGTGGACGTGCAGGTGCCTGTCGGCATGGTCGTACCCGGCCGAGGACTGTGCGCGCGCCACGACCCATTCAGCCCGCGGTGGACTATAACCGTTGGCGACGAGAGCCCGGGGAGGGGGCCGTGCTCGGAGGGGTACCTCCCAAGGGAGCGAAGCCCCTGCCTTCTGGCCCGCCCCCTCGACTTGCCAGCCGATCCATCGGCTAGGGGCCGTCCGGATCCCCCCCGTACGGGACCGGAACCGGCCCTGAGGGTCCACGAAGACCCCCCGTTGAGGGCCCTCCCCTGTTCCGCCCCAACTTCCGGACCCGAAACGGTCCATGCCGCACTGTCGCAAGGCACCCGGACCCCCGATTTCACCTCGAAGGACGGCCCGGGACGTCTCCGCGTCGGAGCCCGACGGGATTTTAAGGAGTTCGCCGTTGGAAGTCTTTAATAGGGTAATGGCTTCCCACCGGCAAGGTGGGCTGATGCGTCGAGAGAGTCATCGGCGAAGGGGATGGAACCGCGCGAGCGCGGGAGGGTGGGGTCACCGGGCGGTCTATGTGGGGGCAGCCGTAGCAACGGCGTCGCTCCTCACAGGGTTTGCCGTGGCGGGCTTCTACTTCGGAACGTTCTCGCACGTGTTCCCGAGCAATGCAGCGCAGGGATCGTCTCCCGCACCGTACGGGGTGTACTACCTCAGTGAGTACGCCACGTTCGCGAGCTCGATTCCGTATCTGAACCTAACGAACTCGAGCGCGGGACCGTGCCAGAACGTCACGGCGAACGGGACGGATCAGTTGAACAACTCGAGCCTTGCGGCCGGTGTTCCGCTGAACCTCTCCGCCGCGAACGCGACGAACTCCGTCAACGCGACGGCGACGTTCGTCTGTCTGAACTCGGTCTTTGACGGGAACATCTCGTACATCTGGGACTTCAGCAACGGGACGTTCCTGGGCGACTTCGCCAACTACTCGGCGTGGGACAACGTCTCCGTCGCGGCGAACAACACGACCGCGATCGGGCAGACCAATACCACGTTCAACGAGTCGTTGGAGAACTTGACCGGAGACGCGAACCTGTCCGGGTCGTGGATCAACGAGACGGGCTGTAACCCCGTCTTCAACAACACCTCGATCCTGAACATGTCGAACTGCGCGTACTTCGCGGGCAACAACAACACCACGTACTACCCGCACGGCGGGTTCTACAACGGGACGGGCGGCTGGGTGAGCCTCGCCAACAACTCGAGCCCCGACCCGTGGTACTGGCACCCCAACGAGACGGGGTACCTGTCGAGTGACCTGATCTACCAGGCGACGGTGGCCTTCGCCAACTTCACTGGGGCGAATATGACCTACGAGATTGCGGTCGACTTTGCCGGCGCGACCCCGATCCCGCAGATCTTCTTCGTCAACACCGGTGCGGGCGGCGCGAACGAGACGATCACGTTCTTGTTCGACATGAGCCTCGCTTGGACGACCGGGCTGCCTGGCAACGACTACGGCTACAGCAACACGACCGATCCGGGCCAGGGCTTCTTCTCGGCGATCACCGCCGAGGTGCAGTCCGTCTCGATCATCGTGTACCAGTGCTACGCTGACGCGTCCGGATCGACGGTCTGCCCGATGACGACCGCTCCGATCTTCGGATCGCTGCTCGGCTAGGCAGGAGCACGCGAACGGTCGTACCGCCCCGAGCGATCGGGGTACGAACCGGGGAGGGGGTAACCCCTCCCGCCAACCCTTTCCTCTCTCTTCTTCCTACCTTCTGGGTAAGCAGGCCCTGGGCCCGAACCGGCAGTCCAGTTCCGCGGAGCCGTGGGCAGGACCTTCCTCGCGGCCGCTGGGCTTTAAGGCGACCGCTCGCCTTGGTCTAGCGGACGGCAGGCGATGGCCGGGGGCGGTTCGTGGCGCGGCTGGCACGTGGTCGCTCGCTTCTTGCCGATGCTCCTCCTGGGGTTGATCTTCCTGATCATCGGTTTCCTGCCGACCGCTCCGCACATCGGCGCGGTGAAGTTCGGGGTCCTGTTCCTCTGGGTCGGAGCGGTCCTCATCGCGGGCGCGATCCTCGGGATGCTGTTCACCAAGTGCCCGACGTGCAACCGGACGATCTGGATCGCCTGCCTGCAGGAGCGGGACGTCCGGCACGACCGGGGCCGGGACGAGTTCTACCGCGACCTCGCCCCGGTCCAGGACGAGGAGTGAACTCGGCCGGCGCGGCAGATCGCCCGACCGGGCGGCCGCCGCGGGCCAGGAGGGGCCTCCACCGCGGGGTCGTCTCACGCCCGGGGTACCC
>JASHQF010000058.1 GCA_030037695.1 Thermoplasmata archaeon
CGACGTGGATGTCGGGGGCGGCGATCCGCGAGATCACGACGAGCTCCCCCCGGTGGAACGTCGGCACCATGCTACCGGTCGCGATCGCGAGGAGGGGGGTCGGCGTGCCGAGGACCGTGGGGAGCCCGTAGGCGAAGGTGATCGCGACCACCCCCACGACGGCCGCGGCGCCGAGGGTCCCGGGGAGCGACGACCGGTCGCGCGCCCGGTCCCGGAACCTATAGCGACGGGGCGCGATCGCCTCCCCGAGGTACTTGCGGGCCTGGAGCCTCGGCTCCTTGAGGAGGAGCCCGACGACGACGAGCAACACGCCGTCGGCGAAGAGGGAGGCGGCGAACTGCGCCTCCCACGCAGGGTACCGGACGGCCACTGGCAGGATCGTCGCCGCGAGGAGCACGGTGGTCGCGAGGACGATCGGCCCCGGCAGGGCCCATCCGGACTTGTAGGTGTAGAGGGCGAGCACGAGACCGAGCGCGAAGCTCGTGACGCCCGTCGTGAAGACCAGCGAGATCGAGCCGCCCCACCCGAGGATGGGGAGAGCGACCAGGTTCATCGAGAACGCCGCGTAGAGCCCCGAGGCCAACAGGAGGGCCGACCGGAACGAGACGAGCTGGGCCAGGGTTCGAAGGAGGTACCCGAAGAACAGGCCGACCTGGCTCACCGCCATCCACGGCGCGAGGAACAGAAGCACGCCGAAGAGCAGGGGCGGGTCGAGCGGCCGGCGACCGAAGCCGAGGAAGAAGCCGGGATCGACCGCGAGCGCGAGGTACAGCAGGGCGACCAGGCTCGCCGTGGCCAGGAAGGCGCCGACCGGTCCCCGGAAGACGAATCCGTATTCGTGGAGGGGCCGTCGTTCGAGCCGAGCGGCGACCCCCACGAGCGCCAGCAGCGCCGCCTGGAGGAGACCCAGGCCGACGTAGTCCTCAACGAACGTGAACTTCCCGCCGGAGACCGCAAGCAGCTGGGCGCCTCCGATGGCGCCCGCGGCGACCGCCGCGGCGAGCAAGGCGGATCGTCGGCGACGGGAAAGCCATCCGGGACGAGGTTCGGCCGGGGGCTCGACTCCCTCACGCATCGAATTCCTCGTCGTCCTCGGCCTGGCTCGGCGTCCGGCTCACGGTGCGACCGAGCGCGCGGGGCGGGGCGATCGCGCGACCGCGTGGGGCCGGTACGACGGAGCTGGGATCCCGTCCCCGCGTCGCAGGACGGGGTTCGAGTCCAGGGAACTCGCCACCGATCGTCAGCGGGGAAGCCAGCGGATCGATGGCGATCGCCCGCGCCGGGCCCCGAGCGAGGGGGCTGACGATCTCGGACCACGCGGCACGCGAGGCGTAGTTGGGCGGCTCGGCTCGGGGCGAACCCGAGAGGCCGCTCCCGAGGACCGACCGCTGCAGGGCGGCGTACGCCTCCCCGAGCTCCGAGCTCTTCGCCGAGTACCTTCGCAGCGCTTCCAGCGCCGCCCCGCCGCGAGGGGAGAGGTAGCACCCGTCCGATCCGACCGCGATGAGGCCCAGTCGCAGCGAGAGCGTTCGGTACCTCGCGTACGACCCGGGGTTCAGGTTGGCGAGACCGATGATCCGGGTCTTGCGCGGATGGCGCCGGACGGCCTCGAGGAAGTCTCGCAACACCTCGAGCTTCGTGCGGTACCGCCGCTCGCCCCTGCCCAACGGGAGACCCCCGGCTGGTCCCCGGTGCTGCCTCCCCGAGGGGGGGCATACCTGACCGCCGGCGGGACGGCGACCGGATATTTAGATATACTTCATTCGGCGGCGCTTCCTCGCCGAGGACGAGCGCCTCGGGTCCCCTCCCTTGGGTCGAGCTTCGGCGCTTCGATCGAGCGAAGCGAGCGGCGCGAGGTCGAGGGGGACCCATCGCCAACGGGGACGCCAGGCCGGCCGTTCGATCCGGGCGGCTCCATTGCCCTAGACGCGGTATGTACGGGGTCGAGCTACGGTGGGGGGAGCTACGCATGGCACGCACGCTCACGGCGGATCGCGAGATCCGGGCGCCCCGGGGCCTCGAGCGCAGCTGCCGCTCGTGGGGCACCGAAGCGGCTCTCCGTCTGCTCATGAACAATCTCGACCCGGACGTCGCCCGGGACCCGCATTCGCTGATCGTCTACGGCGGTCGCGGCAAGGCGGCTCGGGACTGGGAATCGTTCGACCGCATCGTGGACGCGCTGCGTACGCTCGCGGACGACGAAACGCTCCTCGTCCAGTCGGGTAAGCCGGTCGGCGTCTTCCCGACCCACCCGGACGCGCCCCGCGTGCTGATCGCGAACGCGCTCGTCGTCCCCCGCTGGGCGACCGACGAGATCTTCTGGGACCTCGAGGCGCGCGGTCTCACGATGTACGGGCAGATGACCGCCGGCAGCTGGATCTACATCGGCTCGCAGGGGATCTTGCAGGGCACCTACGAGACCCTCGCCTCCCTCGCCCGTCTTGAGTTCGGAACTCCCGATCTCGCGGGCCGATGGGTCCTCACCTCGGGTCTCGGGGAGATGGGGGGAGCCCAGCCCCTCGCCGTTACCCTGCTCGGGGGGGTCGCCCTCGTGGTCGACGTCGATCCCCGGGCGATCGCACGCCGCCTCGCGCACCGGTACCTCGAGATCGAGGCCCCGACCCTGGACGCCGCATTGAGCCTGGTCCGGCATGCCCTCGACGAGCACCGGTCGGTCTCGATCGGCCTTCGGGCCAACGCCGCCGATGTCTACCCCGAGATCGTGCGTCGCGGGCTCGTCCCCGACATCGTGAGCGACCAGACGGCCGCCCACGACCTGGCGGTCGGCTACATCCCGCAGGGGCTGAGCGTCGAGGAGGCCTCGGTCGAGCGGAAGCGAGACCCGGCTGCCTACCTAGGCCGGGTCCGGGCTTCCCTGGCGACGGAGGCTCGGGCGATCCTCGAGCTGGGCCGGCGGGGCGCTCGCACGTTCGACTACGGCAACAACTTCCGGACCCAGGCGCGAGAGTCCGGGGTCGCCGATGCGTTCGAGATCCCGGGGTACGTCCCGAAGTACATCCGACCCCTGTTCGCGGTCGGCAGCGGGCCGTTCCGCTGGGTCGCGCTCAGCGGGGAGCCGGACGACATTCGCCGGATCGACCGGGCCGTCGTTTCCGAGTTCGCTTCCAACGAGCACCTCTGCCGGTGGATCCGCCTCGCCGGGGAACGGGTACGGTTCCAGGGACTGCCGGCCCGGATCGCCTACCTCGGCTACGGCGAGCGGGAGCGGTTCGGCGCCGTCGTCAACGCGCTCGTGCACGACCACGAGGTCGCCGCCCCCGTGGCGATCGGCCGCGACCACCACGATTCCGGCAGCGTCGCGAGCCCGTTCCGGGAGACGGAGGGGATGCGCGACGGCTCCGACGCGATCGCGGACTGGCCGGTCCTCAACGCGCTCCTCAACGTCGCGAGCGGCGCGACGTGGGTCTCGGTCCATCACGGCGGGGGCGTCGGGATCGGCAACTCCCTTCACGCGGGCCTCGTGATCGTGGCCGACGGCACCGAGGCGGCGGGGCGGCGGCTCGCCCGGGTGCTGCACAACGACCCCGGGATCGGAGTGGCGCGCCACGTTGACGCGGGCTACCCCGCCTCGATCGAGCTCCTCGACGGTGCGCGGTTTCGCGTCCCCGGGACGTCTTCCCCGGCGCACGGGCCGCGCTGACACGTCGCCGCCCGGCACCCGCCCACCGTCGAGGCCCAGCGCGGAGGCGCTCGGGCAGGATCCGTAGCCCGCATCCATGCGCATCGAGGAGCGCCGGGTGCTAGGTCCTAGCACGCAGTCCAAGGACCCCCGCCGTCCTCGGAACAGGGACTTATCTGTCGATTTTCGCACCTTGCGGGGTGCGGACAGGGATCCGCGGAAGGAACAGAGATGCAGATGACCGGTGGAACGAAGCAGCGGATCGTCCGTTCGAGCGCGGTGCTGCTCCTCGCCCTCGCGATCGTGCCGGCCCTGGCCGGCACGGCCGGAGCGGCGACGGCAGCGGCCCCGGCCGGCTCCTCGGGGTCGTCCACAGCGTGGGCGTACGGGGGCCAGGCGTGGTCGAACGGCTCGATCACCCTCGGGAACGAGAGCCTCGCCTGGCACATCTCCTACGGGGAGACGGTGGTCTTCAACGCGACCAACACCTCGTCCACGACGACCCAGCTCAAGCTGCAGCGCACGGTGATGCTCACGGTGTCGCTGACGGCGAGCACCCCCAACGAATCGGGAGCCTACGCCCTGCAGGCGCTCGAAACGGACACGGGCTACGCGAACGTTACGAACGCGTCGACGGTCTACGTCGGCGGGGTCGCCACCCCGGCGCTCGGGCTCGACAACGCCTCGCTCGTGACCCAGATGGCGATCGCCGAGACCGTCTCCGCGACGATCGACGGCGTCAGCGCCTCGGCGGCGTTCAACGCGAGCGGCTCGGCGCACGGGCAGGTCCTGTTCACGCCGGCGCTCGGCCTCGTGCCCCTCAACCTCACGAACGTGAGCTCCTGGAACTCGACCGCGATGGCCCACCCCTCCGTGAACTGGAGCGGCGGCTACGCTTGGTCCTACCACGCGCTCAACGGCACCACGGGCAGCGGCAGCAAGGACTTCGCCGGCAACTGGTCGGCGAACACCACGGTCTACCTCTCGGGCGAGACCCAGACGACCGGCCTGCCGACGTTCCACGACCACCGGGCCCGCGTCGGGGTCATCCTCGGCGTGACCGGCCCGCTCGACCTCTACGACGGCGTCCTCGTGATCCCCCACGCGTTCGACCTGTTCGGGGGCGCGACCCCGCCGTACGCCAGCGAGTCGATGGGCTCGGCGACGATGTCGGCCGAGTCCCTCTACCTCAACCAGGGGCGCGTGCGCATGGGCTCGTTCACGGCCGCGGGCGCGACGCTCGACGCCAGCGAGTCGGGCGGCTCGCTCACCCTCGCCTCGATCGCGGGTAGCCAGCCGGCCGTCGCCCCCGCCGCGAGCTCGCTCTCGGGCGCCTCCCTCGTGATGCAGCCGGAGAGCCTGAGCCAGGCCCAGTCGCAGGCGAACTGCTTCCAGCAGTACGGCTGCGCCGCGGGCCCGGGCGGCCTCGGTCCGTTCGCGATCGCCCTGATCGCGCTCGGAGTCGCCGCGGTCGCCGGAGCGATCGCGGTGGTCCTGGTCCGCTCCCGCCGCCGGCCGATCCCTGCGCCGTACCCCTCGGGCAGCGCGGTCGTGCCCCCGGCGGGCGTCACGGCCCCGCCGACCCCACCGACCGGACCGACCTCGGACGCCGGTGCCATGAACGGCCCCGCGCCCCCTCAGGCCTAGGTCGGCCCGACGTACCGGGCGCGGGCCCTCACGGGCCCGCCGAACCCCTTCCTCCGTTTTCTTCGAACGAACCTTCAGCGGGCGGTGAGCGCGGCCTCCGCGGCCCGAAGGACGCGGCGGTCGTTCTCGTACGGGACCCGCGCGGGCGCCTCGCCGAGCGGCACCCACTCCGCCCGATCGAACAGCGCCTCGGGCGTCGGAGACGCCTCCTCGGTGAAGGCGAGGAAGTAGACGGTGATCTTCACCACGTTCGTCCGACGCTTGGCGACATAGAACCGGTGCGTCACCTCGGCGATCTCCGGGCCGAGCCGGAGCGCACGGAGCCCGGTCTCCTCGGTCGTCTCGCGCAGCGCGGTCGCGCCGAGCGATTCCCCCGGATCGACGTGGCCCTTCGGGAGGCACCACCGGTCCTCCTCCCGGTGGTGCAGCAGGAGGGTCGACGGGGGAGGTCCGGCGCGGACGAGCACCGTCCCGGCGGCGATCTCGGCGACGACGGGCGCCTCGGGCCGGAACGGTCCGTTCCGCGGGCGCATCGTGGGAGGCCAGCGGTCGGGTGGCTAAGACGGCTTGCCGGGCCCCGCGCGAACCGTTATTCGGCAAGCTCCTCTCCCGGCGCGCGATGCCCGGGGCGGCCGAGGAGATCTCGGACCTCGCCTCGCTGGTGCGGGTAAAAGGGGCGAAGAACGGCGACCGGCCCGCCCTGCGGTTCCGGGATCGGACGTTGAGCTACGCCGAGCTCGATCGGGAGTCCGAACGGGTCGCCGCCGGCCTCGTGCGCGCCGGGGTCGCCCCGGGGGATCGCGTCGCCGCGCTCCTGTTCAACACCCCCGAGTTCCCTCTCCTCTGGTTCGGCACGGTGAAGGCCGGAGCCGTCCTCGTGCCGCTGAACACCGCGCTGAAAGGCGAGCTGCTCCGCTACGAGCTCGCGGACAGCACCCCGAGCGCCGTGATCGTCGACGCCCGCCTGTGGCCCGCGTACGGTCCGTTGCGGGGGGCGCTCGCGATCCCGCACGAGTGGGTCGTCGGCGGGGACCCCGGCACGCACGATCGGGCCCGGCCCACCCTGCCGTGGTCGTCGCTGCGCAGCGACGCGCCGCTCCCGGACCGGCCGCCCCCGAGGCCGAGCGACCCGGCGGAGGTGATGTACACGAGCGGCACCACCGGACCCCCGAAGGGGGCCGTCATCCCCCACCAGAAACCGCTCCTCACGGCGCGGGAGATCGGGCTCCGCAGTCGGCTCGAGCCGGGCTCGGTGCTGTACACCGCGCTCCCCCTGTTCCACTGCAACGCGCAGGAGATGACGACCCTCACCGCGCTCCTCCACGATCTCACGGCCGCGTTCGACGACCGGTTCCACGCCTCGACGTACTGGGAGACCGCCGCCGAGCTCGGCGCCACCCATGTCTCGCTCCTCATCTCGATGATCAACGTGCTGTACAAACAGCCCGCCCGGGCGAGCGATCGGGCCCACCGGGTACGTACCGCGCTGACGGCGGGAACGACCCGCGAGATCTGGACGGAGTTCGAGCAGCGGTTCGGGCTCACCGTCGTCGAGCTCTACGGCATGACCGAGTGCGGCTGCACCACGCTCATGAACCCGCCGGACGCGATCCGGGTCGGTTCTGTCGGGACGCCGCTCGGTTTCGTCGAGGCGGAGGTAGTGGACGACGACGACCGGCCCGTGCCCGTCGACACCCGCGGCGAGCTCGTGGTCCGGCCGCGGGCGCCGTACGCGATGTTCACGGGCTACCTCAACAAGCCCGAGAAGACCGTCGAGGCGTGGCGGAATCTCTGGTTCCACACCGGGGACTACGTGACGCGGGACGCCGACGGCTACTACTACTTCGTCGACCGGAAGAAGGACGTCATCCGCCGTCGGGGGGAGAACCTCGCCCCGCACGACGTGGAGGCGGTCCTCAACGGGCACGCCGCCGTCTTCGAGTCGGTCGTCGTGGGGGTCCCGTCGCCCGTCGGCGAGGAGGACGTGAAGGCTTTCGTCCAGCTCCGGCCGGGCGCGAGCGCCGACGCCAAGGAGCTGTTCCGTTTCTGCGCGGAACGGCTCCCGTACTTCATGGTCCCGAAGTTCCTCGAGTTCATCGACGAGATCCCGAAGACCGCGAACCAGAAGGCGCAGCGGTACCTCCTTCGGGACCGCCACGGGGGGACCGAGTACGACCGCGAGGCGCTCGGGGTCGTCGTCCGAGCCCCCTAGGCGCGCGGGGAGCGATCGGCCGCTCGTCCTGCTCGACGCCAACGCGCTGCTCCTTCCGTTCCGGGGATCGCTCTCGCTCGGCCCCGAGGTCGACCGCCTCGTTCCCGGGGGGCGGCTCGCCGTTCCGTCGTCCGTGCTGGACGAGCTGGACCGCCTCGCCCGGGCGGAGGCCGAGCATGCGCGCGCCGCGCGCGCGCTCGCGCTCACCCTCCCGGTGATCCCGGTGCGGGCCGCAGGAGACACCGGCGTCGTCGAGGCGGCCGTGCGCTCCGGCGGTTGGGTGGTCACAGCGGACCGGGCGCTGGCCCGCCGGCTCGGGGAGGCCGGGGTGCCGGTGCTCCGGCCCCGGGACCGGGCGCGCCTCGAGGCGAGGCTCCCCCGGAAGGTCGGTTCGTCCGCCGAGCGGGCGCGCCCGCCGAGCCGGGCC
>JASHQF010000059.1 GCA_030037695.1 Thermoplasmata archaeon
GAGCAGGGCCGCTCGGACACGTACCCCTACAACGAGATCCACGAGGAGGACGCGACGATCACCCACGAGGCGGTCGTCGGGAAGATCGGCGAGGAGCAGATCTTCTACCTGATGAGCCGGGGCCTCTCCGAGTCGGACGCGATCCATCTCATCCTGATGGGGTTCCTCGCGGAGTTCGCGAAGGAGCTACCCGTCGACTACGCCCTCGAGCTGAACCGCCTGATCCAGCTCGAGATGACCGGCGCGGTCGGCTAGCCCGACCTCGCCTCCGCGCGTAGGGAGCCCACCCGCGGTGCGGGCCGGGGCCGGTCCTGAGGGGCCGACGGCCGTTTCTACGGGGCCTCTGTCCCTCCGGAGGGGGAGTCCGCCGACCTCGCGGGGCCCGGGAACGCGATGGTAAGCCCGACCGACCGTGGGGGGCCATCGCCGGCCCCTCTCCCGCCGCCTCCTGCCAGGCGCAAGGTCACGCTCCAGGGCGTCCCGGAGACGCTCGTCATCCCGCTCTACGCGAAGGCGCTCGACTCTCGTGACCCGCACTCCATCCTCCACGACCGGGCCGCCGACCGGATCGTGCGGTCGCTCGACTACGACTTCGACCGCTTGCGGTTTCCCGGCCGGCCCCAGATCCTGGCCGCGCGGGCCCGGCAGATCGACGAGTGGGTGCGGGAGTTCGTCGCCGCCCACCCCGAGGGGACGGTGCTCAACCTGGGGTGCGGCCTCGACGCCCGCTACGCGCGGGTGCAACCGCCCACCTCGGTCCTCTGGCTCGACCTCGACCTGCCCGAGGTCATCGCGCTCCGACAGAAGTTCCTCGAAGAGCTGGGGAGCCCGCGCACGGTCGCCACCTCGGTGACGTCGCCCGGGTGGCTCGAGGAGCTCCCTGCGGACCGTCCGACCCTCGCCGTCGCGGACGGGGTGTTCGAGTACCTCACGGCCGACGACGTCCGCTCCTTCGTCGGTCGCTTGACCGCCCACTTCGCGCACGGCGGGCTCGTGCTCGACGTGATGAACTCCTACGCCGTGGGGCTGGGGAACGCACGGCTCGAGGGCCGCTCGGAGGCACGGTTGCGGTGGGCCGTGGACGACCTCGCCGAGCTCGATCGCGTTGCCGGGCGGTGGCGTCGGACCGGCTCCGCTTCGGCGCTGGGTTCGCGCTACCTCCCGTTCCGGGTGCGGATGACCTACGCGATCGCCTTCCTTTCCCGACGGCTCCGGACGGCGATCCGCCTCGTGCGCTACGAGTTCTAGCGCGGCACGCCGCCCGGGACGCCCCCGAGGGCGCCGTTCAGCGACGGGGACGCGGGACCTTGGAGGTCGCCGTGTGGGACTTCACGATGTCGATCACCGCGAGGCTCGTCGCGTAGGCGAGGTTCACCTCGCGCAGGAGCGCCTCCCGGCTACGGTCGCCGGGCCGCTCGAGCATCGCGCGCGTCCCCTCGAGGAGCTCGGCGGCCGTCCGAAGGCTCGAAGGGTCGAGCACGGGACCGACGGGGGACTGCACCGAGCCCTCGAGCTCGCGAAGGTCCTCCTCCAGCGAGCGGAGGATCTCCCGGAGCTTCGCCTCGTCGATCGCACTGCCTTCCGGGATGAGCGTCATCGCCTGGGCTCAGCGCAGCTTCGCGTCGAACCGCCACTCGGGCGCGGTCTCCGAGCCCGTGACGTGGAGCGGCGGGAGCCGAGGGACGTCCTCCGCTCCCCAGCGGACGGCGGTGCCGTCCCACCGGGCAGCGAGCAGGGGGTAGAGCCCATCGCGGAGGGCGGCGATCGGCGAGCGGTCGAGGACGTAGGAGAGGAACCCCTCGCCGATCATCCGGATCGCGTCGGCCTCCTCGATCCCGCGGCTGCGCAGGTAAAAGACCCGCTCGGGGTCGACCGGGGCGACCGACGTGGAGTGGGTCGCTTTCACGTCGCGGCACAGGATCTCGAGGATCGGGATGGTGTCGGAGCGCGCGCCCTTGGAGAGCAGCATCGCGTGCTCGGAGATGTAGCTGATCGTCTTGCGCGCCGCCGGATCGATCCGGACCAGTCCCCGGCTCATCCCGCGCGCCGAGTCCCGGAAGACCCCGCGGGTGATCGATTGGCCGTGCGTGTCGGTCCCCGAGTGCTGGAGGTCGACCGAGCTGTCGTACGACTGCTCCCCGGCGCCGAAGAACGTCTGCAGGTCGTCGACCACCGAGCCGGTCCCTACGAGATGGGTCCGGTTCCGCACCTTGGTGCGGAACCCTCCGAGGCCGTTCCACAGCCAGGCGAGCCGCGCGCCCGGTCCGGTCGTCGCCGACCTCCGGTAAAGGGAGACCGACCGGGGATCGGGGCCGTGCACCGAGAGCGCCACGACCTTCGCCCCCGGGCCGACCTCGAGCTCGGTCGTCGATCCCAGGAGCCGCTGGCCGTCGCGCGGAGCGTCCGTGGAGTAGCTCTCCTCGGTGAGGAACAGCTGGGCATCGCGGCCGGCCCGGATCGTGCGGTGGACGGCGATCGCCTCCCGCGGCCGGGAGAGGACGGTGAACTCCCGGACTCGCAGCGGAGAGGACATGCCGTCGGGGAGCTCGAGGCGATACGCCCGGTTGGTGAGCGCGGCCGCGAGCGCGGAAAGGCGGTCGGGCGGCTCCTCCGCGGTCGCCGGGGGAGGGTTGCTCCCGTTCTCCCGCCAGAGCTCGGGCAGGGTGCGCAGCGTGACCCCCTGCCGGGAGATCTCGCTCGGGACCGAGGCCCGGGTCCCGCTCGCATCATGGACGATCGTCACGGCCGCCGGGTCCGGCGGGGGATCCGCGACCGGGGGACCTTTTCCGGCCGGATCGATCCCGGCGAGGTCGACGCCCGCGAAGTAGCCGTACCCGCGATACAGGGGGTTCGGCTCGAGCGGGAGCTCCAGGAACCGCTCGTATGCTACCTTGCGGCGGGCGGCCATCCACGCCGGGTCGTGCAGGTCGTCCGACAGCGAACGGACCTCCGACTCGGAGAGCCACGCTTCGAACTTCGGAGCGGCGGAGGCCATCCGATTTACACACGATGGTGTGTTTATAAGGGGGCGGGTTCGAGGGAGGCTCGACGCCGCGTGCCCTCAATTCCGGTCCCGCTTTATACGGTGGACCGGTAGACGAAGCCGACACGGATCCGATGGCCTACGACATGTACCAGGAGGTGATCCTCCAGCATTACCGGTCTCCCCGGAACTTCGGCGCGCTCGAGGGGGCCACGCTGCAGGGCGAGGAGTCCAACCCCCTCTGCGGCGACCACATCACGATGCGGCTCCGGGTCGATCCCTCCACGAAGAAGATCGACGCCGTGAAGTTCGAGGGGGACGGATGCGCGATCAGTGTGGCCAGCGCCTCGATGCTGACCGAGAAGGTCGCGGGACTCACGGTGGACGAGGTCGGCCGCCTCGGCAGGGACGAGGTCCTCGGGTGGCTCGGGATCCCGCTCTCCCCCGTGCGGGTGAAGTGCGCGCTCACGGGGTTCAGCGCGCTGGGAAGGGCCCTCCACCCCGAACTCGCCCGGGCCGGCGCGTGACCCCGCAACGTCGATCGCCCGAGGGGCACCCCGACGTATGATCGCGGTCGATCCCGGCACCTGCGTGCTCTGCGGACTCTGCACGGGGGTCTGCCCGCCCAACGCCCTCGAGCTGACCCCTACGCGGCTCCGGGTCCACGACAACTGCACCGAATGCGGGTGGTGCGTGCCGTACTGCCCCGTCGGCGCGATCTCGGGCGGTCGACCGATCCGTCGACGGCCCCGTCGCGATGCCTGAGACCCCGTCGGCGGTCGCCGCCGGCGCCCGCGTCCTGCTCGTCGATCCGTACGTCGCCCGGGAGGACCCGATGGAACGCAAGTTCGTCGAGCTCTATCCGTCGCTCGGGCTCCTGACGCTCGGCGCGTACCTGCGGGACCACGGCGCGGAGGTCCAGGTCGTCGACCTCACGTTCGAGCGGGACGGACGGTCCGTGGCCCGGGCCCTCCGTGCGTTCCGCCCGCACGTCGTCGGGGTGCACACGAAGACCCTCACCGCGCGTCGCGCGCTCGCGATCGCTCGCTCGGTCCGGGCCTCGGGGGCCCTCGCGGTCGCCGGGGGTCCGGACGCCGCCACGCGACCGGAGCTGTACCTCACGTCCGGGTTCGATGCCGTCGTGCCCGGCGAAGGCGAGGGGGCGCTGGTCGATATGGCGCGCGCTGCCCGGGATCGCACGTCCGTCCACACCGTGCCCGGCGTGGTGACCTGGAAGGACGGGCGTCCGTCCCGGGGACCGGCGCGCTCGCTGATGCGGGACCTGGACGAGCTGCCCCTTCCGGCCTGGGACCTCGTCGACATGGAGCGGTACCTCCGCCGATGGGAACAGAGCGCCGGGGAGCGACGCGCCGCGGTCCTGACGTCCCGCGGGTGCCCGTTCGATTGCTCCTGGTGTTCCAAGCCGACGTTCGGCCGCACGTTCCGGCAGCAGTCGCCGGCCCGTGTTGTCCGGGAGCTCCGGGCGCTCCGCGACACGTACCACGTCGATTACGTGCGGTTCTGCGACGACGTGTTCGGGGTCTCCCGGGCGTGGCTCGAGGAGCTGCTCGGCCGGATGGAAGCCGAGGAGCTCGGCCTCCGGTTCGAGTGTCTGGCCCGGGTCGACCTGCTCAAACCCGACCTGCTCGCGAGGATGCGGGGCGCGGGCCTGGAGCGTGTGTACGTCGGCGTCGAGTCCGGGAGCCAGAAGATGCTCACGCTCATGAACCGGGGCACGAAGCTCGCGCAGGTCGAGCGGACCGCCGCCGCCCTGCGAGCGGCCGGAGTACGCCAGTACTGGTTCTTGATGCTGGGTTATCCCGGGGAGTCGCTCGAGGACATCGAGGCGACGCTCCGCCTGTTCCGCCGGTTCAGCCCCGAGGAGTATTCGGTCTCGATCGCGGTGCCGGTCCCGGGGACCCGCTTCTACGACCAGGTGAAGGACCGTCTGAGGGGCGCGAGCCGTCGCCCGTCGGCCAAGGCCGGGGGAGGTACCCTACTGTTCGAAGCGGCGTACCCCGAGCACCTCTACCGCTGGGAACAGGCGCGGTTCGGCCTCGAGGCCGCGCTGGGCAAGGCGCGGGGGCGGTTCTCGCCCGGCGTCGTCGACCGCCTCGGTCGCGCCGCCGACCGGTTCCACGAGAAGGTCGCGACGCCCCTCCTGGTCGGCGCCAGCGGCCGGCGGCGCGGACCGTCGGGAAGCTAGCGGGCCGGTGCGCGCCCGTGCAGGGGGCACGGGCGGCGCAGGCGGCAGAGCCGGCACTTCTCGCGGGGGACCGGGGGGATCGGCTTCTGCATCCGCCCATACTTCCGCCGTGGCATCGCCGCTCGGAGGGACGCCGCGAGGGACCGGACCGATTTCAACCTGACGAGCGCCGTGCTCGAAGGTCCGCCGTCCCGAGGAGTTTTGTGGGCGCTGGGCCGTCGCGGGGGGATGGCGCTACCGGGTCGCGCCACGCCGGCGGGAACGCAAGCGTTCCGGGACCGGGCCGTGCGGGAGCGCGCGTTGCCGTTCGAGCATTTTCGCACCGCGCCCGGGGAGCTGGCCCTGAGCTCCCTCGGGCTCGGGACGTACATCGGACCGCCGGACGGCCCGACCGACCTCGCCGTCGAGCAGGCCGTGACCGTCTGCCTCACCTCCGGTCGGGTGAACGTGCTCGATACCGCGATCAATTACCGCCATCAGCGGGCCGAACGGAGCGTGGGACGGGCCCTCGCCCGACTTCTCGAGAAGGGTGAGGTCCCCCGGGAGGGGGTGTTCGTCGCCACGAAGAACGGCTATCTCGCGCCCGACGGGGAGTCCCGGCTCCCCGCCGAACGATGGATCGAGGAGGAACTCGTGCGACCGGGGATCCTCGCCCGCGACGACCTCGCGGACGGGTGCCACGCCATGTCTTCCTCGTTCCTCAAGGACCAGTTCGAGCGAAGCCGCCGGAACCTCGGGCTCGAGACGATCGATCTCCTGTACCTTCACAACGCGCCGGACGCGCAGATCCCCGCGGTGGGCCGAGATCTCTTCCTCGCCCGGCTCGAGGAGGCGTTCGCGCTCTACGAGCGCCTTCGCGACGAGGGGTCGCTCGTCGCCTACGGCCTCGCGACGTGGGACTGCCTGCGCCATCCCCCCACCGCTCCTGGGCATTTCTCGCTCGAGGCGGCCGTCCGGCTCGCCCGGAAGGTCGGTGGGGAGGAGCACGGGATGCGGTTCGTGCAGTTCCCGTTCAATCTCGCGATGCCCGAGGCGTGGCAGCGCCCGAGCCAGTCCGTCGGGGGGCGACCGATGTCGGTGTTCGGCGCGGCCACGCGGCTCGGGCTCGGTTGCTTCACGAGCGTCCCGCTGCTCCAGGGCCAGCTCGCCCGATCCGGGCCGCGGCGCTCGGGGCTCAGTGCGGCGCAGACCGCGCTCCAGTTCGCCCGCTCGGTACCGGGGTCCGTCGGCCCGCTGATCGGGCAGAAAGGTCCGGCGCACCTCTCCGAGAACCTTGGGGTGGCCGAGCGCCGCCCGTGGGACGAGGCGACGTTCGCCTCCCTGCTCACGTAGCGGGGGATCCCGGGGGCGTCTCGTCCAACGAACCCCACCGGGCCCGGGGTCGCTCGGCGGGAGGTGGAAGGGAGGACTCGGCGCGGCCCCCCCCTTCGAGGACCGAGGCGCCGTCCCGCTTCTGCACGCGGACGACCCGGTCGGCGATCGCCGCGAGCTGGGGCTCGTGGGAGACGACGACGACCTGCGGCAGGTCGAGCTCCTCGAGGAGCTCCCCCATGCGGACGACCTGCTCGGCCGAGAACCCGTCGGTCGGCTCGTCGAGCAGCACCGTCGCGAGCCGAACGTTCCCGAGGGTCCGGACGACGGTCGACAGCGCGAGCCGGAACGCCAAGGCGAGGCTCGTCCGCTCCCCGCCGCTGAGCGCCTCCGCGGGGGTCGGCTCGCCCTCGAGGGCCACCTCGGGGGTGAAGGCGGCGTCCGTGCGGGCGACCAGCGCCGGATCGTCGACGAGGGCCGCGAAGTAGCGGGCGAACTCTCGATCGAAGACCGCGCGGGCCCGGGCGAGGATCCGCTGCTCCATCGCCATCACGTGGACGCGGAACGGACCCGTCAGCCAGGTCGCCTTGGCTTCCAGGGCGGCGGCCGCCTCGCCCAGCGAGGCCGCCCGATCGCGGCCTTCCGCGGCCGTCGCAAGGCGGCGTTGCTCGGCCGCGAGCCTCTCCTCGGTCCGGGCGAGGCCCTCCCGGGCCGCTCGGAGCGCTTCCTCGGCGCGGTCGAGCCCTTCCTGGGCCTCGCGGACCTCCTGCTCGACCTGGGCCCGCGCATCGGCCGCGGTGGCGAGGGCGCCTCTACGCTCCTGCCGCTGCCGTTGGCGGTCCTCTGCGAGGGCGATCTCGCGCAGCTCCCGATCTCGCTCCGCGAGCTGCAACCGCAGCGCACGCTCCCCGGCCTGTTGCCGCTCGAGCCCCAGCCGGGCCCGCTCGGCGGCGGTCCGTCGCGTGGCCAGCTCGGATTCTGCCACCGTGAGGTCCGCGCGGACGCGAGCCTCCCTCGCGTCGAGCCCGGCGAACCCCTCGAGCGCCGCTTGGAGCGCCGCAAGATGCGCGACCGCCGCCGCTTCGGCCCGCTCGGTCCGCCCCACGGACTCCTGCGTGCGGGCGACGGCCTCTCGTTGCACCCCCCGGCTCTTCTCCACCGAGCGCCAGCGTTCGAGCGACCGCTCGTACCGCTCGCGCGCCCGGCGCTCCTCCTCGAGCCGCTGGATCGTGCGGCGGACGGTCTCCTCGGCCCCCGCTTCGGCAGCGACCCGCGTCTCCGCTTCGCTCCGGTGGCGGCGGAACGCGCCCGCCTCGACGGTCTGGTGGCACGTGGGGCAAACCCCGGCGCCGAGGAGCTCGTCGATCTGCGCCAGGGCCCGTCGCGCCGCGATCGCTCGCTCCGTGGCCGTGCGCTCGTCCGCCCGAACCTCGGCGATCCTCCCGTCGAGTTCCTCGAGGGAGCTGGGGGTAGGTGCGGGCGGCTCGCGCGCTGGGCCCGCCGCGAGGGCCTCCTCCAGCGCCCGGCCCGCGGCGTCGGCCTCTTCCCGGCGGAGTCGGAGCTCCGCACGTCGCTCCCCGAGGATCTTCTCGGCCGCGACCGCCTCGGCCTTCGCCCCGCCCGATCTCCGCAGCTCCTCGGAGAGTTCGTTGACGGCGCTGCGCGCGGTGTTGAGCGCGGTCTCGGCCACCGTCACTCTCGACGTAAGAAGCTCGACGTCGTTCGCCTGGGTCGCGGCGGCCCGGAGGTCCGTCTCGAGCCGGGCGATCGCCTCCTGCCGAACGGAGCTGTGCCGCCGGTGGTCGGCGAGGTCGGCGTCCTCGCGGATCCGCTCCCGGTCGAGGGCCTCGAGGTCCCGTTCGGCCGCCTCGACCGCCCGGACCTTGAGGTCGACCGTCGCCCGGCGCGCGCGGGAGGTTGCGACGACGGCCCCCCCGTGCTCGCAGGCCCTCACAAGGTCCCCGCGCGACCGTTCCAGCCGTGCCGCTTCCTCGGTCGCGGCCGCGAGCTCCGGGGCCCAGTGGGCGAGGCGGGTCGCCTCCTCGCGGTAGTGGCCCGCCCCGATTCTGAGGTCGCGGGCCACGACCTCGGCGTTGTCCGCCGCGAGGCGGTAGCGCTCGACCGCGAGCGCCTTGCGGACCGTCTCGAGCCGTTCCTCCGGGCGGGCCCCGAGGATCGCCCGCATCTGCTCCTGCGGGACGTAGATCGCCCATCGCCAGAGGTCCGAGCGGGCCTGCGGGCTCGGGTTGTCGGCGAACCCGAGGAGCTCGATCACCTTCCTCCGGATCTCGGTCGCGGAGTAGGAGGTCGTCCGGCCGTCCTCGAGGAAGGTGATCCGTTCCGGCTCGAACACTTCCTTCCCGCGGCGCAGGACCCGTCGGAACGACCGACCGACCTCGTAGCGGTGCTCGGCGTCCTCGAACCGGACGGCGACCTCCGAGCGGCGGGAGCCGTGGCGGACCAGATGGGCCGCCTCGATCTCCGCGACCCCGAACAGGGCCATCTCGATCGCGTAGAGGAGGCTCGTCTTGCCCGAGCCGACGTCCCCCACCAGGAGCGTCGTCCCGGGGCCTAGGTCAAGGACCGCGGTCGTGTAGCTGCGGATGTTCGTGAGCTCGACGCGACGTAGCTGCACGGCCCCGCCCTCACCGGGTCCGCGGGGCGGTGATCCCGAGGGTCCGACGCGCGGCCGAGATCCGGTCTCCCTCGTACTCGATCCTCGTCTGCCCCTCGGCCCGGGGTTCTCCGAGCTCGCGGAGAAGCTCCCGGACCTGGCGGTCGCCCGCCTCGGAGGGGCCGAGCCCTACCGCGGCCGCGGTCTCGGCGATCAGGTGGGCGATCTCGTCCCCTTCGATGTCGAGGTCCCGCTCGGGGGAGCTCGCGTCGGCCGTCGCGGGGGCGAGGTCTCGGACGTCCCAGGTGACGGAACCTCCCCCCACCTCGAGCGTGCGCGCCACCGCCGCGAGGGCGAGGGAGGAGGGGCTGCCGTCCGCGAGGCTCCCGTGGACCCGAGGGAACAGGAGGGCCCCGGCCCCCGCGGACGGCGCGAGCTGCCGTTCGAGCTCCGCTCGGGCCCCTTCCGGGTCTTTCCCCGACACGTCGATATCGGCGAGCCGCAGGGCGTCCCGGGGCGCGGTCTCGACGAACTCGGCGCGGGCGCGCCCATGCTCGACCGTCACGATGACGACCCCCGCATGGGTCCGCCCCGCGACGAGGTTCTCGACGTCCGTCCGGCTCGTGCCGAACACGGCCCCCGGATTGACGAGGAGGCCCCCGCCCGGGCCCTCGCCAGTGTAGGTGCGGTGGATGTGGCCCCCGGCGTAGTACCCGCATCCGGTAGGAAGATCGTCGCGGCGGATCCCGCGCACGTGCTCGCGCAGGCCCTCGGGGAGGTACTCCTCGATCGCGGCGTGGAACTGGAAGATCCGGAACCCGGGCTCGGCGAGGAACCCCTCCGCGTCGACCGAACGGAAGTACTCGCGGTCGAGGCCGTGGGAGCGCCCGGAGATCCCCGCGATCCGGGCGCCCGTCCGCCCGTCGACCTGGAACGGGAGGGTCCAGCGGGTCCCCTCGGCCCGCACCGCCTCGGGGGCGACTTTGACGAACACCCCGGCGGCCGCGAGGACGTCGAGCCAACTGGTCCGGTGGGCGACATAGTCGTGCGAGCCGTAGATCACGTAGATCCTGCGTCCGGCGTCGACGAGCCGTTTCAGGGCCGCGGCGATCGGCGCCACCTCGGCCGGATCGGGGACGGGCGTGTGGAACAGGTCGCCCGAGACGAGCAGGAACTCCGCGTCGCGTTCCTCGACGACCGCGAGCGCCCGCAGGACGCTCTCGCGCAGGGCCGCGCGCACCGCGGGCGCCCGAGGCCAGGCGCCGACGTGCGCGTCCGCGAGATGGGCGAAGACGAACCGTTCGGGCTCCACGAGCCCTCCTAACGCGGCGGCGGGGAGCGTGTCGACCGCGCGGCGTTCGGCTCGGTCGGGGGAGGCCCTGCGGTCATCCTCTTGGCCGTCGCCGCGAACAGTCCGGCGCCCGCGCCGAGCGCGAGGAGACCGAGGAGGAGCCAGTCGTCGCTCGATCCACCGGGGCCCGTCGGGACGGCGGGAGCCGGGCTCGCGGGGGGGGGTTCGGCCGCCCGCGGCGGCGGAGGAGGCCGGGCGGGGCGCGCCTGGAGCATCGTGTCCATCAAGGCGAACAGCTCCGTCGCCTCCTCCATCGTGATCTCCCGGTTCCTCAAGCGACCCACGAGGTAGCGGTACCGTACGGCCCGCTGCTGGGGGCTCGCCACCGGGGGCGACGGGGCGGGGGAGGGGGTCGGCTCGTCGGGAGGGCCAGGGGAGTACATCGGTCGACCGGGGCGGAGCGCCCCGCCGCTCTTGAAGAGGAGGCTCCGCTTCCCTCCGAGGCGTTATAGCGGGTCCCCTCCTTTCCGGCACGATGGCAGATCCTCCCGAGCGCAACGCCGAGTCGTCCGACGAGAAGGACCGACACCTCCACGTGCGGCTGACCGACGACCACGGGTCGATCTACGATTTCATCACCGAGTACCTGCAGGCGTCCGGGCGCACCCCGGACTGGTACTGGCGCACGGCCGGCCGACTCGAGGGGAGCGACGCCGAGAACCTCGAGGAGCTGCTTTCGAGCGCCTTCGAGGCGGGGGCGTTCATCGCCCACGACCATCCCGAGGACCTTGAGTTCCTCTGGGTCTCCGAGGAGGAGTGCGAGCGCGAGCGCAAGCGCGAGGAGCGCGGCGAAGAGCGGGAAGCCGCGAAGAAGGAGCGCTCCAACTTCCCGCACTACGCCTGAGCGGTGGCCCTGCGAAAGTGGATCTCCTCCCCTAGCGTACTTCCTCCTCCCGCGTTCGGGCCCTAGCGGGCCTCCCCGCGAGATGTCGCGGCGGTCGAGCGCGGAGCCGAGCGTCCCGGGGCGGGGGGACTACGGCTTTTTCTTGTTGTTGCAGCCGCAGGTGTCGCACATGGCGAACCTCGGCCGACGCTACCCGGGGGCGCGATAAGTAGGTTGCGTGCGCACGGAAGCGAGCGCCCGCCGGGGCCCGACCGCGGGACCCTCGCCCCGGTCCTAGATCCCCACGATCGAGTGGGCGACGATCAGGGCGATGAACAGGATCGAGATCGTGTTGACGACCTTGATGAGCGGGTTGATCGCCGGCCCCGCCGTGTCCTTGGTCGCGTCGCCCACGGTGTCGCCGACGACCGCCGCCTTGTGGGCCTCGGAATGCTTCCCGCCGAAGTTCCCGCTCTCGATGAACTTCTTGCCGTTGTCCCACGCCCCGCCGCCCGTCGTCATCAGGACGGCGAGCGGGAACCCCGAGAGGATCACCCCGAGCAGGAGCCCGGCGAGGGCGACCGGCCCGAGCAGGAACCCGACCGCGAGCGGCGTGGCGACGCCGATCGCCGCGGGGACGGCGAGCTGGCGCAGGGCGACGACCGTGACGAGGTCGACGCACTTCCCGTACTCCGGCTTCCCCGTCCCGGCGAGGAGCCCCGGGATCTCCTTGAACTGCCGCCGGACCTCGAAGACGATCGCCTGGGCGGCGACGCCGACCGCGTTCATCAGGAACGAGGTGAAGAAGAACGGCAGGATCGCGCCGACGATGAGCCCGGCGACGACGAGGGGGTTGTCGATCGTGAGGTGGCTCGTGAACCCGGTCCAGGAGCTGCCGGCCTTCTGGGCCGCGGCGAACGTGTACGCCGCGAACAGCGCGAGCGCGGCGAGGACCGCCGAGCCGATCGCGTAGCCCTTGGTCACCGCCTTCGTGGTGTTCCCGACCGCGTCCAGCGGATCGGTGACCGCGCGAGCCTCGGGCGGGAGCCCCGCCATCTCGGCGATCCCTCCCGCGTTGTCGGTGATCGGGCCGAACGCATCGATCGAGATGATCATGCCCGTCACCGCGAGCATGCTCGCCGCCGCGAGCCCGACCCCGTAGAGCCCGAACTCCGGGGACGGCGCGGTCGACCAGCCGGTCCACCCGACCGCGAGGTAGCTCGCGAGCGTCGCGGCGACGATCACGATCCCCGAGAGGAACACGGCCTCGAGACCGACCGAGAGCCCGGCGATCACCGTCGGCCCGGCCCCGGCCTGGCTCGCCTCCGCGATCCGGTGGACCGGCCCGTACTTGGCGCTCGTGTAGTAGTCGGTCAGGATGACGATGAACACCATCACGAGCAAGCCGGAGACCGTCGCGACGAAGACGCCCGGACTGCCGCCCATCAGGAGGTTGTCGAGGACGTAGAGGCCGACGACGCCGACGACGGTCGTCGCGGCCAGCCCCTGGTAGAGCGCCCCCATGATCGACCCTCCGGGGCGCATCCGGACGAACAGCCCGCCGACGAGCGTCGCCACGATCGCCCAGCCGCTGATCACGAGCGGATAGAGGATCGCGTGGGGGAACCTCGTGGAGAACGCGGGGAGGATCTGGGGGATCAGGAAGGCGAGGAGCATCGCGCTGACGGCCGTGACGACGTACGTCTCGAACAGATCGGCCGCCATCCCGGCGCAGTCGCCCACGTTGTCGCCGACGTTGTCGGCGATGACGGCCGGGTTGCGCGGGTCGTCCTCAGGGATCCCGACCTCGATCTTGCCGACGAGGTCCGCGCCGACGTCGGCGCCCTTCGTGAAGATCCCGCCCCCGACCCGGGCGAACAGGCTCATCAGCGAGGCTCCGAACAGGAGCCCGACCATCGCGACGACATCCCCCCCGAAGGCAACGTAGAAGCCGACGAGCTCGAGGAGGGCGAGGCCGGCGACGGAAAGACCGGTGACGCTCCCGCCCTGGAAGGCGTACCGCATCGTCCGCGCGAGGTCGCCGGTGCGGGCCTGCGCGGCCGTGCGGACGTTCGCCCGGATGCTGACGAGCATCCCGATCGCCCCGGCGAGCGCGCTCCCGGCGGCGCCGAAGAGGAACCCGACGGCGAGGCGGGGCCCGTTCGTCGTCACGCCGAAGGCGACCTCGATGACGACCGCGAGGACGATCGCCACCACGAACACCGCCGTGTACTCGCGCCGCAGGAATGCGACCGCGCCCTCGCGGATCGCCGCGGCGATCGAGCGCATCTTCTCGTCCCCCTCGTCGCGCCGGAGGAGGAGGGCCGTCTGGACGCCCGCGAACGCGAGCGCGAGGGCCGCGGCGAGGAAGACGAACAGTTCGAGCTCGACCGGGGTGACCGTCACGCGGACCTCTCAGGTCGGCCGCCCTCTCGGACGGCGCTCTTAACTTTTGCCGGAAACGCCTCGGGCGCCCCGGGTTCCCGCCGGAAGCTGGGTATTTGAAGGCGGAACGTCGAAGCAGCTGCGTGATGGAGATCCCCGACTACCGCGATCCGCGGGATTCCGGGAACCGACGGAGCAAGGTCGGCTGCCCCCGCTGCGCCCGGTCGGTCGAGATCGTCCGCTTCCGCGACCACCTCCGCCGCGAGCACCGGCTCACGACCGCCGCGGTCGAGGAGGTCTACCTCGCCGCCCTCATGGAGATCCGCCGGGTCCGGCGGTCCCGGGCCTAGGCGCTCGAGCCCCGCTCAGGGGTTCAGGTCGCGCCGGCGCACCTTGTCCACGACGGAGGCGAGGAACTCCGCGCGGGAGAACGCGCGAGCCTCCCGGGTCCCGCGGACGCGCACGGAGACCGTCCCGTCGGCGATCTCGCGGTCCCCGACGACCGCCACGTACGGGACGCGATCGAGCTCGGCGGCGCGGACGCGCTTCGGCAGGGTCTCCTCGGACCCCGCGATCTCGACCCGGAGGCCGCCGTCCTGGAGCTCGGAGACGAGCGCCTCCGCTCCCGTCCGGTGCCGCTCCGTCACGGGGAGGACCCGCACCTGGACGGGGGCCAGCCACGGGGGCCAGCGGCCCCCGTAGTGCTCGATCAGGATCCCGGTGAACCGCTCCCACGTCCCGAGGATCGTCCGGTGGATCACGGCCGGCGCGTGGAGCTGGCCGTCCGCTCCCTGGTACTCGAGGTGGAAGCGTCGCGGCATCTGGTAGTCGAGCTGGATCGTCCCCGTTTGCCAGCGGCGACCGAGGCTGTCCTGGAGGTGGATGTCGATCTTGGGGGCGTAGAACGCGCCCTCGCCCGCCCCGGTCCGGAACTCCGAACCGGACGCGCGGAGCGCCCGGGCGAGCACCTCCTCGGCGTGGTCCCAGTCGGCCGCCTCGCCGAGGAACGTCGCGGGGCGCGTCGAGAGCTCGTACGACCAGGCGAGCCCGAACGTCGTGCACGCCTCCCGGATCCAGGCGAGCAACGTGAGGAGCTCGGGCTCGATCTGCTCCTCGGTCACGAAGACGTGCGCGTCGTCCTGGACGAGCTCGCGGACCCGGAGCAGGCCGTGGAGGGTGCCGCTCGCCTCGAGGCGGTGGAGCGGGGCGAACTCGGCGAGGCGGAGCGGGAGCTCCCGGTAGCTCCTCGACCGGGAGCCGAAGATCAGCATCGCGCCCGGGCAGTTCATCGGCTTCCAGCCGAACTCCTGGTCGTCGACCCGGGAGACGAACATATTCTCCCGGTAATGCTCCCAGTGACCGCTCGTCTCGTAGACGGTCCGGGCGAACAGGAGCGGGGTGCGGATCTCGACGTACCCCGCTTTGCGCAGGTGCTCGGTCACGTACCGCTCGAGCTGGCGGACGATCACCATCCCGTTCGGCAGCCAGAACGGGAAGCCGGGGGCGGGCTCGGCGAAGAGGAACAGCTCCTGCTTCGGGCCCAGGATCCGGTGGTCCCGGGCGGCCGCCTCCGCGCGCAGCTTGAGGTACTTCTCGAGCTCTGGCTTCGTCGGGAACCCCACGCCCCGGACGCGCTGCAGGGGCCGCTCGCCCGCGGCCCCGCCTTCGATCGCCGAGAACCCGAGGATGTGCACCCCTTCGAGCCACCGTGTCGAGGGGACGTGCGGCCCCCGGCAGAGGTCGGTGAACGGGCCGGTGTCGTAGACCGAGACCGCCTCGCCGGCCGGGATCTCCGCGATGTAGCCGAGCTTGTGTCGGTTCCGGGCGAACATCGCCTCCGCGGCCTCGCGCGTCAGCTCCCGGCGACGGAACGGTTCCCGGGCCGCGATCGACCGTTGCATCGCCCGGACCACGCTCTCGAGGTCGCCGGGGGTGAGGGGCCGGACGTCGAAATCGTAGTAGAAGCCCTCGTCGGTAGGGGGCCCCGCGGTCGGGAGCGCCTCCGGGATCGTCTCGACCAGCGCCTTGGCCACGAGGTGCGCCGAGGAGTGCTGGAGGATCTCCCACCCCGCGCGATCGTCGAACGTGAGCGGCCCGAGGGCACCGGACGCGCGGACCGGGTGCGCGAGGTCGATCGGCTGACCGTTGAAGAGGGCCGCGAGGAATTTCGGCCTTCGGTCCGGCGCCCAGGTCGCCAAGATCTCCTCGGCGGAGGTCTCCGGGGCCACCTCCTGGTGAGAACCGTCGGGGAGGCTGATCGTCACCTTGGGGCGTTCCGGCACGGTGCTCGACCACCTCCGCTGCAGGAAAACGCTGACGGAGCCGTCGATGCCTAGCTCGCGGTCGATCGCACAGGACGGTGAGAAGCCCCGTTCCCGGGGAATCCGTCTACGGGACCCCGGGGCGAGTCCGGCTGCGGATCCCGGGGACCACGGGCCATCTCGGTCGAAGATCGGGAGGAAGGGGTTGCGCGGGGCCCAGCTGTCGGTGGGCCCCGGCGGTGCCGCGAGCTCGTCCGGGGTTCCCTACCTCCGCGCGGTGAAGGTCACGGCGACCGAGATCGCCGAGCCGACCACCACCGCCCTCGTGGGGGACCCGCTCGAGGTGTAGCCCGCCTCGACCCCGATCCGATAGCTGTACGTCCCGTTGGTCAGGTGGAAGACGATCGAGGTGCCCACCGCGCTCGACAGGGTGACGCCGCGGACCGTCACCGACCAGGACCCGGACGTGAGCCCGGTCTCGGTGAACGTCACGGTGTACGGGTAGGCGAACGTCAGGGCCACCGTCGTGCTCGCGAGGAGGTCGAGGCTCTGCGGAGCCCCTCCCGTCAGCACCACCGTCGTGCGATCGACCTTCCCCGTGATCGTTTGGCCGGCGAGCGGGGAGACGACCGAGTAGGAGTAGTCCCCCGGCGTGAGGGCCGGGAACCGGACCGAGCGCCCGTCCGAGCAGAGGCTCAGGCCCTCGACCTCGACGCACCAGTTCTGGGTGAGGGGCAGCCCCTTCTCCGTGAACGTCAGGGCCGCCGTCCGACCCCGGGAGAACGTCGCGGTCACGCTCGCCCCGGCGCCGCAGACGTCGACCGTCCGGGCAGTTACGGGGACGCACGATCCTGAGTCGCCGGCGTTCGCCGAGACATCGTAGCCCGAAGGTCCGAGGACGAGGTAGTCGTACGTTCCGTTCGGTAGGTCGACCACGAGCGTGGTCTGCGAGTCCGAGGAGCGGACCTGCCCGTCGACCTCGATCGACCAGCCGTGCCGCGCGAGCACCGACGCCGGCAGTCCGCTCTCCGTGAACGTGATGGCGTACGTCACCAGGTGGTAGGCCACCGAGAGCGACTTCGCCGCGCCGACGACGGAGAACGTGCCCCCGGCCGCCGCGTACGAGGTGTTGGCCGAGGAGAGCGTGTACGTGTACGTCCCGTTCGGGAGCAGGAAGCCGATCGACGTGCCGCTCGTCGTGTTGTTCGCCACGAGGAGGTCGAACGCGTTGTACACCTGGATGTCCCAGGACGTGCCCGCGGGCAGTCCCGACTCGGTGACGGTCACCGTGAACAGGCCCGTCGTCAGCGGGGCATAGTCCCCGCCCGGGTAGATCCACGGGCCGTAGCCAAGGTAGGTGAGCCCGCTCTCGTCGTACGGGAGCACGCCGTAGGGGTTGTCGGCTCCGTTGTACGGGTTCTGGAGGAGCCCGTAGTCCCACCAGTAGTTACCGCCCTGGGTCGACGTCCCAAGGATGCTGCCGGTGAGCGGCACTCCCGGGAAGCCGGGAGCGAAGTTGACGACCGCCGACGAAACCGGCGTGATGTTGAACGTGTCGGGGAAGAACTCGATCGTCCCCGAATAGAGGTTCTCGATGATCAGCCAGGCGGTGGTCGGGGTCAGGAACTCGTTGTTGTAGATCGTGTCGTTCGGGGCCGCCAGCTCGAGGCCGAGGCCCAGGTAGTACGGCATCGGCGTGCAGTCCGCGACGGTCTGGGGCGGAGCCCCGAGGCACGCCGCCGTGGGGGCGACCTCCTCGGTCTCAAAGACGTTCCCCCAGACGGTGTAGTTGTTCCCGCCGACGTTCAACGGGGGCGCGAAGAAGTTCGACCCCGAGAAGATCAGCAGACCCTGGCCGCCGCTGTCAAACGTGTCGCGGGCGATCAGGTTGTTCGACCCCTCGTAGAAGATCACGTTGAACGTGTCGAACACCGCCGGGTAGAACACCTCCGCACCGAACCACCCCGAGATGTTGGTCGCGTTGAGCAGCGCGACGTTCGAGTCGTTCCAGAACCAGTACTGCAGGTCGTTGTACGCCGGCAGGAGGGTCCCGGGGAACTGGAACGTGTTCGTGGAGGTGTTGAACGACGGCGGGTTGACGAACTCTGTCGTCGCGTTCGTACCGACCACGAAGACGGCCGGGTACGCGGGGAAGGCGTAATCGTTGTACACCCCGAAGTCCGGACCGATCGGCGCGTTCTGCGTGTTCGGCATGACGTACGGGGCGCCGGTCGTGCCCAATCCCCCGACCGCGAGCGCGGCGAGGCCCGAGTTGTTGAACGCCCAGAGGGGCGTGTAGATGCCCGCCGCCGGGTCCGGGGAGAGCGTCACGACGACCGTGGTCGGCCCGGTGACGTTGATGACCGTGGTCGCCGAGGTGTAGTCCGACAGTTCCGAGAGAACCGTGTAGACCCCGGGCGTAAGGTAGAGCGTGTTCGTGAACGCCTCGGGCGCGATCGCCGCTTCGTTGTCGGTGAAGTTCGCGGACGCGCCCGTGGTGTTGACGAGGTTGAACGCGTTCGCCGGCGTGACATCGAGGTGGACGGGGTACGACCCTACGGGCGCGCTGGCGTTCCAGAGGCCCGTGAGGACGGAAGGTCCGGTCGAGACCGTGGCGTACGTCGGGAGCCCGGCGGGGCCGCCCGGTGCGTTGCTCCAGGCAACGTTCGCCCCGGTGACGGTCTCTCCCGTCTCGCTCCCGAAGTCGAACGCGGACGGGACCGACTGGTACGCCGCCGCCGAGGAGTTCCAGGTGGCGAGCCCCATCGTCGCGTCCGCGGCGAACAGGGTCGCTTGGCTACCGCCGCCGGGCCCGCCGAGGGTCAGCTCAAGATCCTCGGGGAGACCGATCGGACTGTACTGCTGGCCGTTGATCGTGTAGTTCGACGGCACGGTGAGCGGCGGCCCGCCCGAGGTCGAGTTGAACACCACCCAGTCGTACGGGGCGGTGAAGTTCTCGCTCGGGTACGTCGAGCTGTTCAACTGGATGGTGAAGCTCACGTTGTTGCGGCCGTTCGAGATCGTGCTGTTCATCCAGAACGTCAGGTTGAACGGATAGTAGACCGGGAACGGGATCACGGCCTCGTGGTAGTAGTACTCCGTCCCGACCTGGACCCCGCCCGGCGCGTGCGAGTAGAACACGTTCGTCGTGAGCGGCCCGCCCGAGAAGTTCCACACGTTCGAATCGAGGTACATGAAGTGGGTCTGGGGGAAGAAGCCGAGAACGTCCTGGGTCCAGAACGTGTAGCCCCCGACCCCGAACAGCGTGATGTTCGTCGTGACAGCGTTCAACTGGATCCCGAAGCCGTCCGGTGAGCTGTCGACCAGGTTCATCGGCTCGATCCCCGTCGCGTTGAGATCGATCGAGCCCCTGACGCTCGTGGTGTTCTGGATCGTCCCCACGACCGTGTTACCGGGTCCTGCGCTCAGCCCAAGATCCGAGAGGCCCATCGGGGCGGGGTTGCCGACGTAGAGCGGAGAGATGACCCCCGTCGCCTTCGCATCGGCGATCTGAGCCGGCGAGGCCGACGGCCGCGGCACGAAGACGACCCGCGGGTTGATCCCCGCCGCCTTGGTGGCGGCCAGCGCGGAGCTGGCCATCGCCGCGCCGAGGTTCGGGGCCGAGGCGACGGCAGGAGAGGCCACGGATGCTGAGGCCACGCCGGGCGTGGCGGAGCTCGAGGCCGCGTGACCGGCGCCGGCCACCGTCATCGCCGGGGCCCCGAAGACCCCTCCGAAAGCGAAGCCGACGACCATCAGGGCGGTCACCGATAGCAGGCCTACCCGGGTACGCGTGCGACTGTCTGACATGGGTAGCTCTCGGCAGGGGGACCCCCTCTTTAAGACTGTCGTATAACGATGCGCGGATTTCGGTTCGACAGCCCGACCTGGGTTGGGATCAGGTCGAGGTCGTCCTTTGCACACCCCTGCGGGGCGACCGGGCGGTCACTGTCCAGCGGCGCGAGCGGCTCGACTCCCGTGCTTCTTCCCGCCTGGATAGCCACCGATGTCTGTCCGACGAGACCGACCGTGAGGGACTCGAACCTCGCGTGGCCGCCCTTAGCTGGGGGCGTCCGCGATCAGCCGCTCGCTCCCCGGGTCCGAGCCGGTGACCGATCGGTCCGCCGCCCTGCCCCGGGAATCGTCTTCGTCGGCAGCCTCAAACCCCAGCAGACGCTCCGCGTGCTGGGGAAGACGTGCGGTGCGCCTCCGGTTCGTCTGGGAACTCCCTGGGCTCCCCGCGTGCTTCGGGTACCCTTCGCAGGATCCGGGCACCCAGCCGCCGAAGGATGGTCGCCTCGCTCCTTCTCCTCGCGACCGGCCTCGTTCTCCTTTTCTCCCTCGTGAGCCCCTGGTGGGGGTACACGTTCTACTCCGGCAGCACGTCCGGATCGGTCTACATGCTGCCGGGCTCTTCGGTGGTGATCTCCCTCACCAACGGGTCGCAGAGCAGCACGCTGACCCTATCGTACCATGCCGCCGGCTTCGGATTCCTGGGCGAGACTTTCGGCGTGCTCGAACTCCTCCTCCTCGCTTCGCTCATCGCTCCGCTCACCGCCGGCGCGATCGGGATCTCTGCTGAGCGAGGTCTGATCCGCGGCTGGGCTCGAGGGCGCTTCGTCGCGTGGGCGGGGCTCGGTACGACGCTGACCGTGATGGGATCGGTCGCCTATCTCACGGTCGGCCTGCCGCTCCAGCTGCACTCGGGGAACCCAGGCACCCTTTGCAACGCGGGTCCGTTCGGTGGCTCGACACCCTGCTCGAGCTTCTGGGGCACCGACTGGGGCGCCGGCAGCGGATGGTATCTCGCGCTGATCGGGGCCGTCGCCTCGCTGCTAGCGACGGTCGCATGGTGGATCTCCTGGGAGGATCCCTGGGAAGAGGGGACGCTGGAAGCGAGCTTGGCCAAGGGACGCTCGACTTCTCCGATGGTTGGGCCGGAGAGCGTAATGACCCGTCCGTTCGACTCGCCCCAAGTGGGAGCGCCCCCGTCCCTCGGGGCGGCCCACCCTTCCGCGACGCCTAACGAGCGGGACGGGTGGCGCGCTGGGGCGCCCGGTCCCCGCGTAGCCTCGAGTTCAGGGACGTACGCCGGTGGGGCGGTGCCCAGGGCCGGGTCTTCCACCGAGGTTGGGTCCCCCTCCTCCCCCGCACCTACGACACTTATACTCCCTGCGATCGACCCGACCTCTCCGAGCGAAGTCGATCAGGTCGCGCGGTGGAAGCAACAGGTGGACGCCGGCACCATGTCGCCCGACCAGTTCGCGGCCGCGAAGACCCGCCTCCTCTCCTCGTCGCCGGTCCCGCTCTCTCCCGGTGCGCGGGTGCCGCCCGTGCCCCGGCTCCTCGCGACGCTTGACGTCCTTCGGGACCTCGGAGCCGTCAGCGGCCCCGAGTTCCTTCAGCTTCGCCGACGCCTGCTGATGCAACGCTGAGCCGCTCTCGGGACGATGGCCAGGCTAGGTGGCCCCGCCGAGTCCGCCACCCGAGAGGGCGGCCCCCGTCTTGTACGCGCGGCCGCCCAGCGAAAGGTCCGCCTCCCATCGTCTAGGGAGGTTCCCCCGGGCCCGCTCCTGGGGTGCGCTCAGCTCGCCCATCATTCCTCACGTTTCAGCTGGTTCTAGGTCTCATCATCGCGCACCGGGGGATCGCTCGCTGCGAAGAGGCGACCGTGAGAACTCGGGAAGCTCGTCGAGGTGGAAGATCCCCCCGGCGGCGCCGCTCTGGGCGAGTCTCGGGAGGTCCGCTCGCGTGAACGTCCCGTCGACCCATGTCGGACCCTCACTAGCCAGCGCTCGCACGAGCGCCCAATCCGGCGCGGCGTCCCGCGGGGAGATCACGAGCTGGTCCGGACCGCTTCCGCGCGCGGCTCTCGCCACGGCCGCGGGTTCGTGGGACCCCCAGCCGCTGTCCGCCCGCGCGGCTCCCTCCTCGATCTCGACCTCGAAGGCGATCTCGCTGGAGAGCTGCCAGGCCTGACGCAGCTCTCCCGGGCCTTCCAGCCGTGAGCTGGAGAGGACGGCGCGCTGGGCGCCGGTGACGAGTACGTCGATCGCTTGGTCGACCGTCCGGACCCCCGCGTCGACCCACAGCACCGCATCCCGCGAGAGTTCCTGCAGATAGTCGAGCTGGGCTTCCCCGTGCTCGATCCCGGTCAGGTCGACGACGTAGATCATGGGGTAGTCGGGAGCGAGCCGGTCGATCACATCGAACGGATCGAGCGGGCTGCCGTCCGCGTCCCTCGCGACCTCGGGCCCGTCCTCGCCGGGGAGGCAGACGAGGCCGGCTCGGAGCAGGACGCAGGGCGCGAGGCTGGGCCCGGCCGGTCTCGGGGAGGTACGCGCGGGGGTCGGCCGGGGGGACGCCATCGCGGGCGCCGAGACCCCTTCGGGATTTCGACCTTTCGCGCGACCGGGGCGAGGCCGAGCCTTTTTCGGCTCCTCGGCCGTGGGGACCCCGCCAGGAGGTGGAGGGCAGCTGACGGTGGACCGAGCCGCCCACGGCCGGCCGCTGAGGAAAGTCCCCTCTCCGGGAAACGCGGGGTCGGGTGGGAACCCGACGGGCGTGAGTCCGAGCTCCGGAGCAGAAACGACACAGCCCGACGGGACGGTGATGGGGCCGCCCCGGAGATTCCGTCGGGAGATGGTGAAACGGCCGACTCCCCGGGAGCAAGCTCTGAGCGGCGGGATGAGGAGTTTCCCCGACCGTCGAGGAGAGCGCGGAGTCGAATGCTGTCTGAAACGGAAAGGGGCTTACTACCACGACCTGGCCGCCCCGGCGAGAAATCGCCGGGGTGTATGCCGTTCAAACCCCCCTGCAAACGGCTCCGACTGCATCCGATTGACGCGCTCCAGCAAAGCCTCCGAGCCCGGCTCCGCTCTGTTCGGTCCTCTACCGAATCGGAACTAACCCGCTCGGTCCCCGGCAACCGGGGGCCACCCCTGTGGGTGCGCTCGGTGGGGCCAAGCGGGCTTTCCTGCCCGCGTCATGGTACCCTACCCCTTCTGACCATGCCCAAAATTGGTTACCTCCCCTCCGACTCCGGAAACCCTGGATACCGGAGGGAAAGTGAATGGTCCGCTCTTCGCCTGGACACCAGGCGGGTTCCAGCTGGCACCATAGCCCAACGGGGGAACCCGAAGGAGGGCTCGTGGGTGCATGCCCACACACCGCCGCGGATGGGGAGGGGGGGTTCTCCTTCCCTATAGATCGAGGATGGAGTTTCGGCCGGCGAGCCGGGGAGTTAGGGGTCCCCGAGCGAGCCGGGTGCCCCGGTCCTCGATGTGGCCGGAGACGGGAGCCATCGGCAACTGGCACGAAAGTGCAATTAAGGCCCCGCGGGCCATAGGGAGACGGGCTGGTGCAATCTTGTCCGATGCAATGCTTGCGCGAGCAAGCGACCTGTTGGCCAAGTTTGAAGCGAATCTAAAGTGGGCCAAGGAGCACTCGGTTGAGGTAGGCCAGCATGCAGGTCGCTTTGTAGTTGTCAACGACGGCAAGATCGTTTACAACTCAACCTCCCGCGAAAAGGCAGAGGCACGGGGCAAGAGGGTGCCCGGTGCGTACGTGACGTACGTCACTCCAGAGCAGTGGGCCTGGATTCTCTAGATGGGGCTCAGTTGAGCTCATCTTCGACCGAGAGAAGGGTCTCTTTTCGGTTCCCGTCACCCTTCTCAATTCGGCGGTTACTCCCGCCCAATTGGCGACCATCGAGATGTTTGTTGATACCGGCGCGTCGGTATCCATGCTGACCAGGGAGAAGGCTGAGGAGCTCGGAATTCAGGTTGACAGGTTGCATCTTGCGCCTACGGGGGGAGTAACCGCAATGAAGAACCTCAGAACAGTACCTGCCCACAGCGGCTTGACCATCATGCTGCGTAATGGCAAGCAGTGCAGTCCCGAGGTCAGAATCGGGGAGATTTTGGTGGAGAAGAAGCAGAAGACCAAAGGGCCCGTAATCCAAACCCGGACTCGGAGGCAGAATCCCGTGAGCCTCTTCGGGTTGAACGCGCTACGCGCTGTGAAAGGCCGGGTCGTAATCGACGCGAGCTCCGACCCCCCAACTGGCCGCATCGAGTGGGACGATTAGAACCCCCCTTCCCTATGGACCGCGGTTCAACTTTTGGCCCGCGAGCCAGGGAGCTAGACGTCCCCGTGCGGGCCGAGGGCTGTTCTCCCCCTCAGCTTGATTCACCGGAATGGGAGGTCGTCGCCGACCTTGGCGGGCGAATCCCCCTTGACGATCGATGCGAGGCGACGAAAGCCGTTGCCATCAGCCCAAGGCCTACAAAAATCAGGATAGCGCCGGCGTCGATGGCGGTGTAGTTCCCACTGGCGATGCTGCCCTTAGTCACGATCACCAGCCCGTTCCACCCGAATACGCCAACGAGCGCCAAGCCTAGTCCGGCCCAGAAGACCAGCTGGGGCCATTTCCTGGTTCCAGGCGCTGGTTGGGCCATCCTGAATCCGGGAGCGACCGACCCAGTATGACCCTTGTCAGGGGCGACAGGGTAGGGGGCCGACCGCCGCGCCCTGCTCATGTTGAACCCTGCCGTGGGGAAGCGACACACTCCACCGCTAAGGGTCTCCTAGGAACTCGGCCCTCACTCGGATTCGCATCCTAGCTCACATCCTTACGTAGGTCATTCCGATTCCGCAGCCGTATGCCCCCCACCAAGGTAGACATCCCCCGGCTTCGCCTCCCGATCACGACCCCGCGTCTGCTCCTGCGCGCCTACACCGTTCGCGACGCGCCCCGCATCGCTCGCTGGCTGCACGATCGCGAGGTCACGCGCACGGTCCCGCTCTGGAGGTCCTACACGCTCGACGATGCACGTACGTTCGTGCGGAAGGCCCGCCGGGGCGTTCGCGCGGGAGACACCTACCTCCTCGCGATCACGGTACGAGAGACGGGCAAGTACATCGGCTCGTGCGGTTTGGAGGTTCGCTCGGCTCGGGACCGGCGCGCGCATCTCGGATATTGGGTCGCCCGGCCGTACTGGCGGCAGGGCGTTGCCTCGGAGGTCGCTTCTCGCCTCTGCGAGGCGGCGTTCCGGTCGATGGGGCTGCACCGCATCGAGACGGGGGTCGTGCGCGGGAATCCGGCGTCGCGGGCGGTCCTCGCCCGCCTGGGGTTCCGGACCGAGGGGTGGGCCCGGGACAACTTCCGGATCGACGGGGAATACCGCGACTGCGAGATGCTGGGACTCCTCGCGAGCGAATTCCGACCGTACGTACCCCCCACGAAGCCGGTGATCGCGGGGCCGAACGTGCGGCGGAAACGCGGGGCCTGAGAACTCCCAGCCGGCTCCGACCGCTTCCCGGGCGACGATCGACCTTTCGCCCTCTCGGAGGGAGGGGATCTTAGCTTCCGCTAGGGCGGGCGCCCGCCACTTTGCCTAGGACGAGGGCGCAGATCGCGGCGGCGGCGACCAGCCCCCCGATCAGCCAGAGGCGATAGAGCAAGGCGACGATCGCCAGAGCGCCAAAGAACGCGGCGATCGCGTACGTGAGGGTCGAGTATTGGCCCCACGTCCCGCCGAAGA